>JAFAXQ010000265.1 GCA_019240835.1 Ktedonobacteraceae bacterium
GCGAACCCACCCGAGGAATTGCTCTCGCTCTGCCACCGAAGAAGCGTAACGTAGACGCTTGTCAATCAGTTGTCCGAGAGCCTCCTGCTCATTAGATAGGTTCAGTTGATGGGTTTTACCCTCAATGACTATCTCATTTACCTGAGCATGACGTAGGAGACGACGCTTCTCTCCCCACCAGAAGCAGGCACCGCTCTCTACATAACCAGGAATGAGAAAGACGGTTATAGGAACACGCAGCTCACAGGCCAGTGCGAAAGCGTGAGTGTAGTTGTCGTGATAGCCATCATCAAAGGTGAGCACGAGCGGAGTTCGCCTATCGCACCTGGTGTTATTGCTTGACGAGAAGAGTTCTTCCAGCGCCTCTTGCAGGTGTAACATACGGTAATGACGCCGCAGATAGAGCATGTGGCAGCGTAAATCCCCACTACTTGCCCGGTGATAGTTGAGAATGATGAGTTTTTTCCCCGAATGCTGCATGAGCCAGCGCGATACCCCTATTAGTCCGCTGTAGTATAGACAGCCGGCAACGAATATTCCTATTTGCTTACGCATTTACCTCTTCCTACCAGGCATAGCCCTTAACTATTTGACACTGTGAGGAACAATTAGGTTATCCATAACATGAGCCATCAGCACTTGTATACCAAGAATTGCTCTATTCTGGTTGCCACAAACAGCATCCGACTGTTCTCGGTAGCTATCCAACGCGGTAGCCCAATAAATAGATCCCGAAGCGAAAACCATAGCGCCTGATTGAGCGATGTAGTAAGCGGTGTTGCTACTATCAAGAGAGTTTAGATCATTGTGTACTATGGAAGTAGCAATAACATGTAAGTTAGGCGGTGAAGAACCATTGTTGAAGACGCGGTCCCACTCGTACCCAACCAAACCGCACCCATACTCCTGCCCAGGTTGCAGACCCGTCTCATTCAATAAGGATGTCTTTGCTGCTGGATCAACGCGCCACGAATAACCAGCTCTTTTGTGCGTCAAGTCAGAGAACATAATGCCTACTAACGCGTTCTCTGGCCGTCCTAACACAGGATCACGCCACTGTGCAGTAAGCTGCGTATTGCCCTTTCCATAAAAAGGATCACGCGCAAGATCCTTGCCTGTCTGAACTTTGTAACAGACCACTGTACGGTTAGGAACTCCATCAGAATCTGGCTCGAAGCGCATTTGCCAGTACACCGCATCGGCACCAAGAAAAGCGATTCCCACACCCTTGTCACGCGCCCGCTCCACCTGATCACGCATCTCTTTGGTCCAGTACTCATCGTGCCCAAGTGAAATGTAGGCTTTGTGATGAGACAGTAGATCAGGAAGTTGATGCAAGTTTACATCACTGGCATAGGTCAGATCATACCCCTGCCGCTCCATCCAACGAATTGCATCTGCTTCATAGATAAGCACCTGACTTGCCCCTGCGTCCTGTGCGTATGGCCTGTCGAAAGAAACTTTCGTCCCTTTTGTAGCGACATCCGACTCGCTGGGTATTGCAGCATTTGTGGTTTCATCAGCTTCATAGAGGCTCGCTCCTCCCCAGTTGTTATAGGCGGCATAGGTCGTGTCTGGAGTGACAACTATGTATGTTGAGGAGGAGTCCACCTCAAGTACATCGAAAGGCACATAGGTCTGCATGCCATCCAAATCGATAAACTTTGCCAGATAGACCCCAGTGGTCCAATCAGCAGGGACGGTTAATGTATAAGAGGCTTGCCAATGTGCCTCTAGCAGGTCAGTCTGTGCATTCTTTACGCAAGAAATACACCCTACTAGAGTATGTTTTGATAGGTCGTATACACCCTGTGCGTGCCCAACAAGGTTGTTTACAAAAGCCATTAGGCGACCGCCAAGGCCGCCATACCACCCTAACCGATAGATACAAAGTGAGTAGGGCTTCCCCTCTTCCTGAGTGCTAACATAGAACTTTATGGACTTTCCAGGTAAAACGTAGGTCGAATTGGCATAGGCTTGAATCTGTGCCACAGACACCTTTGCAACAGGGATTTGCCAAGTGGATGTCCCCGGATGAGCATTCTCGCGCACAATGGGATTGCCCGTATTTGCTTGTGTTGTTAACGCCGGTAGAGCACTCGCATTGTTCATACCAGACAAAAAAGGTGAGCTAAGCAGTACTATACCTAGCACTCCTCCAGCGACCACACATGCAGCTATAACACTTGCAACTAATTGTAATCTCATACAGAGACCTTCCACTGTTTAACCCCCAAAAGGGAACTATCCATAAATTGCGCTAAAAATACCACATCCGCAGTAGAGATAAGGTGTGCATTAAGGTGGTGAATCAGTTAAGTAATGTCAAAATAGGTGGAGAAACTTATTTTTCAAGTAACACAAGACTAAGAAGTGAATAATTCTTAAGAAGGATAAGAAATTTATACCGCGAAAGCATACTTTTAACTTCTTCTCAACATCAGTGATAACTTGATTCGTATAGCTAGGTATGTATCTTTAAGATGTATGAAAAGTAAGTGCGTTCTGACTGCTGCTGTCAGCTAATAATAACTGAAGAATTAAGATTGTAGCTTTCCCAAACTATTATTCGACAAGGGTGGTACTTAACATGCATAGCTCGCTAAGTCGCTATATATTGCTAGCAAAACGATGGGCCTGGATGCTATTGGTTGGAATAGTGATCTGTGGCAGCATAACATATGTTATCACTAAGTTCATGCATCCGGTGTATCAAGCTTCCACGCTTCTGGTTCTTGCTGTAACAACTTCTCCATCGACTTATGATAATACCTCGGCGGTTCTCGAAGTGTTGCCAACCTATGCGCAGTTGCTCAATACTCCACAGGTACTGGAGCCTGTTGCAAAAGAGCATGGTCTGGCAGTGAAACAACTACAACCCATGATTGCCGTTAAGCCGCAATCTAACACACAGAATATTGAGTTGGATGTTGAGAACACCAACCCACGCCTAGCAGCACAACTAGCAAACGAGATTGGTCAAAGCTTTGCACAGTTTTCAAGTACACAGTTAGGTGTAGTACAAGTTCATATCCTTGACGCACCTATCCCAACAGACCCGGTTCAACCTAAGCCCTCATTAGACGCAATGATTGGGGCTGGAGTAGGCCTTGGCTTGGCGCTGGCTCTGATCATCCTATTTGAGTGGACAGATGATCACCTGGTAGGCCCAGAGGAGATACAAGAGCGCTTCACGTTGGATATCATGGCAATTGTCCCTGCGCTTTCACGTCGGCACCTCAAGAGCACAGGGGAAACGCCAGCATTGGCCGAAGCCAGTCGTATTTTGAGCGCAAACGTTAATGTTGCGCAGGCAATTCACCCGTTCAAGCTTGTAATGGTTACTAGTGCTCTTGCAAGGGAGGGCAAGAGTACAGTTGCAGCAAATTTGGCATCTTTTTTGGCAATGTCGGGCAGGCGAGTCCTGCTAGTAGATGCAAATTTGCGCTATCCAGTGCTAGATCAGCATTTTCAGCTTAACAACCAGCATGGACTCGCAGATGCACTACTGGAGGTGTGGGCACGCATCGAAGTTGAACTAGAAGGTCAAGCTACCGAAATACCTTCGTTGCGTGTTTTAACCGCTGGAGCTCTACTCTCTAATCCCTCGGAGTTGTTGCAATCGCAGTTGGCCAAGCGACTTTTTGAACAGTTTAGAAACTCAAAACAATTTGATTATGTTATCTTTGACACGTCACCGCTGCTACCGATAGCTGACACACAGATCATAGCATCATATGTCGATGCAACCATTCTTGTTGTCGACGCATCAAAAACGCCACGCAAGATTATCTCACGTGCTAAAGAAGTGCTGAGCAAGACTGGTACAACACTTTTAGGAGCGGTCATCAACAAGAGCTACTGGTCGGAATACGGCGATATCCGCGAGTATCAAAACGGTATACAGCGGTACAGACCAAGTGCAGCTCTCACAATGACTACACTACCACAGCCATCTTCTGTCAACGGGACGTTTAATACGTTTGCTCGGGACGCACATTTGCACCGGCAGGAGATCGCTAGCAAATAGGCATCAGTTTTCCATTTTAAGTCTCTTGTAGAACGGTTAGAAGCATGTCTCAACCTTCCAATACTGCTATCACTCAGCCGCTTGGCACAACTAGCGCACGGCTCGTAGCCGTACGCCTCAAATCGGCCAATAAATATATCTTTCGCGCACTCTTAAGCTTGGCATCAGCAAACCTTCTCATACGCATTGTGGGGCTACTTAATCAAGTTGTTGTTACAGCTCGCTTTGGTCAAGGGGAATCGATGGATGCCTATTTTGTTGCATCCGCTTTGCCTTTTTTGCTAGCACAGTTGCTTGCCAGTGCGATAGAGGCTTCCGTCATTCCTATCTACACACGTGTACGTACACGTGCAGGAAGACGGCAAGCATCACGGCTCTTCAGCACATTACTGAATGTGCTCGTGATAGCTATGATTAGTTTTACTATCCTCATGCTCGTCTTTCGCAATCAGATGATTTTCTTTTCTGCTCCAGGGCTTAAAGCCTACCCCAGAGAACTCGCCGTTGGCCTGACAGCATACATCTTTCCCGTGCTCATATTTATGGTGATCAATAGCTTTATGGAGTGTCTGCTCAATTCAGAAGGTCAGTTTGGCTGGCCAGCTTATGCTGGGGTTCTAGTACCTATCACAACTGCACTGTTGGTGCTACTAGAAGGAAAGTCATATGGTGTACTGATGCTGTGTATCGGTACACTATTAGGACAGTTCTTGCAGTTGCTTGTTATTATTCTACGCGCTCATCAGGCTAAACTTATCTATCGACCTATAATAGATCTACACCACCCTGACGTCATTGCTGTAGCTAAAGTAGCGTGGCCCTATCTATTCGCAGCGCTTATCAGTCAAGCGAGTCCTCTCATCGATCAAATGTTTGCCTCATCTCTGTCATCAGGAAGTATTGCAGCACTTAACAATGCACTTAAACTCAGTAGTGTCCCGACAGGTGTTATTTTTGCTTCGATAGGACGCGCCGCTCTTCCCTACCTCGCACACCAAGCCGCCATCAAGGACATGAAGGCTTTTAAAGATACCCTTCGCCTGTATAGCTGGGCTGTGGGTATCGGTACTATAGCAATAACAGCAGTAATGATCTTGTTAGCATACCCTCTTGTGCAGATACTCTTCCAACATGGTTCGTTCTCTGCTGAGGATACAGCCCGTACAGCCAGCACGTTGATAGGACTTGCTATCGGCCTTACTCCAATGGCTCTTGGTTTTATCATGTCGCGGGCGATAAGCGCCCTTGGTAAGTCTACATTGCTTATGTATGTCACTATCTTCAGTGTCTTTGCCAATGCCATTCTTGACTACATTTTCGTTAGCTTTTGGCAAAGCTTTGGCATCGCACTGGCAACATCAATGATATACACTTGCACAATGGTCATTCTGATATTGATGGTACGTGCGGCTATTGGCAAACTCTACTTCCTAACGCCTCCCCGTGAGATATTAAGCGTGATCTGGAAAAATGAGCATCTCTCTAGGTTCCGTGTGCCCTATCAAGTGCGGCGGCGCGTCGCACGTGCTTGCTTTGCTGCCACGGTCTTCATAGCAGGTAGCGTCGCTGTCGTACTTAATAATCTGCTGGCATTGCGTATTGCGTTTGGATCAATTGTTGTATTATTTCTCCTACGCTATCGCTACTACCTGCTAGTTGCATGGGTGCTGCTTGCAGCCCTTATTGGCTCGTCGCTTCCATTGTTCAATGGCAACAATTTCTTGTCAGGTTTAACTCTGCCAACGGTGCTGCTGTTATTCTACCTGCCAACGAAAGAGGCGCTCAAGCGCATGCCTGCCCTTGCGTTTTTGCTTGCCTTTGTGCTATGGGTCTTACTTGGCGTTGGCATCTCAGACATTCCCCCAACACAGTTTTTTACTATCTGGACAACCTACCTAGACTATGTTGCAGTCGCAGTAGTGACAGTCTTCGTGATTACGACCCGCGAACGTTTGCTTAGACTCATCGATCTCTTTCTAGCAATAACGGTGTTTATCTGCTGCTATGGCATTTACGGCTACTTTACCAAACATGGGGGCGTGGTAGATACTTCGACTTCTCTCTTTCGTATCAGTTCGGTTTTCGCCGATTCGCCTCCCACGCTGGCAATGTTTCTCTCAATCATCTTTCCACTGATACTTTACAGGACATTTACGCTGCAAGGGTATAAGCGTATCTTCGGAGTATTACTGGCTTTACTCTCTTTGGTGACACTTGTGCTCACTTTCAGCCGCGGCGCTTATCTCAGCGTTGCTGGCAGCATCATCATTCTAGTGCTTTTCCTGCCCTCCAAGAAGCTGAAGGTGGGTATCCTCAGCACATTTGGTACTCTAGCAGCTATAGCATATCTGGTACTAACTGTGAGCCATATACCTATTTTTAGCCGCTTTCTCAACCCGGATGTCACAACGTTGAATGGACGCACCTACCTCTGGCAGGCAGTCATTGACCACTTTGATGCGACCCGCTTGTTAGGCTACGGACTCAAGGGTTCTGACCTCTTGCTGACCAGCGTGCATGTTGGCTTTGGTCGGGGTCTCATCGCGACGGCGACGCACAATATCTTTCTGGAGACACTCTATGACCACGGCCTGATTGGTGTCACACTGCTGGTGCTTACCTTCGTCGCACTCGCTATTTCATTGTTGACTAAGGTACGCGATACTTCTTTTGATCAGCGTATGCTGCTGGCAGCAGTGTTGGCGATCTTTTTTAACGTGCTGGTGCAATCCAATGAGTCGAACGACATCTGGAACCAGTCTGTAGGCATCTATTTCTGGATTGCTATGGCACTACCATTTGCACTTTGTTGGTCTCAGGTAGAACCACCACAAGTACCTGAAACCAAAGAGATCAGCAACGACCAAGAGGATGACATAACGGAGGGTCCGTTAGAGGCACTACCACGAATGATGCAAAAAGAACTGACTTCTGTGTAAGGAGATTTGTTGTGAAAGAGCATATGCGTATCTGTCTAGTTTCTTTTATGTTCGCACCACTAGTGGGAGGTGCTGAGGTTCGAGCAGAAAAGCAGGCACGTCAATTTCAAGCGCTGGGGCAAGACGTTATGATTGTTACACTACGGCACAATAAAGAGTGGAAACGCAGAGAGACGCTTGATAACCTACTGATTATACGTGTAGGTGGCATTTACGACCGCAAAGGATGGTTACGCCTCGGCAAATATGGCCACCTACCGATTGATGTTTTGCTGTTTCTACAGCTTTGGCAACTGCGTCATCAATACGATCTTCTTCACGTCTGTCAACTCGGAACCATTGCAGCAGTAGTAGCACTCGTCGGAAAGATAACGAGCAAGCCTGTCGTTGTCAGTGTTCCTACCTCAGGAGCCGATGAAAGGCAACAGGCGGCTTCGCTGATGGCCGATACCCTCAACTTGGATAGTGATTTTCTCAAAGTCGATTTCAGAGAAGCGATGGCTGGCGATGTTGCGTATATAGCTCAATCGGCACTGGGCGGTGCTGCAATGATTGAGTTTTTGAGAAAATCTGACACCTTCTACCACATTCTCAGTAGTCGTAGCCTTGCCTATCTTACCTTACACGGCTTTCGTGCCGAACAAGTAACACACATTCCTAATGGCGTCGATACAGAAAAATTCCGGCCAGTAGCACAACGTCGTCCTGATGTGAGACGACCGGAACGGGATATTCTCTGTGTGACACGTTTGCAATACCCTAAAGGTGTAGATGTGCTCTTACACGCATGGGCAAGGTTAATGCATACTCCAGCCGAATGGCGCGCACAGTTGAAACTACGACTGCTCATAGTGGGAGAAGGGCCACTACGTCCACAGTTAGAACGTATCGTGGCAGAACATGGTATCCAGGATAGTGTCGAGTTCTTAGGGCTACGTAGGGACGTAGTCAACCTGCTGCAAGAAGCATGGGGATTTGTGCTGCCCTCTCGCTGGGAGGGTATGCCTAACGCTTTGTTAGAGGCGATGGCGTGTGGCTTACCCTGTATAGCCACACGCGTGAGTGGAAGCGAGGACATTATCAACGACGGTGTCAATGGATTACTTGTGCCACCACTGCAACCTGCTGAATTAGCCCAGGCTCTACGCCGTATCATAGAAAACCCCGACTTCGCACAGCAACTGGCCCGCGAAGGTCGAGCAACTATTATACGCGATTATGAGTTGAAGAGCATCGCAGAGCGCTTACTTAAATTCTATCAGTATCTTTTAAAGAGTGTTGAAGAGTGAGGAAGTTACGCATCTACATAGCTATTGCAACCTTTGATCCCTTAGTTGGCGGAGCTGAGATGCAGGCTAAAGCACAAGGTGTAGCTCTGTGCAAGAGAGGTCACGACACAACGATTGTTACATTTCGTCATGCTAAGGAATGGCCCTCTCGCGAAGTGGTGTCAGGGCTGCCTGTCATTCGCGTTGCCGGTAAGTTACTCGCAGAGCGGGCAAAGTATCCCAAGTCAATGCAAAAACTGCTGTACCTACTAGCACAGGTCGTTCTGGGGTGGACTCTCTGGACGCAACGTCATCACTATGACGTTTTACATGTCTATCAACTTAGTCTACTTGCACTGCCCGCTACCCTGGTCTGCCGACTAGCACGAAAGCCACTGATCATTTCCGTCCGCAGTACAGGATCGGGGAAGCTAACAAGATCTTTAGCTAACGTAACCTTGGCAGTAGGACCACTAGATCCCACGGCACCGTGGTTACAGGTCGATGGCCATACATGGATTGATGGTGACCTAGAACCACTAAAGCGGATGGGGAAATTCTTTATGGACGTGACGCGCTCTTTGCTCGTGCAGACACGAGCAGTGGTGGTTATATTGAGCACACGTATGAAGGGGTATCTTGCTACCCATGATCTTCTACTACCTGGAGTACAACTTATCCCCAATGGAGTAGATATCGATCGTTTTCGTCCCGTATACGACGAAGCCATGCTCAGGACAAGGGAAAACACTGTGATCTGCGTCTCTAAGTTTCGCTACGAAAAAGGGAATGACGTCCTACTGCAGGCATGGCACATTGTACATAAGGAATTGCCCCAGGCACACTTGATCCTGGTGGGTGCAGGTCCTCTGCAAAAGCACCTTCAAAATATGGCAGAGGCCCTTCAGATAACAGAGAGTATTGAGTTTGCAGGTTTGCAGAGTGACGTGCCAGCACAGTTGCACCGGGCGGGAATAGCTGTATTGCCTTCGCGCTGGGAAGGTATGCCTAACGCCGTCCTAGAGGGTATGGCATGCGCTCTAGCATGCGTGGCGACACGGGTGAGCGGGAGTGAAGACATTATTCAACATGGGGAAAACGGCCTACTTGTCGAATCTGAGGACTATGAGGCAATGGCTCAAGCTCTGCTTACGCTTCTGAGGAATCCAGCACTTGCGCGGCAGTATGGACGTGCAGCACGCAAGACTATTGAGCAAGATTATTCTTTTGATCATATTACGAGTACCTATATCAAACTTTATCAAACAGTTCTAGGCCGCAGAGAGGATCGTGCGGCGAAAGGATGTATATAGATGTGTGGGATAGCTGGATTTATTGACGTGCAGCACGGCCACGAGAGCGCTGAGCTGCTTATCGACAGCATGTGCAAAGTGATTCGTCACCGTGGACCAGATGATCAAGGAATTTGGGTAGGAGACGGAGTTGCCTTGGGTATGCGTCGTCTATCCATTATAGATCTAGCAGGGGGTCATCAGCCTATGCTTAACGAGGATGGAAGCATTCTGGTCGTTTTTAATGGGGAGATTTACAACTATCGTGAGTTGCGAAGAAACCTCCAGGACCGTGGACACCAGTTCCAGACCGAAAGTGATACGGAGACCATCGTTCATGCCTATGAGGAGTACGGCGATGATTGCGTAAAGCACTTCCGTGGCATGTTCACCTTTGCACTTTGGGATCGCAAGCGTCAACGTCTGCTTGCCGCCCGTGATCGCTTTGGCAAAAAGCCTCTTAACTATTACTGGGATGGTCAGCGCTTAATTTTTGGTTCTGAGATTAAGTCCATTCTCAAAGCTGGTATTTCACCCGAGATTAATTATATCGCCCTTGATGAATATCTAGTATATGCCTACGTTCCGACACCAAATACGCTCTTCAAGCATGTCATGAAGGTACCTCCTGCCCACATACTGGTCTATGAACATGGACAGGTCAGTACAAGATGCTACTGGAAGCTGCCCTTTACACCAACGAGCGAGGACGATGAGGCAATAGCTATTGAGCACACACGTGCCTTGCTTGAAGATGCGGTACGTGTACGCTTAATGAGTGAGGTTCCACTGGGTGCATTCTTGAGTGGTGGAGTGGACTCGAGCGCCGTAGTTGGACTGATGAGCCAGATGATGTCGCAGCCCGTTAAAACATTCTCTATCGGCTTTGAGGAAGAGGATTTTACAGAACTTCCCTATGCCAGGCAAGTTGCGAAACAGTTTGGCACCGATCACCACGAATTCCTCGTGAAGCCAGATCTTATTGCGATACTGCCACAATTAGTATGGGACTATGACGAACCATTTGCGGATTCGTCCATGTTGCCTACCTATTACGTCTCTAAGTTAGCGCGTGAACACGTCTCCGTTGCTCTATCAGGCGATGGAGGCGACGAAATCTTTGGTGGTTATGAGCACTACTTGCGAGAGTATAAGATCAGCCGTATATCGCCCGTTGTTCGCACTATACTAGCAAGCGGAAGCCTACTCATTCCCGATGGCGTGCGTGGCAAGAAGCGCTTCGGCAGCCTACGTTTCGATCTTCCTACTCGTTGTACGCGCATCATCCAGCGTATGCCCATACCACGTGCCGCCATGTACACCAAAGAATACTTTGCGTATGTGTGCGATCATAATCCGTATGAACGACACTTGAGCCGCTACCGCGAGGTAGTGCATCTGGACCCATTAACGCAGATGCAGTATGTTGATGCGCATGTGTATCTTCCAGACGACATTCTTGTCAAGGTCGATAAAGCGAGCATGCTTAACTCGATAGAAACCCGTGCTCCCCTACTTGACCAATACCTGGTTGAATATGTGACCTCCCTACAACCGTCCCTGCGCATCCATAACGGCACGCTGAAGTATCTTTTGAAGCAGGCTACTAAAGACTTGCTGCCCGCCTCAATTCTTTCACGTCCAAAACAGGGTTTCGGGGTACCTATCAAACACTGGTTCCGTGGCGACCTTCTTGCCTACGCTCACGAAGTACTTGAGTCTACACAAGCGCAACAACGCGGTATGTTCCAGCCACAGTTTATACACAACGTTCTGATGGGGCACGCCAAGACAAGATTAGTCGACTACAGTTCTGCCATCTGGACGCTCCTCTGCCTGGAGTTGTGGTTCAGGATATATATAGACGAGCCTTCTCTGAAAATTGAACAGACTCCACAATTACAAACGACAGGTAGTCGCTAGCAGAGCTGGTTAGCGATGTTATAGAGAAAGGAAACTGTATGTGTGGTATTTGTGGTGTTTACAATGCACAGAGTAGAGAACCAGTTTCACCGCAATTAATTGATCAGATGACGCGTCTGATCGCGCATCGTGGTCCTGACGATAGTGGTTCCTACTTGGATGGCCCGGTAGGATTAGGGTTCGCACGGCTGGGTATTATCGACCTTAGTGGAGGGCACCAGCCTATGTGCAACGAGACCGGTGATGTGTGGATTGTCTTCAATGGTGAAATCTGGAACTACAAATCTCTCCGCCAAGAGCTTATCGAAAAGGGACATGAGTTTCGCAGCAATAGCGACACTGAGACAATTATTCACGCATACGAGGAATATGGTATTGATTGTGTCACCCGTCTGCACGGCATGTTCGGTTTTGCGCTTTGGGATGCGCTGCGCAGTCGCCTCTTTCTTGCGAGAGATCGTGCTGGCAAGAAGCCGCTCTACTACACCCACGTGCATGGCGATTTCGTCTTTGCCTCCGAGATTAAGTCATTATTATGTCATCCAGCAGTAAGGAGAGAGCCTGATATACAGGCCCTTGCTGATTTCTTGAGCGTACGCTACGTGCCTGCGCCTGCAACACTCTTCGCAAACATTTATAAGATTCTTCCGGGGTACTGGCTACTCTACGAAAACGGTCATATGCACGAGCAGTGCTACTGGGATTTTACCTTTGGCAGGACAGAACGTCGCTCGGAGGAAGAGTATCTGCAGGGTATTCGCCAGCATATTCATTGCGCGGTTGAGGAGCGTATGATGGCCGACGTTCCAGTAGGGGCAATGCTTAGTGGTGGCGTGGATTCTAGCATTGTCACTGGCATTATGAGCAAGTTGACAAGTCAAAAGGTAAAGACCTTCTCTGTTGGCTTTGATCATCCAGCTTATAGCGAACTGCCCTACGCCAAGCTGGTGGCCGATCACTTCGGCACAGAGCACTACGAATTGGTCGTCAAATCTTCCGACCTCACAGACTACTGGCCACTATTGACCTGGCATCGCGATGAGCCAGTGAGTGAGCCATCTGACTTGGGTGTGTATCTCGTCTCAAAGCTGGCACGTGAGCACGTAAAGGTAGTGCTCTCTGGTGAGGGTGCAGATGAACTTTTCGCGGGCTACCCCAAGTACGTTGTTGACTGGATGGCTGATTACTATCGTATTCTGCCGACCCCGCTGCGAGACCAGGTGATCACCCCGTTGCTAGGTCGTCTCCCTTATAGCATGCGTAAGCTTACAATGGCGGCCCGCACTCTGTCTCAGCCAGCTCCGCAGCGTTGGATGAACTGGTTTGGCATTTTCAATAGTTCACTTAAAGAACAACTACTCTCTACGCAAGTCAAGAAAAGCATCAATCTTGATTCCAGCCGTGCCTTCCGAAGCTGGTTAGAGAAAAACCCACAACGTGATGACTTGTCATCAATGCTTTACCTGGATACGAAAATATGGCTACCTGATAATCTCCTCATGAAGGCCGATAAGATGACGATGGCTGCCTCACTAGAGTCACGTATTCCGCTACTCGACTACAGGCTCATCGAGTACGCTGCTAGCATTCCATCAGATGCCAAGATCAAGTCGCTCAAGGCCAAATACCTTCTCAAGCGCGCCTTCGGCGACTTCCTGCCCAAACCAATCCTTACCCGTAAAAAGATGGGTTTTAACGTGCCAACAGGCATTTGGTTTCGCAGAGAACAGCGTGGGCTTATCACGCGCCTCTTGCTCTGTGAACGCCTAGGTAGTCGTGGTTACTTTAACGATGCCTTCATTGCTCAGATGATACGAGATCACCTGGAGGGAAGAACAAACTATCAGGCACAGCTCTTCACCCTCGCAAGCTTAGAGCTTTGGTTGCGCGTCTTTATCGACAGTCCTCGCCTGGAAATTCCACGTGGATCAGTTGAAGCACTGTTAGGTGCAGAACAAGTATCTGTTGCAAATCTCTAATATAACTATAGCAAGGAGTGCTATCTTGATATCGACCGTCTCTTCTGAAATCCTACAAAACAAAGCTGTAAAAACGCGTTATCGTATACTTATGGTCACAGGCGTCTACCCAACAAAGGAACGCCCTCACAAAGGAACTTTCGTCAAAGCTATCGTCGATTCTCTCGTCGCAATCGGGAATGAAGTAGAAATTATTCATCCTAAACCTGATCTTCCCATGCCCGTTCGTTATGCCTTAGCGACCCTGCAGGTGTTCTTCAAGACGTTCACAGGGCGCTACGACATTGTACATGGGCATTACGGCCTATGGTGCCTAGTAGCCCGCATGCAGTGGACAACGCCCGTTGTCGTGGCCTTCCTAGGAGACGACTTGCTGGGTACTATTACATCGCGAGGCGGGCACAGCAAAAAAAGCCTTTTTGTTGTGCGCATCGGCCAATGGCTATGCCGCCATGTCGAAGTAGTGACCGTCAAAACAGAGCAAATGAAAAAGGCTTCCCTCCTCGATGACGCCTTCGTTATTCCCGATGGCATAAACTTTGACCTTTTCACACCTATAGCACGTGAAGAGGCACGCGCTGCACTCGGCTGGGACCAGGACCGCTATTACGTGGTTTTCGCTAACAATCCCGCCATTCCGGTTAAAAACTTTGCTCTGGCTCAAGCAGCTATCGAGCACTTGCGAGGCAGAGGCATGACCGCCGAGCTAGTTATAGCTACAGGTCTGCCACAAGCAAAGGTGGTGCAGTATATCAATGCCAGCAACGCGCTCATTCTGACATCTATAACAGAAGGGTCGCCAAATGTTGTTCGTGAAGCCTCGGCCTGTAATGTGCCTGTCGTGGCCACGAATGTAGGTGATGTAGCAGCAGTGCTAGCGCGCACTGCGGGATGCAGCGTGTGTCCTCATGATGCCGAAGCTCTGGCAATTGGCTTAGAGAAAGCCTTGAAGCATACAGAGCGTACAACTGGCAGAGCCGATACAGCGCATCTGGATAGTAAGGTGTTGGTCAAGCAGATTATGGCAATGTATGAGCAAGCAATGCAGAGAAAGAGGCAAGCAAGCCTGGCGGCGAAGAAAGAGGGCGTACGTAGCAATGCCTAAAAGAGTACTGATGCTGGTAGAAAACTTATCAGTACCGGCTGATCCGCGTGTGTGGAGAGAGGCGCGCACACTACGTCGCTCTGGCTACGAAGTAAGTGTGATCTGCCCCAAAGGAGAAACACGAGATCAGGAGTCGTATGCATACATCGAGGAGATCCATATCTATCGCTATCGCCTGCCGAGCACAAACAATGCTTTGAGTGGCTACATCAAAGAATACTGCGTTGCCATGCTCAAGACCTTCTTGCTGAGTCTTAAGGTGTTAGTTCATCATGGCTTCGACATTATTCACGCCGCCAATCCGCCAGATATCTTTTTCGTCATCGGGCTGTTTTATCGACTGCTGGGTAAGAAGTACATCTTCGACCAGCATGATCTCGCGCCAGAAATGTTTCGTGTTCGCTTCCAGGAGCGCATGAAGCCTCTGTACAAGCTGCTGCTCTTTCTAGAACGGTGCTCATATAGCACTGCTCAGGTGGTCATCACAACAAATGCTTCTCAGAAGCAGCAAGCGCTAGGGCGTGGAGGTTGTGCATCCGGTAAGGTCTTTATCGTGCGCAACGGGCCTGATATTGCTCGCTTCGTTCCAGCAGTGCAGAAGCCCGCGCTCAAGCAGAGAAGGCGCTACCTGCTCGCCTACATTGGGGTAATGGGTATACAAGATGGTATTGAGTATGCCCTTCATGCTCTCGATGAGCTTGTGCATAAGCGAGGTCGGCAGGACACAGCGTTGGTTCTCATGGGAGACGGGGATCAACTTGTGACGCTTAAAGCCCTCACGCGGCAGTTACAGCTTGAGGAGTACGTCAACTTTAGCGGCTGGGTAGCTTTTGAAGACATGTTGTGCTACCTCACGGCTGCTGATATAGGTCTCTCACCCGACCCCAGCAATGAGCTGAACGATCAGAGTACGATGCTCAAGACGATGGAGTATATGGCAATGGGCAAGCCAGTCGTGGCTTTCGATCTTCCAGAGACACGCTTCTCAGCCCAGGAAGCGGCACTCTACGCTACTGCTAACAGCGTAGATGAGTTCGCCGATCACATCGAAACACTGCTTGATAACGAGGAGCTGCGCCACGCAATGGGTATGTTTGGGCGCAAGCGCGTCGAAGAGGAACTGTGTTGGGATCACACAAAGTATCATCTGCTACTAGCCTACGGGGCGCTCTTCCCTGACGGATCCGCTTCACAGAGCAAAAGCAGTGACACTCTCGTTCCACCTATCCCTATCCTTCAACAATAGGTTTTTTGGGAGCAAAGGGCTGGGTCTGTTTAAGCTTAGCCAGGCATAAGCACTAACCCGGAATGAGGAGGCAATGTAAATGTCTGGCTTACATGATTACCGTCAAGGTCCACATAGTGTGATGCGCTTGTCTTCACTATATATTCGTTTATGCTACTAGGATTCACCACTACTAGACCGTTACTATAAGTGCGCCAATAGACGCCTTGTGACTGATAAAATTCTCCATTTGGACTACCAATCTGAGCATTATATTGTGAAAAGCGTTTATCGGAGCCGTATTCTTGTGAAGTGACGATGGATACCGATGCCAGGTGATGCTTGCCCATGAGATACGAAGCCAGTACCCATTCTATCTGAGAGCTACCAAGGGTGTAAGGCTTGAATTGGTTAACTATATAGTAGGGTTTGTTTTCTTGCTGCACATGCTCAATAAATCGGACATAGTGTACCCAAGTGAGGTCGGTGACATAGCTGTGCCCATAATCTGTAAAACCACCCTCGTCTAGTACACCATCAACATGATCTATTACTTGCTGCACCGTCGGGTCATTGAAAGCAACACTACCGATACTAAGATTCGGTATCAAGGCCAGAGGATGATGTAGTGCGTACAGAGCTGCTTGCATGCGCGTCACCCAGGTGACAATATCCGCACGCCATTGCGGGTCGTTGATTTCTCCAGTATAGCGCTGCATCCAGCGTCCGTTTCTATAAAAGCCACAGGCGGCAAACAAATTCTCCATATTTAGGTTATCCGCAGCAATAGCGCCGTAGCCGTTCTCGCTAGCAGGTTGTGCATACGTTTGTATCTGCCAGGAAATCACAGCAGGATTAGTAAAATCGAGCGGGATGTTCGGGTTACCATACTCGAAGGCTGGGGTAGACCGGTCGCACTGGTACAGCACCCAGTCAGGGTGAAAGTTCTTCCAGTAGGCCAGATTATGCTGTTTACCAACGTCTTGATTGCTAAAAGTCCCACCATCACGATGAAACGGTATGTAGTAACTAATGAGCGTCTTGGAGTTGCCAGCACGGAAGGCGGCGACCTGGCCAGGGCTTACTCCCCATACGAAATCGTAGTAGCGCGCGATAGCAGCCGCATCATGTATATTGTAATCAAAACTCTGGAAGAGATGGATATTGTTCCAGGTATCTATAAACCGTCGTAATTGATGCGGCGGGGGAGTAACATTTTGAGGGGATGGAGGCGAGGTAATACCGTTCTGTTGCTTTTGCGTGCTCAATGGGAAGCAACCACTCACAATGAGTACTAATAAAATCAGGCATAGAAAAAGATAGAAGGTGCTCTTTCCTGGGGAGTGCGTAGGTCTCACAACAAGCTCCTAGCTTAGATCTAGATGCAAGAGATATATTCATTTGAGCGCTAGTATAGCACAATGCTCATGCACTCATGCTTATACTACTGTTCAAAATGCCCCAATTATGCTAGAGTTAACCTTGCATGGATTTGTAATTCTGAAGAAAAGGGGGAAAACACATGACTTCTTGCTCAGGCGGGGAGTATACGTGCAAGTGCAAATATATGAGTAAAGTACGATATCTTGTCACAGGCGGAGCCGGTTTCATTGGTTCACATATTGCTGAGACGCTACTTAAGCAGGGGGAGCCTGTGCGCGTGTTTGACAACTTGGTGACGGGCCGTCGCAGCAATTTGGAAGCCCTGCAAGGGCATAGAGGACGCTGCGAGTTCGTAGAGGGTGACCTGCGTGATATACAGGCAGTAAGGTCTGCGGTAGCGGGTGTAGAAGTGGTCTTCCACCAGGGAGCACTGGCCTCAGTTCCACGCTCTATCGAAGAACCGATTATCTCGCTTGAAACAAATATTAATGGAACACAGAACGTCCTTCTCGCTGCGAGGGATGCTGGCGTGAGACGCGTAGTGTACGCTAGCTCTTCGTCCGTCTATGGCAATACACCGCAGTTGCCCAAGCACGAAGCGATGCCGACAGACCCAATGTCACCATATGCAATCCAGAAACTCACGGGAGAGCTGCTTTGTGGAGTCTTCACACGCATCTACGATCTCGAAACAGTGGCGTTGCGTTACTTCAACGTCTTTGGGCCACGCCAGGATCCAGCCTCAGAATATGCAGCAGTCATTCCGCGCTTCCTCACAGCACTGCTAGAGAAACGGCGACCGATCGTGTATGGCGACGGTGAACAGACTCGTGACTTTACCTACATCGAGAACGTGGTACAGGCAAATCTACTGGCGGCTACGTCATCTGCCGCCGTCGGGGCCGCTATGAATATCGGGTGTGGAGAGCGCGCTTCGCTGAATAGCATTCTCCATATCGCGGGAGAGCTACTCGAAGTGCAGGTGGATGCCGAGTATCGCGATGCGCGCCCTGGCGATGTTCGTGATAGTCTCGCCGACATCAGCAAGGCACGCAAACTGCTTGAATATGAGCCAAAGGTCAAACTACGTGAAGGGCTAGCATGGACGCTGGCTTATTTCACAGCGCTTACTGTATAGACACCTTCCTGTCTGGCCAATGCCTCTTGGGCTGCGGCCAGGACTTGCACCACCCTCAAGCCAACCTTGCCATCTGCGCGTGGCTGCGCACCGGTACGAATGGCATGAGCGAAGTCTTCGCATTCCATGCGCAGTGGCTCTACTCCATACCCTTCAATATACGGTATAGTGGTCTCTCCATGTCTGTAAGATATTATGGGATCAGCATGAACGTCAGCTCCCTTGTTGTACACTTTTATCATCTCCGAGGGATTGGTATCATCATACACTACCATTCTCGCATCACCGATGATCGTCACTTTGCGGATTTTACAGGGATGAAGCCAGCTAACGTGGACATGGGCCGTCATGCCATCAGCAAATCTCAAATTGAGGTGGGCGATATCGTGAATACGTGGCTGCACATGTGCATCAGCCTGTACTCTTATATCCTGTGGTGTTTTGCCAAACAGGTAGAGAAGAATGGAGATATCATGTGGGGCAAGATCCCAAATCACATTGATATCGTTACGGAACAGACCGAGATTGAGACGTTCTGTCTCAACACAATAGATTTTTCCCAAGTCTCCACTCTGTACAAGTTTGCGTAGTTCATTAACAGCAGGACTATACTCGAAGATATGTCCCACCATCAGTACGCGGTTTTGTTCTTGTGCCAGTGCGACAAGTTCTTCGGCCTGCTCGACGCTTGCCGCAAGAGGTTTTTCAACCAAGACGTGTTTACCATGCAGGAGAGCCTCTTTGGCAAGTCTGTAGTGTGTATGAACCGGAGTGGCAACCACCACAGCATCAATAGTAGAGCTGAACATCTTCTTCACATCTGTTGTTGCCCGTGTCCAGGGTTGACTTAGAGCAACTGAAGCAAGGCGACGGGGGTCTGTATCGACCACCATTTCCACAGAGGCGTGCGGTAGGCCATCCAGATTACGAGCAATTTTCGGCCCCCAGTACCCCCAACCAATGACACCAAAACGTAGGTCTGACATTTTCCTGACTTCCTTTTCTATCATCACGACTAGCGGAGCAAGACGACCACCATATGTGGGCGGCATGGCGACCGCAAGGGGCTACTACTATACCCATTGTGCCTCCCTGCCTGTATCGTAGGAGCGAACTCTTCTTTGTAGTAATGAATATTTCTTGACTGCGCTTACGACGTAGTGTATTTGCTCTGCGGTCAGTTCTGGATACATAGGCAGGGAGACGATATGCTGCGATACGGATTCAGTGACTGGGAGCATTCCGTCTGTGTAGCCATATGATGCACATGCAGGCTGAAGATGAATGGGAGTGGGATAATGAATGTTTGTCCCTATTCCCTCTTGCTGCAATGCTTCGCGCAATGCATCACGTTCGGTTACCTGTATGACGTAGTAGCAGTAGACATGCGTGCCCCAAGGTCGCACGACAGGTACAGCCTCAACAACGTCCCTCAGTTGCTCTGTATAGGCTTGTGCATGTGCCTGACGAGCCGTGTTCCATTGATCAAGATGAGGCATTTTCACATTGAGAACGGCGGCTTGCATCTCATCAAGGCGTGCATTCACTCCCATCACCTCGTGCCTGTAGCGAATGCGCGACCCATGATCACGTATCATACGTATTTTTTCGGCCAACGCTTCGTCGTTTGTAGTGCAGATACCAGCCTCGCCAAAAGCTCCCAAGTTTTTACTATAGTAGAGACTGAAGCAACCAACATCACCAAAACTGCCAACACGTCGCCCCTGGTACGTCGCGCCATGAGCCTGAGAGGCATCCTCTATGACGTGCAGTCCATGCGCACGAGCGAAATTCATAATCGGCAGCATTTCGGCAGCATGGCCATAGAGATGTACAGGCAGAACAGCACGTGTGCGAGAGGAAAGCGCTTGCTCCAACTGTCGCCAGTCGAGCAAATAGGTCTCGGGGTCGACATCGACAAAAACGGGTTTAGCCCCCACCAGTGCAATGGCTTCAACAGTGGCGATAAACGTGTTGGCAACGGTAATCACTTCGTCACCTGGACCGATGTCACATGCGCGCAATGCTATGGCAAGTGCATCGGTGCCCGAGGAGACGCCAATACCGTATTGACATTGACAATAGGCAGCAAAATTGTGCTCAAACGCCCGGATCTGCGGCCCAAGGAATAGCTGCATGCTGTCAAGAACTGCTTCGAGCGCTGCCAGAATAGCTGGCTTGAGCCCACTATATTGCGCTTGCAAGTCTACAAGAGGGATTTTCAAAGAGAGTGCCTCCTCGTCTTTTCTCGCCTTTTGGCGCTCGTAGTGTGAAAGAGTGGTATGTTTTGTGGACTGAAGAGCACTACAAACATACCACTCTTTCCTTTCAAGGAGATGTGCAAGCGGACCAATGCGAACGGCAAAACGAGAACGCATAAGCCCTGGGCTACCACCTCCTAAGAGCCTCTCTGGTAGAGCTTAGTTTAGCATTGGGTAGAGGTGATATGACGATGGTTGAGGTTGAGAATAGGTTGAGTTTACGTAATGTGGTAAAGGAGAGATAACCCATGTGCCTTGACACTTCCTTCTCTATGTTCTATCATATGGTGTCTCTGCGTGCCCTCGCTACGAAGCAAAGAAGAACTGTTACTAATGGATCAGTTTACTTCTATGTTGAATACAGCATCTTCTCCAGGTTCCTCGTCTTCTCGACGTGAGCAGGTCCGCCTGGGTATCGCTATCGAAGTTGTCACCATTGTGTGGATGGTGATTGAGGCCACCGTGGCACTCTCGACCGGGATTTTCACCAAAAGCGTCTCCTTGGAAGGATTTGGCATTGACAGCATCATCGAACTGCTTGCTGGTAGTATCTTACTATGGAGGCTGCTGGTTGAGAGCCGTGGCGGATCAGAGCAACAGGTCGGACGCGCTGAGCGCTGTGCTTCCTGGATAGCGGCTATTGGTCTGTTCGCCCTCGCATGCTATATCGTCGTTGACAGTGCCTGGAGTTTGCTCACGCGCACGCATGCTGAGTCGTCCTGGTGGGGCCTGGGTCTTGCGGTTGCTGCGGCCATCATTATGCCACTGTTGTGGCAAGGCAAGCTGCGCGTTGCCAAACACATCAACAGCGCGGCTCTCAAGGCCGATGCTGCGTGCAGTGTCACCTGTGCCTACATGTCGCTTACCCTCTTGGCGGGTCTCTTGCTCAATCGCCTCTTTGGATGGTGGTGGATTGATCCTCTGGCAGCGCTGGCGTTGGTGTACTTCATAGTGCGAGAAGGACGTGAGGCGTGGCACGAAGCTCGTACTGGGGACAGGTGTGTGTGCTGTGAATCCAGAGACTGAATATTGCTTTTTCTAGTTGGCTTTACTTCATTCACCCCTCAGAAACTGTCTGGAAAGGCACCTCAAGCTGCTCCTGAAGGGGCGTGAGGAGCGACAGTTAAGAACAACAAGGGCACCTCGTGCCAGACACGATGTGCCCTTTCGCATCACTTTGTCACCCTCACGCGCCATACGATGCTCACCCGCGTAGAGGCGAACTTAGAAGACCGAGACCACAGCCCTTCTGCCTGTGCTTGTCGCCTGTCTCACGGAGTGGCAGGGTTGACCGTCAGGGGAAAGGATTGGATCGTGGCAAGAACGGGGCCGGGATTGTTCACATCCTCCAGTTCGATAGGCTCCACAAGCTGGTACACGTCGTTCTGCGGCGGGAAGTTGGTCACGTTGCTGTTGCGCAGGATCGGTGGCCCTGGGTTTGTCGGGATCTTGTTTCTGAGCGTGATGCCAGGCAGCAGGTTGGGAATCGTTACGTGAATGTTGACGACCATGTCTTGGACGGCGGGGAAGGGGTGCCCGGGCACGATAGCTGTGATCGTGCTTTGTGGTGGATCACGATCAGGGTCCTTGCGGACCGTGATGGATCCGATGATATTGCCGATGCCGTCTGAGACATGTTCTTGTATCAGCAGAGGCACTAGGGAAACAACCCCGTTCAGGAATTGCGAGAGCTGGTTGGGATCCAGCAGCACCTGCAGATTGCCGTGAAAGTCAGCCAAATACGTGGTTGCCGCGACCACCAGTTGAGCTCCCTGGGCAAAGCAGCCGCAGTTAAGCAGTCCTCCTGATACGGAACCAGACGTTCCAGACAAAGACATCTTGATGACCTACCTTTCTTTGTTATTCTCAAAACATTCTCAATGGCTGTGAAGAGCCAGTGCTGTGTGGGAAACAGAGGCTCTCATACTAAATATAGACGAAAATGTATGTTTTGTCAAAGCGAGATGCAGAATACCTTGCTATCAGATTATCGGCGGGCCTGAGCGAATGCGCATCTGCATATTGTAGTTGCGGGTTTTTTTGTCTCATATACTCATGAAATGCTGACAATTTTGAGACTTTGATTTTGACATAATTTTTGAGACACGTCTATGAGCAAAGATAGAAGGCTCGCTCATATAGCTGAAAGGTGTCGCAACAAACGGCCCAGCCTATTGAAAAAGTCTAAGGTATCTCGTCTTTTTACCCCTGGCGCGTAAAATCTGAGCGTAAATGATAGCATGATTGTAAGGTATACTCATTCATCGGGGACTTTTTCAACAGGCTGCGAACGGTTTTGCAACTCTTCTACTCACCCTCTCAAGCCTGCCCAAGAATCAAGCTCTCCCACGCCACTTCGACGACTTCGTTGGTCACAGTCTGCACCTCGTTGATATGCACAATATGTTTCCTACTTCACCTACTAATTCCAAATACTATCACACCCGTTTCGAGAGTGCTAATTTGGAACGCACAAAACCCCGCAAAGGAGTAGGACAGTCCCTTATTCTCTCCCTTTCTCAACTCTTCTTCTACTCTTTGAGCACCTTCTGCCTTTGCACTCGACAGGGAGCATGTGATAGGCTATAGTATCCTCACCGAAAGTACAGACGCATCACTAGTGAGGAGCACAGGTATGAAGCGAGAGCGCTTGATAGCAGCACGAGTGAGGAAACATTGGACCTTAGAGCAAGCAGCCGAACGCCTTGGGGTGAACGCC
>JAFAXQ010000052.1 GCA_019240835.1 Ktedonobacteraceae bacterium
GCCTTGGGGATTGCTGTGCTGCCCAAGGCACCGCCCCGGCTCGTTGTCCCAGCGGTGGACCTAGCAGCACTGATCGATGTAGCAGAGTATCGGTCGGCGCTGGCGCACTATTGGCAGCAGGGAGCCGATGGGGCACTGGAGGATGTGTTACGGCGTATAGTGTATCTATGCAACCAAGTAGTGTATGTTCCTCATGTAGAGCGACAGGAGATGGTTCGTCTGCTCTGCGGCTTCAATTCGGTGGCAGGGACTGCGTTTAATGAACTGGGCTTCCCCGAAATTGCCGAGGGCTATCATGCCAAGGCGGTTGGGTTGGCTATCGAGAAGAAACAGTATGAGCTAGAGGGCTTTGCACGCTGGCGGCGGGCACACGAGCGGCTAAATAGAGGAGAATACGATGCGGCACTGCGAGACCTCAGGCAGGCGAAAGCACTGCAAAAGAAGCTGCCAGGACCCCTCAATGGGTATGTGACGTCTCTGTTAAGTACGGTACGCGCTTTTACTGCACAGGACAAGACAGATTTTGCTGAGGCAATGGCTTTCGCTGATGAGGCAGAACAAGCTATAGGAGAGCAGGCTGAATGTAATTCGTTCCCATTGGGCTTTGACCGTGTCAGGTACATACTTAACTTGTCACAAGCTTTTGTTGCTTCTCCCCCTCAATCCTTGCACCTGCCCAATGAGACCATCAAGCTGATTGAGACCGAAGTGCCCTTGTTCGATGAAACCCGTTTTGGACAATACCGCCAAATTTTTTGTAATATCATTTACGCACGTGCACATCTGGACAAGAAGGAGTACGCCTATGGAGCCAACTTGCTCATTGATGCACTTGCTCTTATGGAGGAGCTCCACTTAATGCTCCTGCTACCAGAGGTAGAAACCTTATACCAGCGGCTCAAGACCACCAACTACACCAACTCGATCTCGGTGGCGCGACTCAGTCTGGCGCTGACGCAGGTGAAGTATCCTGAATTGTTTTCCTAACTCTCTGTCAGCAAGGGCATACAGAGCGCTCCGTCTTTGCATGCCCCTCGCTTGGCAAGACTTCATGAATGCGCGTCACTGCTGGGATTTGCAAGCTGGCGCTTGCCCTCGCACGCAAGCCGCAGGACACGTTCTGCAGCTTGCTGCATCCTTGCAATGATGAAGTCATGGCGTCTGGTACTGCATACTAAACCGCCCCTGGCTCTTTTTGCGGCCTCATACTGGAGGCTGATGTGCTGTACGAGCCGTGCAATTTCACTTTTCGTCTCTGCTTCTGCCACGAAAGAACGTCCTTTCACTCGTCGCTTCATAGCTTGTACTTGCTACGTGGTACGGAAGAGGGATATACTGATGTTGGCTGAAACACAGAAGTGCCAACGAGTCTATCCCTTCCGCACCGTAGCAATTCTAGCAGAGAGGATGGGGTGGAATTTTCTACAGAGCAATTTTTCACTCTCTAGGAGAAGTCGAGAGACTTCACCCTCCTCTCTGCATTAAATTTCCACCTTACTTCGTGGAGGCATGTATGTTTGAGGATGGAACCAACTACGGGGCGGTGGTGCAGAAGAAGAGAGAAGCCATGAACTGGAGCCGAGCGTTACTAGCCAAAGAGTATGGCGATGCATTAGGAGAGGAGATTAAAGAAGAGACCATTCGCATGTATGAACAGCGCAACCTGTTGCCCACCAAGCACCTCAATCGTCGAGCGATCCTGGCAGCTCTATTGGGACTGACCCCAATGGCGTTGGGGATTGCTGTGCGCCCCAAGGTGCCGCCCCTGCTCGTTGCCCCAGCGGTGAACGTAGCGGCAACCGTTGATGTGAGAGAGTATCGGTCAGCGCTAGCTCGCTATTGGCAGCAAGGAGCCGATGGGGCACTGGACGAGGTGGCACAACGCATGGTGAGTCTGCATAACCAGATGCCCTATGTACGTGGAAAAGACCACCAGGAGGTGGTTCGTCTGCTGTGTGGCTTCAATACTGTTGCAGGAGAAGCGTTAAATGCACTTGGCTTTCCTGAGACTGCTGATAGGTATCACGCCAGAGCGATCAGGTTGGCTCACGAGAAGGAGCAGTATGACCTAGAGGGCTTTGCACGCTGGCAGCGGGCAAGCAAATTGGTGGATATAGGAGAATATGACGTGGCATTGCGAGACCTCAGACGGGCCAAATTGCTGGAAAAGAAGCTGCCAGGACCCCTCAATGGGTATGTAACATCCATGCTAAGCATGGCACGAGCTTTTACAGCACAGGACAAAACAGATGTTGCTGAGGCAATGGCTTTTGCCAAAGAGGCAGAGCAGGCTATAGGAGAGCCAATTGAATGCAATTCGGACGTGTTGCGTTTTGATCGGGTCAGGCATGTGCTCAACTTGTCTATAGTATTTGTTGCTCCACCTTCTCAGTCTTTGCATCAGCCCAATGAGACTATCGAGCTGATTGGGGCCGAAATGCCCTATTTTGAAGAAACACTTGTTGAACAGTACCGCCAGATCTTTTGCGCTGTTATTCAGGCGCGTGCATATCTGGACAAGGGGGACTACCCCTATGCGACCAACCTACTCATCGACGTGCTTGCTCTTAGTGAAGAGATCCACTCGCTGGTGCATTTGCCAGACGTAGAAGCCTTATACTATCGGCTCAAGGAGACAAGCTACGCCAACTCGGTCGGGGTGGCGCGGCTCAGTGTGGCGCTGACGCGGGTGAAGTATCCTGAATTGTTCTATTAGTTCTCTGTTTGCTGCCTGATGTGAAACCTTGATTAGGTGAAGGCGGCAGTATTGCTATTTAGACTGAGCGAATCAAAAAGGAAGTTTACGATGTCTTCGCCAGAGGTCAGTGTCGTTACAGGAGCTTTCAGTTACACCGGAAAGTATATTACGCGTAGGCTGCTGGCTAAGGGGCAACAGGTACGTACATTGACAGGCCATCCCAATAATCCCAATCCTTTTGGGGATCGCGTCAGCGTCTACCCGTTTCACTTTGATCAGTATGACGAACTGATGAAAAGCCTGCAGGGAGCGACAACGCTCTACAACACCTACTGGATTCGTTTTGCCCACGGTGCAGTCACCTTTGAGCAGGCAGTGGAGAATACGTCTGTGTTAATCAAGGCGGCTGAGCAAGCGGGTATACAACGCATCGTGCACGTGAGCATCACCAATCCAAGCGAAAACTCGCTTCTACCTTACTTTCACGGCAAGGCCATCGTGGAGCAGTGGATCAAGGCTTCACCCCTGGCGTATGCGATTGTGCGGCCAACGGTCATCTTTGGTGGCGAGGATATCCTGATTAATAATATAGCGTGGCTGTTGCGGCGTTTCCCGGTCTTTCCCATTTTTGGCTCAGGAACATATCGTTTGCAACCCCTGTTTGTGGAAGACATGGCCGACCTAGTCGTAGAAGTGGGCCAACAGCACGAGAATATGGTGATAGATGCAGTAGGGCCAGACATCTTTACGTTTGAGAAGCTGGTCAGATTGATTGCCCGCGTGCTAGAGCGGCGTGTGCTCACCGTTCATGTTCCGCCCGACGTGGGTTTTACCCTGGCTAGGCTGATCGAGCCATTTACGGCTGACGTGCTGATTACCCACGACGAGATTACAGGTTTAATGGACGATCTGCTTATTTCTCAGCAGGCACCCACAGGACACACTCACCTGGAGCACTGGCTGCTGCAAAACCGCGAAAACGTGGGCAAGGTCTACGCTTCTGAACTTCAGCGGCACTATCGCTGACAACCACACGATCTGAACCGCTTCCTCATTAAGCGAAATACTTCTTCACTCGGAAGTTTTCCGTCTATGTATGAACGAGAAAAAAGAAGTGAGTCGCTGCAGTATAAAACGGCTTCACAGGCTATATTGCAACAACGCTAGCGCATACAGCTCTGCGCGGCCTGAAGGACGTTCCTCGTCGTGTGACCTCTCTTGACAAAATATGCCATGAGCTACAAGGAGGGTTCCTATGCTAAAAGTTCTTCTCCTTCTCGTTTTATTATTGGGTACGATCTTTCTCTTCGATTCCATAGTTTAACACCAATAGAAAAGGAGGCTTACAGGCTATGTCCATTACAGGCTTCATCTGGAGCAACGCCACGGATGGTGTACGCAGACGCTGCGGACCAGGCGCTAGCTTCGGAGTCATCGACACGCTAGAGGCAAGTCAAAGTGTCACCGTCCTGTGTTTTTCCCGAGGTGACACCGAGTCATTCACAGCCCCTGATGGCAAGACGTATACTAGTAACGCCTGGGACTTCGTCGTCACCAGTGACAGCGATGCTGGTGGTTACGTGGCCGACGTGTTCGTCAACACCGGAGGGGACATCACCCAACAGCTCGGGGCGGGCGGTAGCTGTATCGTACTTCGGCGTGAGAACGGGCAGCCGAATTTCGCGAACCCTTGCAACCTGAATCCGCCACCGGGCTAGCATGGAAAAGAAGGAGGCCGTCCGAAAGCATGTGCCGTACATCTAGGGAAAGGGTTACATCATGAGAGAGTACACCCTTGTCGGCCAGCAGATGGGCAACTATCGGCTGATCCGCTTGCTTGGACGAGGAGGATTTGCTGAGGTCTACCTAGCAGAACATCTGCACTTAGACACTCAGGCGGCCATTAAAGTGCTGCATACTGCGCTTGTGGAGGATGACGAGATTGCGAGCTTCCGAGCGGAAGCGCGCATTGTGGCTCACCTGCTGCATCCCCATATTGTGCAGGTGCTGGAATTTGGCGTAGAGAACAGTCTCCCGTTTCTGGTGATGAGATATGCCCCGGGGGGCTCGCTGCGTCGTCTGTATCCCAGGGGCAGTCGGGTACCCCTTGCTACGCTAACTGGCTATGTCAAACAAGCAGCCTCGGCTTTGCAGTATGCCCATGATCAACGCCTGATCCATCGCGATGTCAAGCCAGAGAATATGCTCATCGGGTCTAACCAGGAGCTTCTGCTCAGTGATTTTGGTATGGCCCTAGTGATGCAAAGTTCGCGCCAGAGTGATCCCCAGAAAATAGCAGGCACGGCAACGTACATGGCCCCCGAACAGTTCCAGGGCAATGCCAGCGCCGCCTCGGACCAGTACGCCCTAGGGGTGGTGGTCTACGAGTGGTTGTGTGGCAGAGTCCCCTTCAAAGGCTCGTTCAGCGAAATTGCCAGCCAGCACCTGTTCACGGCCCCGCCACCGCTACGTGAGCAACTGCCAGCTATCCCCGCTGTGCTGGAGCAGGTGGTGCTCAAGGGGCTGGCCAAAGAGGCTAGCCAGCGTTTTGCCAGCGTCTCGGAATTCGCCTCCGCTTTCGAGCAGGCGAGCGCAGCATGCCTTGCAGGCCGACTGGCGCTTCCTGCTAGTGAGCTACCAGCACCACTTTCCTTTGAGAGCAAGGCAGGCTATTCGACGACTGAGCAGCGCACAACGGCAGTGCCTCTTTCGGAGCATGAAGCCATCCAGCCAGCCAGCGCAATAGCAGGGCAGCAGAAGTCAGAGACGCCTCGGGTCTCGCGGCGCGCAATGGTAATAGGTTTGACGCTGATCGGCCTGACAGGGGTGGGAGTCGCTGCCGCAGCGCTGGCTCGGCTGCCCCATCCCGGTTTCTTCCCTCCTCCCATTCCTTCCACCCCAACCACTGCACCTCTTTCCCCAACTCCGACTGCTGCCCCTCCCGCCCTAGACACGACACTCTACGTCTATCGTGGTCATCATGACGAAGTAGAAGCGGCGGCTTGGTCCCCTGATAGTAAACGCATCGCTACAGGTTCCAAGGATAGGACAGTGCAAGTCTGGGATGCTGTTGACGGCGGGCACGCTTTCACGTACACGGGGCATACTGACATAGTGGACGCGGTGGCTTGGTCCCTACCTGATGGCAAGCGCATTGCGAGCGGTTCCAACGACGGAACCGTGCAGATCTGGGATGCTGTTGATGGCGGGCACGTGTTCACCTATAGAGGGCATACTGACCGAGTAGCCGCTGTAGCCTGGTCCCTCGATGGGAAACGCGTCGCTTCAGGAGGCAGAGATAAGACAGTACAGGTTTGGGATGCTGCTAATGGTGGCAATCTCTTCACCTATCGTGGGCATAGCGCACAGGTGTGGGCACTGGCCTGGTCGCCTGATGGTAAGCGTCTGGCCTCGGCCAGCGCCGACACAACCGTGCAGGTTTGGGATGCTGCTAATGGTGGCAACCTCTTTACCTATAAAGGGCACTCTAGCGTCGTGGATGCTGTGGCTTGGTCGCCTGATGGCAAGCGTGTAGCCTCTTGTAGCTTTGACCAGACGGTGCAAGTCTGGGATGCTGCTAATGGCGGTCACCGCTATGCGTATCGTGGGCATAACGCTGAAGTGTGGTGGATTGCTTGGTCTCCTGACGGTAAGCGCATCGCCTCTGCTAGCAGTGATCACACCGTGCAGGTCTGGGATGCTGCCAACGGTGGAGATGTCTATACCTATCGAGGGCATGACGCACCCGTCTACTTTGTGGCTTGGTCGCCTGATGGCACCCGACTTGCCTCTGGTGGCGGTGATACCACTGTGCGGGTCTGGCAGATAGTGTAATCAGGGTGGGCGTCAGATTTTCGCGCCGAGTGGGGGTGGTGGACCGTAAAGTGTGTGAAATACCGATTGATGGTATCTTTGGAGACAAGACACTTCTGCTAGGAAAAATGGCTTGGGATCTTTCTTCTTGAGTAACAATCTGCTATGCTTCTAATAATGTACGTATACGCCACACGCTCTGATAGCAGTCGTGAAGCACTTGACGTACATCTAGAAAAAGGTTACATCATGAGGGAGCACTCCCTTGTCGGCCAGCAGATGGGCAACTATCGACTGATCCGCTTGCTCGGACGAGGAGGATTTGCTGAGGTCTACCTAGCAGAACATCTGCACTTAGACACTCAGGCGGCCATTAAAGTGCTGCATACTGCGCTTGTGGAGGATGATGAAGTTGAGAGCTTCCGAGCGGAAGCGCGCATCGTGGCTCATCTGGTCCATCCCCATATTGTGCAGGTGCTAGAATTTGGCGTAGAGAACAGTCTCCCATTTCTGGTGATGAGGTATGCCCCGGGGGGCACACTACGCCATCTGCATCCCAGAGGCAGTCAGGTACCCCTTGCTACGCTGACTAGCTATGTCAAACAAGCAGCCTCGGCCTTGCAATATGCCCATGATCAGCGCCTGATCCATCGCGATGTCAAGCCAGAGAATATGCTCATCGGGTCTAATCAGGAGCTTCTGCTCAGTGATTTTGGCATTGCTGTGATGATACAGAGTTCGCGCTATAGTGATCCTCAGAAAATAGCAGGCACGGCGACCTATATGGCCCCCGAACAGTTCCAGGGCAATGCCAGCGCCGCCTCGGACCAGTACGCCCTAGGGGTGGTGGTCTACGAATGGTTGTGTGGCAGAGTCCCCTTCAAAGGCTCGTTCAGCGAAATTGCCAGCCAGCACCTGTTCACGGCCCCGCCACCGCTACGTGAGCAACTGCCAGCTATCCCCGCTGTGCTGGAACAAGTGGTGCTCAAGGGGCTGGCCAAAGAGGCTAGCCAACGTTTTGCCAGCGTCTCGGAATTCGCCGCCGCTTTCGAGCGGGCGAGCGCAACATGGCTTGCCAATGAGAGCGGAACAGGCTATACGACGACCAAGCAACGCGCAACGGCAGTGCCGCTTTCGGAGCATGAAGCCATCCAGCCAGCCAGCGCAATAGCAGGGCAGCAGAAGTCAGAGACGCCTCGGGTCTCGCGGCGCGCAATGGTAATAGGTTTGACGCTGATCGGCCTGACAGGGGT
>JAFAXQ010000070.1 GCA_019240835.1 Ktedonobacteraceae bacterium
ATGCAGCTTGATTGGACAGGGCCACGCAAGCACAGAGCTGGCAGGGTATTCAAAGAGTACCTTCCTTCTTTTTAGGAGCAGAGATATGGCAGAGCATCTGGATCGCATTGGTCAACAAGTAGGGGATTACCGTCTATTGCGCTGGCTAGGCGGAGGCGGGTTTGGTAACGTCTATCTAGCGGAGCAGGTTCGAGATCATTCGCAGATCGCCGTCAAACTCTTGCAGATTCGGCTCACCCGCAATGAGGATATGAAAGCGTTTATCAACGAAGCACGTACGATACGCCTGAAACATCCCCACATTGTCCCCTTGCTGGACTTTGGCATTAGTCGGGAGGATATTCCTTTCCTGGTGATGGAATACGCAGTTCAGGGAACACTACGTGACCGCTATCCAAAAAGTACGCAGGTGCCGCTCAATTCAGTGACGGACTATGTTCTGCAAATCGCCTCCGCCTTACAGTATGCTCATGAGCAGCGCCTTATCCACCGCGATGTGAAGCCAGAAAACATGCTGCTACGTGCTAATGGCGCCGTGCTGCTCTCAGACTTTGGTATCGCTTCCGCTGCGCACAGCTCGCACTCTCTGAGCTTGCATCAAGGGATTGGTGGCACCATTCCCTATATGGCACCGGAGCAGATCCAGGGACAGGCACGAGCCGCCAGCGATCAATATAGCCTTGGAGTGGTCGTCTATGAATGGATTGCAGGCCGACGCCCGTTTGAGGGCACCGCCGCCGAGGTCACCATGCAACATATGATGAAGCCCCCTCCTTCCCTGGTGGCACAGGCACCCACGCTCTCCAGAGCGGTCGACGAGGTAGTCCTCAAAGCTCTGGCGAAAGACCCCAAGGATCGCTTTGTCACCGTGCAGGATTTTGCAGCAGCCTTGGAACAGGCGACACGACAAGTGCCTGACATATTCCCCAGTTTTATACCAAATCAATCACTCCCACCTGCCATACCAGATGTGCATAGTACGTCCCCTATCGGCAGCAGTGAGCAAGTCTTATCGCCATACCCGAGCATCTTACCGGCTCCCCTATCGCATCACAGCCCTCCACGTGTGTCGCAGCAGGTGACTTCTCCCTCTCCTTCCGAGCCGTCGCTTCTCCCACCGGTGACAGAGGTTGGCTCCACTGGTCAGTCAGCACTTCTCACGCCGCCCGCTGCTAACCAGGTTCCTGCATCACCGTCGGTTCCGTATGCATCTGAGCTCCTACCGGCAGCACAGTCTTTTGTGCAACCTCCAGGCCAGGTGTTACAACCACCCCCAGCCGCACACAGATCAAACCAACCACAAGGTCCATCTAAAATGAAAACCACCTTATTGATTGGACTTGCCTGCGTTCTACTCTTAGGGGGTCTGAGTTTGTTCTCTCCCACCGTCATCAGATGGTTCATCCTACAAGGAAAAGCGGTGGGAAGCCCTACCGTGATTCCTTCTGTTCCAACCACTGTAACTCCAATTTATCCTCCTGCTGTCACTAACTTCACCATGTTTGGTTTCGACCCTCAACATACCCACTTTAACCCAGCTGAGAAGACCCTGAACCGCGGAAACGTTTCACGCCTCAAAACTGGTTGGATCAACAAGACGGGGGGAGAATTGATGGATCACCCATCATTGCTAATGGCATCGTCTACATCGGCTCAGATAAAATGTACGCCTTCGATGCCAGGAGCGGAAAAACCGTGTGGATAGCATCTCTCGACGGCGATGATCGCATCGAAGGTTCCCCTACTTTCGCAGATGGCATTGTGTATGTTGGTGGTAACAAGCTGTATGCTTTCAATGCTCAAACTGGGCACAGAGTGTGGACAGCTCTAGTAGGTACACAATCGGTCGGTAACCCAGGACCGTTCATTACCTACGGCGCGCCGACCATTGTCAATGGGGTAGTCTACATCGGTTCGACCGACACCCTCATCAAAATGTATGCCTTCGACGCCAAAACGGGCAAACCACTCTGGGCCATCCACACCAACGGCATCATTGTCTCCGTGCCGACAGTTGTCGACAATATAGTCTACATCGGAACCTATAATGGCATATTCTATGCTCTGGATGCTAAAACTGGTGCCACGATCTGGACGGCTTCCATAAAGAGCCCAATCTACTCCTCGCCAACAGTCGTAAACAATACAGTCTATGTTGGCAACAGTGTCGGAACCGTCTATGCCTTTGACGCTAAAGCTGGCGGAACCCTCTGGAGTACAAACGTTGGCGGTTTCCTTGGCTCAACGGCTTTTGCAGATGGAGACCTCTACATCGCTTCCCAGGATAACGGATTATTCAAGCTCAATGCCAGCACAGGTCAACTCCTGTGGAACGCTAAAAGCGCAGGAGGGCGCATAACCGCCTCACCCGCTCTTGCCAATGGTGTTGTCTACATCGGCTCATCGGAAGATCACAAGATGTATGCCTTTGATGCCCAGACTGGTGCCAGACTCTGGTCAGCTCCCTGGACAGATGGTACAGGACAGGACAACATTAGCTTTAATTGCACTCCCGTCGTTGTGAATGGCGTCATTTATGTAGGTTCGGGTGACGGTAAATTGTACACGTATTACTTGCCAACCTAAAAAACCCCGGTAACAGGACCGCGTCCACCGCCTACTTCATGGCTCTCCCCCTCAACTGCCGGGTCCAGCAATATTGCTATCTTGCCCCTGGTAGCACCAACGTTGGAAACGGGCCAACTATTGCGGACGTATCGAACGCTGGTGATCATCGACAATTATGAAACTATTCATGATTCAGCCCTAAAAATCTGGATTGAGGATATCCCTGAGCCCAGTAAAGTTCTCATTACCAGTCGTGCCAGTGATTGGCGCAAAATCACCTCGATCACATTGCAGGGGCTAGAGGACTCAGAGGCTCTTGAGCTTATTCGTAGTCACAGCTCTCGCCGCAGACTACCCACGCTGGCTGTAACCTCCGAAGAGCAACTTCTGCCTTTGATCCGAGTAACGGCAGGCAACCCACAAGCAATTATCATGGCTCTAGGACATATTGAGGTAGGTGAGTTGAGCTTGACAGAGGTCATTGAGGACTTATCTCTTGCTAAGAGTACTGTCGATGATATCTTTAGCTATCTGTTTGAGGAATCATGGAAACACATAAGAGAAGATACAAAGCGCGTCTTGATGGTCGTCCCTTTCTTTGCTAATATCATGAGCCAACGGGCATTGGCAACCGCCGCTGGATTATCCAACTTTCGTGTCAGAGCTGCCGTTGAGCAATTGACTCAGCTGATGCTGTTAGATATTCAACAGGAACAGATCGTCTCTATTCAGAGCTATAGCGTCCATCCCCTGACACGAGCCTTCGCTCAAACGCAACTTGGTTCCTCTCCAGAGTATGAACAAGAAGCAAGAGCACGTTGGAGTGACTATTATGTGAAGTTCGCAAGAGATCACTTGATCAGGGGAAAACAAGATGATCGTTACTGGAGCACACTGGTGCGTAGCGGAGGAGCAATGCAGATTGACCGTGAATGGCTAAATTTGCTTAATGTCCTAGAATGGGCGGATCATACAAAACAGCAGCAAGTGCTTATTGATCTAGTACTGCTGCTTGCGCACTACATGAACAGACACTTCCATTACAATGAGTACAATGAGCGGCTGTATTATGCCCGTAAGGCTGCTCTCGCTGCAAAAATTCTTAATGACTTGGAAAGTGCTGCACTCTTGCGCATTGATACCCTCGGCTGGACACTGATTGAAAAAAAGCGATTGGAAGAGGCCGAACAAGAAATCACAATGGGACTTTCCATTGCTCAGACACTTCATCCTGTCAACCCTCATACCATTGATTTACTTGCTCTGGCTCACATTTTCTTGGCGCGAGTATTTCTTGAACAGGGATTGTTGAAGAAAGCTGAGATCTCGATGGATCAAGCTACCGCGCTCGATAGCCGTCCAGTCGTT
>JAFAXQ010000134.1 GCA_019240835.1 Ktedonobacteraceae bacterium
AGCAAACCAATCAAGTAGCAGTCGAAGAGACATTGTCAACGGCGGACGTAGCGCACGTGCTGAGCTGGGAAGTGGACATCAGCAGCGAACAGATCGCACACACCATCGCACTGCTCGACGGAGGAAATACCGTTCCCTTTATCGCACGCTATCGCAAGGAGGTCACAGGCAGCTTGGATGAAGTACAGATCCAGATGGTTGCCGACCGAGCCGCTGCTGTACGCACACTGCACGAGCGTAAGATCGAGGTGCGCAGGCTCATCCAAGGCCAGGGTAAGCTGACGCCGGAACTGGCTACAGCTATTAGTGTTGCGCAAACGCTGCAAGAGGTAGAAGACCTCTACCTGCCCTACCGGCCAAAACGCAAAACACGTGCTAGCGTTGCTCGTGAAAAAGGACTTGCCCCTTTGGCCGAGAGTATCTTGCAGCAACTTGAACTCCCGGGAGACCCACAGCTTGCGCTCGAAGAATGTGCGCGCCCTTTCCTTGATGCTGAGAAGGGCATTGAGACAAGCCTGGAAGCCTATGCAGGAGCGTGTGACGTTGCAGCCGAGGTCATCACCGAAGATGCGCATGTGCGTGGAAGCATGCGTGCGCTGTTCTGCAAGCACGCCTCGCTCAGTGCGAAAGTGGCTGAGCCAGAAAAGCTTGCCGAGAAGGATCCCAACGGCCTCTATCAGCTCTACTACGACTTCAGCGAGAGTGTCACGAAGCTGCTTCCGCACCGTGTGCTTGCCCTGAACCGCGGCGAACGCGAGGAGGTGTTGCGTGTGAGCGTTCATCTACCCTACGAGCAGAGCCAGTCGTCAATCACCCAGCATTATCCTATTAAATCCACGTCTCCATTCGCTACCTATCTGGCTGAGGCTATGGAAGACGGCTATAAGCGCCTGCTTGCACCTGCGATGGAGCGCGAAGTCCGTGCAGAGCTTAGGCGCAAAGCTGAGGAGCACGCCATCAACATCTTCGCCACCAACTTGCGTAATCTGTTACTGCAACCCCCTCTGCGTGACAAAAAAGTACTTGGCATCGACCCTGGTTTGCGTACGGGCTGTAAACTCGCGGTGGTCGATGAGACGGGCAAATACCTGCACTCCGACACGCTCTATCTGCACCAGTCAGAGAAGGCGCACCGTATACTACGCACTCTGCTAGAACAGTACAGTATTGACGTCATCGCTATCGGCAACGGCACCGCCTCGCGTGAAACAGAACAGTTGGTGGCAAGTCTGCTGCACGGGCTTGAGCAAGAGGGCAAAAAGAGTGAGCAACTTGGCTATGTCATCGTCAATGAGGCGGGAGCTTCGGTCTATTCCGCCTCCGAAGCCGCACGCCAGGAATTTCCCAACCTTGATGCAACACAACGAGGCACTATTTCCATCGCCCGACGTCTGCAGGATCCACTGGCCGAACTGGTGAAGATCGACCCTAAAGCAGTCGGTGTAGGACTCTACCAGCACGACGTAAACCAGAAAGAACTGGCAGCAACGCTTGAACGCGTGGTGATCTCATGCGTCAACTTCGCAGGTGTAGACCTCAACGTTGCCTCAGCCGCGCTGCTCAAGCATGTATCGGGCATCAACACACGTGTTGCCAACGCCATCGTCAAACACCGCGAGGAACTTGGGCCGTTCAAGTCACGCGAAGAACTGCACAACGTGCCTGGACTCGGCCCCTCAACCTTTGTGCAAGCAGCGGGCTTCCTTAAGATCGCTCACGGCGTCGAACCTCTCGACAATACCTTTATTCACCCTGAAAGCTATCAGGCAGTGCGTGCTCTCTTCGGCATACTTCCTACGACAGACAGTGAAACCAACAAATCATCAGAGCGTATCGCCCAGTTCCGCCAACTGATCAAGCTGCAAAACAGCCTTGGCCGTAGCAGTCGTAGACCCACAACCAGTGGTGGCGAGCAGGCTGCCTGGGCCGATATTGCGACGAAAATAGGAGTTGGCCTTCCCACCCTTCATGATATCGTTGAGAATCTAGAGAAACCAGGCCTTGACCCGCGTGAAGCCTTACCAGCACCGATCCTGCGCCATGACGTGTTAAAAATGGAAGACTTGCGGCCTGGTATGGTCCTGCAAGGAACCGTGCGCAACGTCGTCGACTTCGGGGCTTTCGTCGATATCGGCGTCAAGCAAGACGGTCTGGTCCATATCTCCGAGTTGGCCGACCGTTTCATCCAAGACCCGCTTAGCATCGTAGCCGTCGGCCAAGTCGTCCAGGTGCGTGTGCTTAAAGTAGATATGCAGCGCGGACGGGTGCAGTTGAGTATGCGTGATACACAACACTAAAGGCACTGCTTACTTGTTGCACTCGCTTCTCACAAAGACAACAGTTCCAACAAAGAGGAAAACGCAGCACATGACGATCATGATCGTGAGGTTAGCAAATGGCGCAGCGAGTACAACGCGTCCATACTCCGCTTGACCGGAGTAGAATACCCCTCGTGCTAGATCAACGGCATAACGTAGCGGTGATATCTTCGAAAGAAAGTCCAGATACCAAGGCAGGTGACGAATGGGGCTAAAGACACCAGCAGTGAAGAACTGAGGGAAAATCAGGAAAGACCCAAACTGGGACGCAGCACGCTGGCTACCAAAGCCCGAAAGCACGGCGAGGCCAAAGGCACCACCCAGTAGACAGATGACAATTGCAATCGGTATCATTGCCAGCAGGTTCGCTACGGTGAAATGAATACCGATGACGATGCCGAAGGCGAGGACGCTGATCCCTTGGAGCAATGCCGCCAGTGACTCACCCAGGATTTTACCAAAGACAATTGAGTAGCGTGAGATAGGCGAGATGAAAATCTCCTGGGTAAAGTCTTTCTCGCGGTCCTCAATCAGTGAACTGATGCC
>JAFAXQ010000234.1 GCA_019240835.1 Ktedonobacteraceae bacterium
GTGTTTTCAGCGTTGATCGACTATCTGAACACGCAAAAGAGGGAACGGACCGAACTCAAGGATGTGACCAGGGCCATAGACCGTACTTTCACCAACTGGTGGGATACCTATTTCCGCGATTTATGGCTCCGTACTGATGAGCAGCAACGCACTTGCCTCATTGCTCTGAGGGCGTTAACTACAGCGGACCGAGAGCAGATCCAGCAACAGAGCGGCTTAGATGATACAGTTGTTCGGTGCACACTAGAAGCGCTGCTCAAGCGAGACCTTGTGCGCCGCAACGAGGACGAGACCTACGGTATCTCGACGCCCATTTTTAGCACGTGGGTGCAGCGTAGCGTGAATATGTAGGAAAGTCGTGGGTCTGTTCGTGCAAAAATGTAATGAGCACCCCCTTCGTTCGTCTTATTGACGGGAGTATTATTAGTGCATCTTGTAAAGAAAGGCAGAGAAGCCAATGGCCACGAACACACGCCGTAACATCTACAGTCTCCTTCCCGACGGACCGGAAATAGCAGCGTTCCGTCGCGGAGTGGCGGCACTGCAAGCTCGCTCGCCCGACGACCCAACCAGTTGGCTCTACCAGGCAAACATTCATGGAACTGTCGATCCAACGCCGAATCCAGCATGGAGCCAGTGTCAGCACGGCAGCTTCTTCTTTCTGTCCTGGCATCGTATGTACATCTATTGGTTCGAGCGCATCTTGCAGGCGGCCGCCGGTGACCCGAACCTGGCGCTACCGTACTGGAACTACTCCAACCCCGCACAACGGGCCTTGCCGCTGGTATTCCGCCAGCCGACTGATACGTCAAACCCTCTCTACGTGCCAGCACCACAGCGCGCACTCGGCATCAATGATGGTGCCCGACTTCCCGCGTCTGTCGTCAGCTTCTCGAGTGCATTCAGATTCGTCAACTTCTTCGACCCAGATGGTTCTGGCCTTAGCTTTGGGGGCCAACAGGTCTCGGAGCCTGGTCATTTCCTTTTCCCACATGGTCAGCTTGAGAGTCAGCCGCACGATGTCGTCCACACTACTGTGGGTGGAGAACAGGGTTGGATGAGCGATCCCAATTTTGCGGCACAGGATCCGATCTTTTGGCTGCACCATACAAACATTGATCGGCTCTGGAAGCGCTGGCTAGACCAAGGGGGTGGGCGCGCCAACCCAACAGACAATACGTGGAGCACCTTTTCATTTACATTTTTCGACGAGAATGGTCAACAAGTTACTATGTCCGGGCGAGATATCGTGGACACCGTTGGCCAACTGAACTACCGTTACGACGATGACCCCGCGAACATTCCCACACCGTCCCTCGCGCACCAAGTCACCGCACTAGCACTGGCGGACGGGACAGGGGCGGGTCTATTCAAGGCTATGCTAGGAGCAAGCGAGGGAACGAACATGATCGAGCTTGGCACTCAACCAGTCAAAGTAACCGTTCCGATGGAGGACACGACCCGCAACAGGGTCGCTGCTATGATTGCTGCTCCCGTCGTCAGCAACCGCATCGTGCTCAACCTTGAGGGTATCCACATTGATCGCATGCCTGCTGTCACCTATGAAGTGTACATCAACCTTCCAGAGGGCCAGCAGCCAGACTACCAGAGCCATTACTACGTGGGTAGCCTGGGCTTCTTCGCTTTCAAGCCACACGGGCCCCATGCAGCTCACATGCAAGGACAGCAGCCCGGCGGCAAACGCAGTTTCGACATCACTGGCAACGTGCAGGCACTGCATCAGCGCGGAGAGTGGCAGGGGCGACCAGTCGAGGTAACCTTCGTCACGTCTGGGCTTCTGCCTCCTGCTGGTGCCGAGTCCCTGTCGCCAGAAGCCACTGCGGCAATACAGTCGACCGCCCCAGTCCATATCGAGCGGGTGACCATTACGACCGCGTAGGCGTCAGCAGACTTAATAGCCAGAGTTTAGCGCATCTCACACTACTGTAGAGTTGACTCTACAGTAGTGTGAACTCATGGATACCACGCAAGCGTCTCACTTAAGCTCACAACTGTGCCAATCACGGTAATAGCAGGCGAGCTAAGGTCAGCTTCAGCAGCAAGTTTGGCAATATCGGCGAGGGTTCCCTTCACTATGCGCTGTCTGTGTGTTGTCCCCTCTTGGATCACCGCTGCTGGTATGTCGGGGGAAAGTCCCGCTTCAACAAGACATTGGGTGAAGTATGGCAGTCCCCTGACCCCCATCAGCACGACAAGCGTCCCACCCAACTCTGCTAATGCCTGCCAATTCACCCGTACAGGGGCGTGTCCTTCGTGCCCCGTCACAACGGTGACCGTAGAGGTGTAACCACGGTGCGTGATAGGAATGCCTGCGTAGGCTGGTACAGCGCTAGCTGAAGTGACGCCAGGCACAATTTCGAAGGGGATGCCAGCCTTGGCCAATGCCAGCGCTTCTTCTCCTCCTCGCCCAAAGATGAAGGGGTCTCCACCTTTCAAACGCACCACGACACGGCCCTGCCGCGCATAGCCAATAAGCAGCGTGTTGATCTCGTGTTGTGGTAGAGTGTGGCACGCGGGACGCTTACCGACAAAGATGTGTTCGGCATCACCACGTGCCATATGCAATAGGTCTGGGTCCACCAGTCTATCATAGAGCACTACGTCAGCAGCTTGCAGACAGCGCATACCCTTGAGCGTGATCAGCTCAGGGTCGCCGGGACCAGCTCCAACGATATACACCATGCCCGTGCCTATTCCCTCATGCATCTTGCTGCTTCTGCTCCTCTAGCCCAGCCGTGAGCGTCTCCTTCTCTATATCAAGTCCATAGTGGTGCAGAAGTTGCACCGTTGTCGTCAAGGCTGCCGCCTCATCGTGCTGCGCAAGCTGCTGGAGCACCTCTGAATGAAAAAAGTCGCCAAAGAAATCATCGCGCTGGGCGTAGGAAAAGCCACCTTTTTTTAAATGCGAGCGCACGATAGCAGCTAGCCGCAAGTAAGTACCATATGCTGGTGGAAACAAAGTCTCCAGGTGTTGGCGAATACGCTTGGCAAGGCCGGGATTGGTGCCTTCGGTTGAGACGGCTATCGTAAGCTGGTCGCGCCGCAGAATCGAGGGGACGATAAAGTTGCAACGTTCTGGCACATCTACGACGTTGAGCAATTGTCTACGCTGCGACGTTTCAGCGCAGATGAGTCCGGTGAGGTGTGGATCGTTGGCAGTTGCTGCGACGACGACGAAAGCCTCTGCCAGATCACCATACTCATATGCCTTGCAACGCAGCGTCACCCGCTGGCTCAGAGCAAGCAGCTCTTCACAGAACTCTGGACTGATCACTGTAACACAGGCACCACTGGCACAGAGAGCCGCCGCCTTCTCCGCTGCCACACGATCACCCCCAACAACCACAGCTTGGCGTTTCCGAATATCAAGCATGATGGGATAATACTTCGGCATATGTCTTCTCTTTTCGTCGCTTGCTATTCCTGCTGCTATCTCTCTACTCACTGCCTAATCGCTTTCACACACTATACCATATAGAAAAGAGTGGGCGTCAGGGACACCCACTCTTTGCTCTGATCTATTATTCACTAATAGCAGGCGTAAGCACAGGCACCTTCCACGAGAAGCGCCACGTTTCGCGGAACGTTACCAGCAGACGTAGCACGATAAGTGCCGTAAAGGCGATGCATGCCAGTACTGCTAACCCGATGCCGTAGGAGCCACTAAGTTGCTTGACGCTGCCAAGTAGTGTGGGCAAGAAGAAACCACCAAATCCCCCGAAGGCACCCACAATACCCGTTGCCACACCGATCTCGGCCCGAAAGCGTTGTGGCACCAGTTGGAACACGGCTCCATTTCCCGTACCCAGTAATGCCACTCCGGTGACCAAGAGTACCGACATGACTCCAAGAGGAGGCAGGAAAGAGGTTGTCGCATAGAGGACGGCGACGGCTCCTAGCACAATCGATAGGGTGCGCACTCCACCAATTCGATCAGCGATGTACCCTCCCACTGGACGCAGAGTACTACCCAGGAAGGCTGCTAGAGCTGTCAGACTGCCAGCGCTCAGCGGACTCAAGTCATATTGGTTATGCAGGAAGATCGGTAGAAAGGTGCCTAACCCTACAAAGCCGCCGAAGGTGATGCTGTAAAACAGACAGAACCACCACAGGTCGCCTCGTCGCATGATCGCCAGATACTGGCCTATTGACGCTGGAGGAGGACGGTTAGGGCTTTCTTTGGCCAGCAACACGAAAACCAGCAGCACCACGGCCAAAGGGATCATTACTAGTCCCATGACGCCGTGCCAACCGAAGGAGGTCGCGAGTCTAGGACCGAAAAAGGTAGAGACAACGGTTCCTACATTTCCTGCTGCGGCAATGCCCATTACCAAGCCCTGGCGCTCGGATGTGTACCAGCGGCTAGCTAACGGCAGAGCTACTGCAAAAGACCCCCCTGCAACGCCGAGCATCAGTCCGATGGCAAGAATAGTAGGAAAGTTCACCTTCACCAGCCATCCCAGCAGCAGAGGGATGAAAAGAAACACCAGCATACCTGTACCAACACGTTTTCCGCCAAATCGGTCGCTTAGTAGACCAAATACTATGCGGAAAAAGGCACCACTAAGTGTAGGAATAGCCACCATGAGACCTTGCTGTGCAGCATTCAATCTCAGGTCTTTCGTGATGTAAATGCCTAAAGCACCTAGCAGTACCCACATCGTGAAGCACATGTCGAATTGTAAAAAGGAAGCGAAAAGTGTCGCCGGAGAGCCTTTAGGTGTAGTAGGGCGCGTTTGCATGCGGTACTCCTTTACCAAATTATCTAGACAACGAAATGCTACGTCATGTACTCAACAAGAGCCTTGATCAGGTGTCCCATCTTTGGGTGTTCCGGTATGACGTGAGGGGTCACTCCAGCACCTTGCACGGCTGCTGTACACGTGGGACCGATGGAAGCGACAATGGTTCTCATGTTCAGAGCACGGGTCAGTTCTGCGCTTAATGCCAGTTCTGTAGCGACAAGAAATAGATGGCGTACCTGAATTTGACTGGTGAAGACAACAGCGTCTACGCGAGCAGCAATGATATTTTGCACCAGTGCTTGCAAAGGAGTTGTATCTTCGGGTAGTAGCCATTCGTAGAGGCACAACTCTTCGAGATTGGCTCCCCTCTCCTGCAAAGCCTGCACTAGCTCAATATTGCGTTCTCCGTAGTGCAACACTGCGACAGCGGTGTCTTTCAGTTCCAGAGGCATCATGGCCTCAAGCAGTTCTTTGGTCGTGTACGGCTCCCTTGCACTCAAAGTTATCGGCACCCCGTACCGCTTGAGCACAGCCGATGGTTTCGGTCCTCGGCATACCACTGTGACAGCGTGGAGGCTGCTGAGCAGTTCGGGCAGGCGACCAATGCGTTCTGCCTCTCGAAAGAGGGCCGTGACACCTACACCGGTATATAAGACAACTGTACGTGTAGACAACTGTGCAAGATGGTTGATAAAGGTAGAGACTTGTTCGCTACCTTTATCAACCGGAAACTCGCGCACTGCTGGCACGCAATAGGGTTCGCCACCGTAGCGACGAACCATGTCTGCCATTTCGCTGCTCATGCGTGCCTCTAAGAGAGCAATGCTTGCTCCTGCGAACCTAGTCATGATTCCTCTTCCCTCACCGTGCTTTCTGTAGTGAGCAAGATGTCGCCCGTTTCGCTCAGAGAAACGGGATAGGTTTTTAGTGCCGCGCAGGTGTGCCCGATGGGCTGCCCTGTTGCCAACTCGAACTTGTAGGAGTGTAAGGGACAGATGAGTTTGCCTGCCCCGATTAACCCGTCGGCGAGAGGCCCACCTTTATGAGTACACGTGGACTGAGTGGCAAATACCTCTCCCCCCCGCGTGTGAAAGACCGCGACAACAAGATCACCAACGAGAAAGGCCCGTCCTTCTCCTATCGGAATGTTGCTGACAGGACCTAGGTTGTATACGAACGTGCTGGTTTGTGTCATTGTGGTCATAGGATGCACCTGCGTGTTCTCAAACTAGAGCTACCTCTACTTTCTCTGCTTTGCCCAAAATGCTTGTGAATTGTGCTGGAGACTTGGGAGCCACTGCCTCCTGCCACGGGTCTACATAGGCATCCACCGCAGCCTGGATATCCTCATCCAGCCGCTGGCAAATACCCTCGGCATCTTCTACCAACAACCGTCGCAACTTCTCAATGCCTATGCGCGGCACGAAGTCGTATGTTCGTTCGAGGTATTTGGCATTTTCGCGGTAGTACTGCATAAAGCGGCCCATATACAGCAGCACCTCCTCGTGGCTATCCACCACACACAGCACATCCCCTTTGCGCACAGTGGAACCAGCGGCACCGCCTACGTAGACCTCCCACTTGCCGCCTTCGATAGCCACCGCACCAAGATCTTTGGTGGTCGACTCGGCGCAGTTACGAGGACAGCCAGAGACCGCGAGCTTCATCTTGTGTGGCGATTCAATGCCCTGATAGCGTTTCTCGACCTTGATGCCCAGCGTGGTGCTATCACCCACACCGTAGCGACAGAATTCGGTACCGATGCACGTCTTACAGGTACGGAACGCCTTTGTGTAAGCATGACCAGAAGGCATGCCTAGATCCTTCCACACCTCTGGTAGCTTTTCCTTCGGGATACCCAATAGATCAAGACGCTGCCCACCAGTAATCTTCACCATAGGCACATTATATTTTTCTGCGACATCGGCAATGCGGCGCAATTGCTGCGCTGAGGTGACACCGCCATAGGTACGCGGCACGACACTAAATGTGCCGTCATGCTGGATATTGGCATGCACGCGGTCGTTGATGAAGCGTGAGTCTCGCTCATCCTGGTAGTCTTTGCCCCAGATGGTTTTCAGCAGCGATGCAAGCCCCATCTTACTGCCGGGGTCTTCCTTGCCAGCGGCCAAGGCGACGAAGACGGCAGAGACGCTACGTAAATTCTGTTCGTTGATAGCTTTGATCAACTCTGGCTTCGTCAGCGGCACTCCTGGCACGTAGTAATGGATAGATGGGTCATCAGTAATCAGGCCATCGGCAGCCCATTCTAGTAGATCCTGTACCTGGGGCTTGCAGGAGCCGCAACCAGTACCCGCACGCGTAGCGTCCTGGAGCATTTTGAGATTGCGCTTGCCAGCCTTCACTGCCGCAACGATCTTGTCCTTTGAGACGCCATTGCAGTTGCATATCTGCGCCGTATCTGGCAGATCGGCAACGTTGATCCCATTGCTCTCCCCAGCCAACGGAAACAACAGTTCCGCACGGTTCGCCGGCAAGACCTCTTTGCGGTCAAAGACCTGCAGTAAACGAGGAGCTGTCACACTATCACCCAGCAGAATGGCTCCGGCCAGCACTCCGCGTCGGATGATCAGTTTCTTGTAAATGCCACGTGAAGGCTCTGTATAGAGCACAACCTCGTCGCTTTCACGACTAGGCTCCTTCTCACCCATCACAGCCAGTTCCACGCCCATCACTTTTAACTTGGTTGATACTCGAGAACCTTCGTAGAGCGCCTGGGGATTGTGACATGTGAGGCGATCAGCCAAGCGCTGGGCTTGTTCCCATAACGGTGCTACCAAACCATACACGACGCCACGATGCTGGGCGCACTCGCCAATAGCATAGATATCCGGATCGTTAGAGCAAGTGAGATCATCGTTGACGACAATGCCACGCTCGACAGTGAGACCTGCCCGCTTGGCCAGAGCTGTATTGGCTCGTATACCAGCGGAGACAACGAGCATATCACAGTCCAGCGAGCTCTGATCTTTGAATCCCAGTCCACTGACACATTCATTTCCCAGGACCGTAGTAGTCGACTTTTGCAGGTGAAGGTGAACGCCCATACGCTCAAGCGTCTCCTTCAATACAGCACCTGCTGGTGGATCGAGTTGCACCTCCATAGGATGAGCCGTCAGATGCACCACATGCACCTCAAGCCCTCGGTTGAGCAGTCCACGTGCCGCCTCCAATCCCAGTAGCCCACCTCCGATTACCGCTGCTTTACCGGCACAGTTGGCATACCTGATCATCTCCTCACAGTCGTCCAGTGTACGGAAGACGAAACCTCCTGTCTTAAACCGACCATCTCTATCATAGATGTTCTCTATAGGTGGCACAAAGGGGATGCTACCTGTAGCAATGATCAGTTTGTCATATGGCTCCACAACCCCTTCTGCACCATACACTAGCTTAGCCCAGCGGTCTATCATAGAGGCGCGGTTCCCGGCGTGCAGTTTGACCCCGTTTTCCTTATACCAATCCAGCGGATTGATGAAGATATCTTTGGAATCGTGGCTACCAGCTAGCACACTGGAAAGCAGGATACGGTTATAGTTGCCGTACGGTTCGTCGCCAAATACCACTATCTCAAACAAGTCGTCGCCTTGACGCGCTAGCACCTCTTCGACCAGCCGTGCGCCTGCCATACCATTGCCAATAATTACCAGACGTTGCTTGTGTTTCATATCATTTCCTCCGATGACTTCATCCGCTCAGCATGATGACCTTGACGTGGGGCATACTCCTCCAACAGGAAGGGCAATCCCCCGTCAATGCTAAAAGCCTTATGCCACAGGGCCGATACCGGTGTGGCACCAACATTGCATCCAAGGGGAGTAAAGGGGCAATCACGATGAGTGAGAGGAGTCACGGTGATGCGTTGGGAGGCAAGACACGGTTGCGATGCGACGATCTTTTGCATTACTTTCCCCCCATATGCTCGACTCCACGCTCATCTTCGCCCCAATAAGCGTCCTCGTCATTTGGGGGCCTATCTGCTATGAATAGCGCACCCGCTGCGCCAAGGCGACCATTCGATGGGTATAATCCCGGAAGCTATAATTGCGCAAAGACGCTGCATTGAATAGTCCAGGAATTGTATAATTTGTACAGAATACTATACATCTCAACTATATCACATAGGCTTTTTTCTGTGAATTGGTAAACTATCCGAAATTTTAGCGTGAGTAGCTATGCAATATGCACAGTGCTCACACCAAAATTTCGGATACTCAACTAATTGTTATAGAGTGATGTGTGTGCGCTACGCTCATCCGCATTACTACACTACGTTCAATCTGGCCATCTCATCGTGAAAAGTTGCCTCCAATGCTTGTTTCTCATGCAGGGGCAAAAAGCTATGACGCACGCCATTGAGCAGTATCTCGTTGATGGTATTGAGCTCGAAGTTGAGGGGTTTAGCCAGCAGCTCTAGCTCATGATTGAGTGTAGTGTTGAACAAAGACGGGTCATCGGAGTTGACAGTAACAGGTACACCTGCAGTGTATAAGGAGGGCAGGGGATGCTCGGTGATGTGAGGATAGACGCCCAGGCGAAGATTGCTTGTCGGACATACTTCCAGGGGAATATGCCGCTCTGCAAGGTAGCTAACAAGCACTGCGTCCTCAATAGAGCGTACACCGTGTCCTAAGCGCTCAGCACCCAGTGCGCGTAAAGCTCCCCAAACACTCTCTGGACCCATAGTTTCCCCGGCGTGAGGTGTACTATGCAATCCTGCCGCTCGTGCCTTGTCAAACCAAGTAGCGAACCTCTCAGGTGGATAGCCGACCTCTGCTCCTCCAAGCCCTAGCGCCACAACGCCGTCGTCCTTGCCCTCTATTGCCACAGCAGTGGTGTAGTCTGCCCGTGCGCGATTGTGCGTGCTATCTTCGATGTTGCGTACGATATCAAAGATCCACCTGATTTCGACGCCAAAGTCTGCTCGCGCCCGCATGCGTCCCTGCGTCAACCCGCCGAAGTAAGTCTCGTAGGGGATGCCCAGCATATAGCGATGAGTGCTTGGGGAGAATGTCACCTCAGCATAGCGTATGTTCTGCTGAGCCATACTTGCACCGAACTCGTAGGCAATCAGTTCGTAATCCTCTCTGGTCTTCAGGCAACCCGAGATGGCAAAGTAAATCTCAACGAAGTGGTCGAAATCACGGTAGGTGAACCAGTCCTGCATCTCCGTAATGCTGCTTACTGGCAGGCTCACACAATTGCGTTGCGCCAGCAATAAGAGGGTGGAGGGCTGTATCGAACCCTCCAGGTGGACGTGTAATTCCGCTTTGGGTGCGGCATGCAGATACTGTGTAATGTTCATGGCAGTGTGCCCGTCCTTCTCAACCTCTTTTGTTTGCAGTATACGGTCCTGGACAGTTGCATGTCAACGCGCTTGACACTATTTTCTTTTCCTACAAGATATGCTATAGTAGCTACTGCCTAGCAGGATAGAGAAGCTCTGGCAGTGATCAGAAAGTAACAGAGAGGAATGAAACATGTCAACCATAGGAGAGCGACTCAAAGCTGTTATTGTTAATGTCACAAAAGTAGACAGCAGCTCCGTGACCCCCGACGCTAATGTCCTGGGCTTATGTCACTACAAGCCACTTGTGTTCTTCGAGCTACAAACAACCATTCGAGAGGAATTCGGCCTGAAGGAAGTACAGAAAAAAGTCGTGGAGGGTACAGTGCAAGAGCTACAAACCTTCGTCGAACAAAATGTTCCGGCTCAGTGAAAGTTGCGTTCCAAGAGGTAAATCCGCTGTTGCCTGAGCCAGATGGGCGGCAGTTCAATCTGTTTGGGTTTCATGAGCAACTCCGCCCTCCAGCGATTTCACAAAGAGTTCTACTTTTTTCTCCATTTGGCTACTCAAAGCTCTACACAAGCCAATCAGTGCATGTGAGGCCAGGGTTCATCAAGAGACCAGCGACAGCGGTCGGCCCCACCGCCCATGGACTCCATTTCAGCGAGGAGGTCGTCGAAGAAGGCTTGCCAGCGGTCTGGATCCTGGGTGGGCCATGTGCCTGAATAGTAAATCCAGACGTCGGGTAGGCTTCCGTCAGCGATGTCGGCACGAACCTTGAGCATGTCTGTGCTGGTTGTTGTGTGTCTCCACGAGTAGTTGTCCCCGCGCCGTTCGATGTAGATGAGATCGTCAGATGTGGGATGGGCTGCCTGGATATCGAGAGAGAGTTCTTGTTGGGTCATGGTGGTTCACTCCTCAATAAAGAAGGAAAAATTGTTCATTCTTCTCCACGATTAGAGTAGAATTCCCTTTTACGCCTACATACGATAGAACAAAATTAGGTACAGAAATAACTGGCAGAGGCGTATGGGAGTCGAACCCACCAGGGACCGCGCCGAGCGACCCCCCAGCCGTTTTGAAGACGGCGAGACCCACCGGAGCCCCTACACCTCCTTGTGTTGTTGTATTGTGCCATTGCTGCCTCGCTCTGTCAAGCGTTCGCTAGCCTGAAACTTCTTTTTTGTCCTTCGCGTGAAAGACATAGAGAGAAGAATGGGAGTAAAATATGAGCACCGATTACGACCAAGACGAAAGTAGCAGTAACCAGCAGCAAAAGACACCGAATGCGCATCTGCCACTGACTGGCACACGCCGCGATGGCACAATTCAAGATCAAAGCTATCAACCTGGGCCTATTGATTCTGGCACGCAATCATACAATTCCCCGCGGCAGAGTGAAACCGGCAGCTACAGCCAGCCAGCCAACAACCGTGATCCTTCACAGGCTGATACTACGCAGCCGCAGAGTGAAAGCGCTCAGGGTGCTACTAACCAGGGGCAGGATGATATAGAACTGCGCGACGGCTATAAAGACACGCAGGGTATGGGCTACGATCAGCGCGGCAGTACCGATCAGGCGCAGCAAGGATACGATCCTACCCATAGCGGTGTGAGACATGCACACAATCAGCCTGGCGAGCGGGTTGATACACCTGGTCGTGAGACAGGTACCGCCTGGGGCGAAGATCAGCAGATGGGCTATAGCACTGATACGCCCGACCGTAGAAATCCAGCGAACTAGCGAACCAAGAACAACCAAACGTGTATAGTAGTGGCGATCCCTTGCGGTCGCCATGTCCGGATGCTCACAGATGAATGACGTTTCCACCGCTTGCTTTGAGCAAGCGATCCTGTATAGCAAGGCCAAGCCCTCGCCTCTCAAAACCCCTGCAGAGGATGACATGTACCCCCGTCTCCTCTAGCACACGCAACCCGGCAAAGAGACGAGCTGCTACCTGCTCAAGCGTGCTGCCCAATGTATAGACGTGCGCGCCGCTGCTGTGAAAAGCGGGAACATCTTCGTCGGCGATCAAGACGCCGACGTATTCTCCTCGTGCTCGCCTTCGTTGGGTCTCTGCCAACATGGCTTTACGCATAGCTTCTGCTGGCCCGTCGAAAAGAAAGGCGGGAACCGTGGGCGCGTAATGAACAAGTAGTTGACCGGGCGACTTCTGCCCTTCCTCCAGAGAAGAGGATTTGTGTGCAGCTTGAACGTCGGGTAATACACTGCGCAGAGCTTCTAAGCTCACTCCTCCGGGACGTAGGATCGTGGGAGCCTCGGAGCACAAGTCCAAGACGGTAGACTCTACCCCCACTGCGCAGGGGCCTGCATCCAGCACAAGCGGTACACGCCCATCAAGATCGGCCACTGCGTGCTGCGCTGTTGTGGGACTAACATGCATGAAACGATTCGCGCTTGGAGCAGCAATAGGTACCCCAGCCGCTTGAATGAGTGCAAGTGCCACCGGATGACGTGGCATACGTACAGCCACCGTATCCAATCCCGCTGTCACTAGTTTTGGTACACGTGAGCTAGCAGGCAGCACAAGCGTCAACGGCCCAGGCCAGAATGCTCGTGTCAGTTGCCTGACTTGAGCAGGAACATTGGTAACAAGCGCCTCTAGCGCCCCTTCATTCGCCACATGTACAATCAGTGGGTCGCTAAGCGCACGTTCTTTCGCTGTAAAGATGCGCTGAACTGCCTGGGGCTGCAGCGCATCAGCTCCCAAACCGTACACAGTTTCTGTGGGAAAAATGACAAGCTCTCCTGCACGTAGCAGAGCCGCCGCGTGCTCAATAGTAGCTAGCTCAGGACGAGTGGCATCGATCAAGAGAACCGTGGTCCGTGTGTGTTGCATATTCTACTATATTCCAACATTCTTTGAAATTGTATAGATAATCACCCCAAAAGTACTTTCCTTAATGTTCCCTTAAAAAAGCTCTGGCATACTTATAGCTGATGAGTATATTACGACTTCGTTATTACCAAATCGCAGCAGATACACTCTTTAGCTGCACAAGAAGCCGTAAGGAGGAAGTAACAGTGTTTCGCAACAAAGCTACTATGCTCGCTTGCGCTGTACTCGTGCTCCTACTCTCTGCTTGTACTGGCACTGTGGAAACTGCAGAGCTGAGCGGGCACATCAAGGTGGTTGGGTCTACGGCGCTGCAGCCTCTGGTGACAAGAGCTGCGCAGCTTTTCCAGCAGCGCTATCCACACGTGCAGATCAGCGTAGCCGGCGGAGGGAGCATTTACGGACTACAAGCTGCTGCTAACCACCAATCTGATATCGGTGACTCCGATATTTACGCCGACCCTGCCTTCTATCCAGATCCGAATCTGACCGATTACATCGTCTGTATCGTCCCATTCACGATGGTCGTGAATACCGACGTGACCATCACTAACCTGACCAGCCAACAGCTCATTGACATCTTTTCTAGGGGCGCTATTGGCAACTGGAGACAGCTTGGGGGCCCTGACCTTACCATTGTACCTGTAGTACGGCCTGCCACATCCGGCACACGAGCTACCTTCCGCAAATACATTCTTGGAGGGCGCGACGAAAAAGGCCGTTTACTACAAACTGACTCATCGACTACAGTACTCGAAACAGTGGCCCATACACCCGGTGCTATCGGCTACGTCGCACTTTCGGTCCTTCACTCAAACAAGCAGTCTTCTGTGCAAGCGATTGCCACCGATAATCAGACGGCAACGCCCCGTAGCATCGCATCGGGGCACTATGCCTTCTGGGGCTACGAGCACATGTACACCCTTGGTGAAGGTAATAGCCTGGTTACGGCTTTCTTGAACTTCATGTTCACACCTACTGTACAGCAAGAGGCCCAAAAGATGAGCTATATTTCTGTAGACACCTTACGACTTTCCACCACTAAACCGTTAGCAAGTGGATAGCTATTGCTATCCGAAAGCGAAGGAGACTCGATGTGAGTTTTTCTAACGAAACTATTGCTACAGCCGATCGGCCAACGAGGCCAGCACTAGCAATTCGTCCCAAGCTCAGTCGCGGCGGGCATCTACTCCTTGACTTGCCGATTGCCAGCCGACTCACCCTGGGCTTTCTCACTGCGGCTCTCATTGCGGCCTTCGTGGCTGGAGCCGTTGGAATACAGCGCTCTCAATCGCTTAGCCGCCAATCTGATTTCTACCAGAGCCTCTTAGAAGTGAACACTGCCCTGACTACTGGTGCAAACTTTCTGCAGTTGATGAACACCGAAACACACGCTGTTCTTGAGGCCGCCTCGGTTCTCAATCCTTCTCGTGAAACCATCAATCAAGAACAGGACGCCGTCCAGGTACTCGCTACTCGCTATGATAGCACCTTGACTACCTACATCACAAGCGACTTGCTCATACGACATCCCGACCAGATCAATCTCTTGGACGAGGCTGGCCACACTATACAGGTAGGGCAGCAGCAGACGCTTGCTAGCAGCGCATTACGTACCTGGCACCTCTATAGCGCCTCGCAACAAGAGATTCTGCAGGACGTTAAGCTAGGCAATATCACGCAGGCAACGTTTCTCGAACGCGCTCAGAGCGAACTGACAAATGCCGATGCTCGTAGTGCGTTGAGTGCGCTTATTCAGTTTAACGCACGCCTAGCTGCTTCGGTACGCGATGCCGCCCGTGTAGAGGAGCAGAGACAGCTTCTCACAACGATTGTTGCAGCAATCTTAGCTTTTATTGCCGTCGCACTGGTCGGCCTCTTCATCTCTGGCACGCTCGTCCATCGTCTGAGGCAGTTACGCCAGATCACACAGGCTGTTGAACAAGGCCAGTTGCATGCTCGTGCTACAGTGATTGGTCGTGATGAGATCGCCGACGTTTCAGCCTCCGTTAATGCCATGCTAGAAACAATCATCGGCCTACTCGAAGAAACACGTCGCCAACGTGATGCACTTACCAATGCAGCTACGCACCTATTTCACGATATGCACATAGTGAGTGCTGGCGATTTGCGCGCCGATGCGACGGTGAGTAACGATCCCATCGGCTTATTAGCCGATGCCTTCAACTTCACTATCAGCCGTTTCCGTCGTTTTGTTGTGCGTGCGCAGTCGACAATCGAGCAAATGGATGTTATATCACAGCAAGAACTAGCACGCTCAGAAGTTTTTGCACAACTCATGAAGAGTTACCTGCAAGAGAAGCCTGCCCAACCACATCCAGATTCTCCTCCTCTCAACAGAAGGAATACGCCATTAGACAGCTTAGCCATATCTGGTGAGAGTAATGAGCTCTCTGATCTTGCTCCACGAGTGAAACACATCCGCGAGTACCTAAGAGAGCTTAACAATAAAGGCATCGTCCAGCACACGCGTGCCATGTTAGTCTTAGCCAAACAAATCTCTCATGCTCTGCGACAGTTAAGTGAACAGATGAACGTGCAAGTCGAAAACAGCCTTGATGGCAAGAGCAGCCTTGCCCTTCTTATGCACTTGCAGGAGCTACGAACACTGGAGAACTCGCAGTTGCACATGGTAAGCGAACTAGATCGTGTGCAGAAAAATACAACACATGGATTCAGAGCGGTTGATACAGACCTAGACAAGCTCACTACTGTCTTACTTCCGCTGAAGCCAGACAAAGCTCAACTCTCTAGCACCCATGTAGCGGATTACGCGCTACAAGGAATAGGCTTCTCGCACGATATCACTATGCTGGCACGCAAACTCACAGGCGTGGCTCAGGAACTCCATACAGCCATTGTCTCCTTCCAGTTGCATAACACTGAAGGTTCGACGCCAACTACGAACGCAGCCAAGCAAAGCTATGTACTACCTGAAGAGATGATTGCGGAGCCACACCAACGGCCTGCTCCAGTGACACGTGCGGGATAACCATCAAGTGGAGCTCCCTGCTCAATGGCCATTGCCTCCGGGAAGTAGCGCTTTAGCCAGAGCAGCAGATCACTAGCCAGAGGTGCCACAAATGTACACAAGTCATCATCGGGAAATCTCCGTAACTCAAGGCTATAGGCATGAAGAAACTGTCTCTGCAGCGTTCCATCTTTCGCCAATGGCGCGTACACTTGATCCCCCACGATGGCGTAGCCCAAGGCCGCCAAGTGAGCGCGTATTTGATGCATACGCCCAGTAACAGGCTGCACCTCTAGCAGGATATATTCATGTTGTGTGGCCAGGACGCTTATCATCGTCTTGGCCTCTTGCCCACCTGATGCCACAATACAGCGCCGCCGCTCATCGGGGTCGCGCTTCAGGGGACCGTCCAGTATCAGCCCTTCGTTGCCTAGCGACCACAGACCAGGGCACGTATGCACTACTTCTTCGCATCCATCTGCCTGCCGTCTTTTGAGGATGAGAGGCACGCGTGGTCTCGCCCACTCGGGAGCGCCTCTTGTCACAACTGCAAGGTAGCGTTTCACCACCCTATGCTCGTGAAATTGACGAGCGAGATGGTGGCGTGAGCGTTCTGTGCGCGCTAAAGCGACGGCACCGGAAGTATCTTTGTCGAGGCGGTGAAGCAGGCATGGGCGTGGCAGCAGTCCCCACTCCTGCCAGAAGCGCTGTGTACGCCTTGCCCTCAACATCTCCTGTACAAGAGGTGGTGCCTTTGCCCACGCAGGTTCATCAGGCACACTAGGCGGCTGCCAATCATCCCCTGCCTGTTGCTCCAGACAGGCAAGTACGGCATCCCACATCGTCTCACCATCAGTATGCTTGTATGTGGGATGAATGACAACCCCAGCAGGCTTATTAACAATGAGAGTATGATGGTCTTGGTAAATGATAGCAATGTCTTTCATGGTGTGAGTATAATTGGTGGGGTCTGCGTGGTCAACTGGTGGGTATATCCAAATGCCTATAAGAAATGCTAGTCCTTCCTCCTCTGCCCGCCGTAGGCCATCAGCAAGCTGCTGATCTTGGCTCGGAACAAACTCATGACCTGTCCTAGATATCTTCCTAGTTGGGATAATCCGGTCTGTATATTGCGTTGTATGTTATAGTGACACGTAAATGCAATTGTAAACGTAGAAGAGAAAAGCAATGAGTCGTAATAATGGAAAACCTTTTAGACCGAACAATCGTGGTAAAAAAGCGGTTAATCGCTATCATTCTATGACCAACAAAAATCATGCAATAACAGAGGACGAACGTTTACTGCGCGGTCCCACTCAGCCATTGGTAAGCCCAAATGAACCGACACCCCCAGAGCAGGCACGAGAGGAGCAACACGCACGCGAACGCGCAGTACACACTGATTTTACCCTCACCGATACCTGGCGTGTGTTTCGTATTATGAGCGAATTCGTCGAGGGTTTTGACGCACTAGCTCATATTCCTCCATCTGTCACCTTCTTCGGCTCGGCCCGTACACAGCCTGGGGAGCCTGCATACGAAGCAGCAGTCGAGACAGCACGTCTTCTAGCCAGAGCTGGCTTTGGCATTATCACGGGTGGCGGCCCCGGCATTATGGAAGCGGCCAATAAGGGAGCACAGGAGGGTGAAAACTTCTCGATTGGCTGCAATATTGAGCTTCCTTTTGAACAAGCTCCCAATCCATATCTGGACGTCTCGCTCGACTTTTCCTACTTCTTCGTACGCAAGACGATGTTTGTTAAATACTCTCACGCGTTCATTATCTTCCCCGGTGGCTTTGGAACAATGGACGAACTTTTTGAGGCGTTGACGCTTATCCAAACGAAGAAGGTCAGCCATTTTCCCGTTATCCTCTACGATGCGAAGTACTGGAAGGGCCTGCTTGACTGGATGCGCGAGACGATGCTGGAGTCCGGCAAGATTTCTCCCCACGACATAGACCTACTGCATATCGCCAATGATCCCGCAGAGATCTGCCAGATTGTGCGCGAGGCTTACCATGCGTATTACAGTTGGCAGCAGGAGCATCCTCTCGATTACCGTGAACAGTCGATTCGTTGAGATCTACAACGGGAGCTCACGTTAACGTCATATTACTGATGAAGTTATATGACTTGTAAGAAGAGATATCACAGCCTACACTTCTGAGTAGAAGATATCTCTCGGCCAATCTGAAACTTACCGCAATATCTTCTTGGGGACTAAAGTCCACTTTTTCCTCTTGAGGCTCTTAAGGAGTTATACTTCATGGCAATACTGGGTATCGACCTAGGCACAAGCTCGGTCAAGGTCATTGTCCTAAACACGCGGGGACGCACACTGAGCGTAAGCAAAGCTGGCTATACGGTCACGGCCCCACAGCCAAGTTGGTCCGAGAGTGATCCCAACGAATGGTGGGTCGCTGTGGTATCGGCCATACAAACGGCGATGGCGCAGGTTCCGCAGGCTGAGATTACCGCTATCGGTCTCTCTGGACAGATGCACGGCTTGGTACTGACAGACGAGGAAGGGCTACCTATACGAGCAGCAATGCTCTGGACTGATACTCGTGCGCAGACAGAACTTGAACACTATCGGAAGTTGTCTCCTTGCCTATTAGAGCGTTTGGCCAATCCACTTGTGCCAGGCATGGCAGGCCCAATGTTGTGCTGGTTGGCTAATCACGAAGCCTCTTCTTATCAGCAAGCCCGTTGGGCGCTGCAACCGAAGGACTGGTTGCGGCTCCGTCTGACTGATGAGGTCGCCACCGACCCCAGCGATGCCTCTGCTACCTTGCTCTATGACCTGTTGGCTGACAATTGGGCAGATGACGTCATTGCCGCACTCAACTTGAAACGTCGCCTACTTCCACCAATCATACCGTCTGTAGCCATTGCTGGTAGGCTCTCTGCACAGGCCGCTGAAGCACTCGGTCTGCCTGTGGGTCTGCCTGTGGCAACAGGAGCGGCTGATACCGCTGCCGCCGCGCTTGGCACAGGCTTGCTTGTTCCTGGCCCTATCCAGTTGACCCTTGGTACCGGAGCACAGTTCGTGCAGCTCTGCTCGGAACCCAGAGCTGACCAGACGGGGCGCACACATCTTTACCGTGCTGCTGATAGCGCCAACTGGTATGCAATGGCGGCTGTGCAAAATGCTGGACTCGCCCTCGACTGGGTGCGCCAGATGCTCAATGCCACTTGGGAAGAGGTCTACGCCAGTGCTGCCATTGTACCTCCTGGAGCTGCGGGCCTATTATTTCTTCCCTACTTAACCAGAGAGCGTCCACATCATCCTACCCCTTCCAGCACTGGAGCTTTCCTCGGTATGCGCATCGATCATCGACGTGAGCATCTGCTACACGCCGCACTCGAAGGGGTAGCCTTCGGCATCCGTGTCGCCTTTGAGGCTCTTCCCGCTGCGAGCCAGGCAAGTACTCTGCGCTTGGCCGGAGGAGGTAGCGAGCATCCTGTCTGGCGTCAGATGCTCGCCGATATCTTGAATCGCGCACTGTTCACTGTCGATACACCTGTTGCCTCCGCACGAGGTGCCGCCTTGCTTGGTGGCATCGCAAGTGGTATCTGGGCTGATGCCTTGGCAACGGCTTCAATAGCGCCTCGTACATCCCCCGCCGCCCCTGCTGAGGCAGAGCGAGTAGCAGTCTATAACAACGTGTACGCGAGGTATCTTGAGAGTCTTAGTGTCTACCCGTATAACTGATGTGTTCTTCTCAGAGTCCTAGCGTGGACAACGTCTGAGCACGTGGTTAGATGCACCTATCCCAGCAGGGGATGGAGAGTTTGCCAGTTCTGACCAGCATCATGTGTCTGCAAAAGGGTCGTGTTTCCACTAGTATCGTTTGTGACAAGCCAACCAGTGGTCGAAGTAAGGAATTTTAGATCCAGCACGACTCCGTTAAACCCCTGCAACCCAGTTGGATGAAGCACTTTCCAATGTACTCCACCATCCTGAGTCAGACGCAGGATTGGCTGATTGTTTTGATCTAGGCCCAGTAGCCAGCCCTCATCGGCATTGCGGAAGGTCAGGAAGCTACCAGACTCAATTACAGTATTGCTGGAGACAACACTCCAACTTTTCCCCCCATTGTTGGTGTGATAGATGGCTAAGCGAAGAGCATTGTCCCCTTGAACTCCGTAGGTGACCGGAAGCGTGCCATCATCGGCATGGTTAAAGTACGGCCCATAGCTGTGAGAGAAGGCAACATTCTGGATTGGGGGAATGCTCGCAGACCTCTGCCAGGTTTTGCCCCCATCTTCGGTGGCATAGAGCCGTATCTCAGGAGCAAAGTCTTCGGGGCCAGTCATCCAACCCACCGTGGGACTGGTGAAGAGGAAGTGCTTGGGATCCTTGATTGGCAGCCCACCGTCCAACCCCTGCTTGTCATCTACCAGCCGCTGCCAGGTTTTGCCCCCATCGCTCGTACTCATAAGCGCGATGCGGAAATTTCCAAAGCCATGCTCCTCATCAAAAGCCAGCCAGCCGTGGGCTGCATCAAGAAAATCAATCTGGTAGATGCCAACTGCGGTCAAGGGGCTAAAATCAAAGGGAACAGACTGCCAGGTCTTGCCGCGATCCCTGCTGATCAGTAGGGCAGTAGCCCCACTCTGTAAGACGCCCAGGTATCCGTGCGTCGTATCGGGAAAGTCAGAGGCAGTTATTGAATTCAACAGGTCATTGCCCGGCAGGGTGAGACCCGGCGGGGTAATATTCACCCAGCGCGTCGGACCATTATGGGTGAAAAAGACACGCGTGTTATTTTTCTCCAGCGCCCACCCGCTCTGCAGATTCAACATTGTCAGCGTTGAGAGTTGGATCGGCTGCTCTTGTCCTGAGGAGGACTGTTGGGTCATAAGTATGTTCCTTTCTATCATCATTTACGCCTACTGTCACATAAGCAACTTATATCTATAAGAAGTATTTCCTTACTTTCACCGCGTTGCCACCTCTCTTCTCTTACGTTGAGTATCCTTTCTGAGTTTCGCAACGCGTAAATATACAGTTGATTATTTCGCCTCATTGAGTTCCTCACGGAAATCTTTGACAGCTTGCACATCTGCATAGCCCTCCTCCTCAAGCGTCTTCAAGAAGCTATAGGCTCTGCTCTGTGCATGAGGAGATCGTAAGATGCACGATGGAAAAAGAGCTTTGCAGCTTCGACACTCTCTTCAATCTCACCAAGCATCATCTGTGCTCTTGCCCAATCCAACGCTATCCATACCTCTAGCCGAGAGTTGTTCTCCTTGCTAAGTTGCTTAGTAATTTCTTCTTCCAGCTCTAGTGTCTTGCGAGGCTCTCCAACTTCTAGATAGCCATAGCTTCTTTCCGCAAGAATATCACTTTCTGTGTAAAATACAGCGTCGGTATCCTCACTGAAATCTTTTTTCAGATGCGTTCCAAGCGTGCGTGCTGTATCATTCGTCCGCTGGAAGCGAAGTGCGTCACCCTCACTTGCATACACTCTACTCAAATAGGAGTTGACCAGTGCAGCAATCGGCTTCGGTGCCTGAAAAGAAAGGTCACGAGCCTCTTCAAGCATCTCAACAGCTTTTTTCTTTGCTCCCCCGCGCTCACTCTCCACTGCTAGGTTCATCAGTGCATGAGCCAGTGTGGCAGGATTCCCCAGCGTTGTGGCAGTCTGGTACATGTTCTCAAACGTCTTGATGGCCGCAGTGTAGTGGTTGTATTCGACTTGCATCACCCCATTCAGGCATTGGACATCAGCAGAGAGGCGCAAATAGTGTTTCTCCAGCAATGATGGTGGGGGGAGATGCTTCTCGAAGAAATGAAAGAGACGGTTGAGGCGTTGAAGACTATTTTCAGCATGAAAGGCTGGCGAGGTAAGCCATAAGAGCCAGACATGTTGCACCAGACACTGAGCGGTGACGAGGGTTTCGGCAAACATGGACTTGCCCTGCCCCGGTAAGTTCTGGGGATGGAAGGGGTCAAAGGGGTTATAGTCAGGAAGAAAGCTCTTGTTCAAAGAGTAGCCCTTCTACTGTTTGGTGAAGTAGTTTGTTGCTGAAGATATAGAGTAGATCGCCATTTTCATCGTGCTTTGAGGTCACTTGCCCTCCGGCCTCTTGTACAAGCAAGGTTCCTGCTGCAATATCCCAGATGTCTGGCGCATGGTTGATCAGCACATCAGCCCTTCCACAAGCAACATAGGCCAGATCGGTCACTGCGGAGCCTAGCATGCGTAACCTTTTCGTTTTTCCTCCTAGTTTCAATAGAGCTTTGAGACGCTTGTTGGAAAGTTTTGCATCCCCTTCTTTTGTAAAGTCCCCTGCATGGGCTGTGGCTTCATTGATTGCCGTGATGTGGGAAACTGTGATGGGGTTATTGTTCAGGTATGCTCCTTGTCCCGCTATTGCCACGAACATCTCGTCTTTTATAGGCAAGTAGATCACGCCTCCTAGAGAGGATTGATTGTGGACGAGGGCAATGGAGACGCCAAATACGGGATTCCCACGCTGAAAATTCGCTGAGCCGTCCAGCGGGTCAATGATCCAGCACAGGCCAGGTTGCCCCTGGTACCCAGCTTCCTCTGAGAGCGCTCCTACGTGAGGTGTTTGCTCGTGTAGCATGTTGAGTATGAGTTGCTCTGCTTCTAGGTCGGTGTCTAGCAAGTCGTCGTTGGGAGATTTCTGATGCTCGACTTTTGCAGTGCCGAGTTTGAGAGACAGGTAGTTTCCGGCTGTGCGGGCAGCAGCCTTAGCAGCTTCTAGTGTCCTGGATATGTCTAGCTGAGTTGCTCTGTCTTCCGACATAGGTGGTATCTCTACTTTTCTGATGGGTCCTGCTCGTTGATATCTCTTGAGTGAGTGAGAATGTGCTTGGCCGTGGAGGCGTAGAAGTCGAAGAGTCCTCCTTGTGTTTTCCTTTTTAGCACAAAGACGGGAGCTTCCTCCCCCCTTCCATAGCCGTAGCTTTGGACTGTCATAAGTATATCATCTACAATGTAAATATTGAGTCGGGGAGCTAAGTCATAGACTCTGACTTCTAAGTGTTTGCAGTGCTCTGGACTTGTCTGCTTGATTTGGTTATACAGTACTGTTGTGATGATGATGTTTGCTCTTGTAAGACCTGCTAATGTCCCGAGGGGATAGTCTTCTTCTTCTTCACGTTCGGCGCACTTTTTGCCGTCTGGGTCTAAGAAACAGAGTTGGATGTTGCATTGATTTTCGATGATGAGTTTTTGTAGTATCTCTCTGCTGTAGTTTAAAGTGATGGCGTTGAGACTGATTCCTGCTGCAAGGATAGAGTGAGCATTTTCAAACATGTCGGAATAGGAGAACTCGCGGCTGAATTCTGTACGATTGCGGTAGATGTGCTGTACTTCTCCCCAAACCTCGAAGTTTGTTTTCCAGCTTGCTTGCGTTCTCTGCGGTTGTAAAGTGCTATCTGTCAGAGGTAGTACCTGTCCTTGGTTGCTGACGATAGCGCTTGCTAGTTCCTCTGGGCTGATCTCTAAGAGCTTTGCTAAGCGTGGTATCTCCTGATTGCTCGGCCTTCTTTTCCCTCGCTCCCAAGCTGAGATGGTTTCGTAGGAGTAGGACCATCGTTGAGCCATTTCTTCCTGTGTCCATCCCATACCTTTTCGATACGTCCGCAAAAGTGTTGGGAGATTAGTCTCCATGCTGATCGCTCCTTTCGCGAAGGTGCTAGTTTACTTTCATGGGCAGCATTTTGTTGTAGGTGCATTTTGATTGTGCAACTACTCTTCCGCACGTAAATCGTACCCTACATTTTTGTACGTTTCAAGTCCTTTTTGTACCTGTACCCGCCCTTTTCCCTATGGCAAACTAGTAGCAACCATCAGGACAAGCTGATGTAGCTGAACAGTCCAAGGTTATGCATTCCATTCGTCAACGACGCACTCTGAATCTCTCTCAGAACACAAGGAGGTACACCAGCTATGTTCAGATTCCGTTTGAAAGAACTCATGCAGCAAAAAGCGATGACGCTCGGACAAGTGGCAGTGGCGAGCGGTCTCTCCCCACGCACGATTAAGGCGCTCTGTCGTGATATCGTCAGTGGCAGAACACGCTTGAGCACCCTAGAGTGCCTCGCTGATGCGCTTGGCGTTTCTCTGTGTGAACTCGTCGAATATACGTCAGGTCGAGCAGGCAAGAGGCCATCGAAGAAAGAAGAGCGTGAACAGTGAGCAGAAAGAAACGACCCGCATCCTTGGAACCCTGGTCCCCATATCGAGAGGGTCAAGAGCCACACATGCAGCCGACCCAACCGCTTCCAGTGCTAGACATGTCCTCTGCTGGCCACCAGACCTGCCAGCAGCGCTACCGCCGCCTCAAAGCCCTCTCCGACGCCACGGGGGAGCGATTGCTCTTCGTCTACTTGCGCGACCAAGGCCGAAGCACCATAGAGGAGAGGCGCAGGAGCAAAGGAACGCCACGATGGTAGACAAGCAAGAGCCTGCCCACAAACCCACCTTCTATGATCTGCGCGTCAAGCATGGAGGCAATATCGGGCACCTCGCTCAGGTGAGCGGCGTTG
>JAFAXQ010000064.1 GCA_019240835.1 Ktedonobacteraceae bacterium
TGCAGTGCGGCCCGTGCAGCGCGTCGAACCCAGCCTTGAGCGTGCTCCCATCGTGCCCCTGGAGCCATTGGCTGCTGTCGAGATCAGCGCCGATGCGTTGCACGAGGCGCTTGGGCCAAGCCAGCAGGACAGGCATAAGGACACGAAGGGGCGCACGGTCTGTCGGCCCATGAGCGCTTTTCGCATGCAGCAGGCATTCTTGCACGTCCTGCTTGAGGCCCTCCTGGCCCAAGAACAGACCAAGACGGTCATGACGCAGTGTGCTGCGATCACCTGTGTGCAACGCTGGCACACAGACCGCAGGCAGCGTTGCGTCAACGCCGTCCCGCTCTGTCATGGTGGGCAAGTGGTCTGGCAGCTTACCGTTGGCATAGCCGCGTAAGGAGGTCAAGACGATGCCTGTCTACCTCCTTCACTTTGAGCATTGCCACTAGATGTGGTCTTACAGTCAGCGATTTTTCAGCAAGGGTATTGTGGCTACCTCTCTGTAGACACACCCCGAAATTTTTGCTACCTGTAGGGTCGTATGGGCGTTTTAGAGCAGATGCACGTTCATTTCGGCCAAGTCATCAGGCACATGTTGAGGAGTTCTTATCTTATCTGCAAGTGCGCTTGATTGCCCGCCCGGTAGAAATGCCTGCAAGAACCAGAGCGATGACCGAAGCAATGCCAGCAATCCAGACAACATAAGCATGGGCTTCTATCCAGCAGGAAAGAGCAGTGGTTGTACACCCGTGCATCGGTTCGTGTTCCTCCAATCATACAGCATGTGCCGTGATGCACCTCTTATGAGAACGTTTTGGAGAATCTTCCTCAGTTGTATCATTATACACTACATCATGTGTGCTGCTCCTGCTAGAGATTGAACGAGCGGGGAAACAAAGGGGAAGGAAAGTGTTGTATGCTTACTAAAACGGGGTTTGATGAGCAGAGAAAGGATCACATGGATACTCTCAGGAATGCTGAGTTAGTAGAGGTGGCATCTGTTCCGGTTGAACGAGAAAAGAAGAAGATTCATCTCGTGGTTTCGGATATTGAAGGGTGCCTCAATCTCAATGAACATACCTATGATCTAGAAGCTTTAAACTGGATCAGGGGAGCCAACCAGCTAGCGCGAGCAGACAACCCCATCCCGTTCATTACCGTCTGCAGTGGACGGCAGCACGCCTTCGTTGAAGTCATCACACAACTGATCTCAGGTGCGTTCCCAACGATTTTTGAGAACGGCTGTGGACTCTATTTCCCCACACGCAGTCTGTATGAGGAGTATGCTTGGCATCCTCTCCTCAGTGAACCGGAGGTTCTCTCTCAGTTTACTCTAGTGCGACAGAAGGTGCTAGAGGAGGTTGTCGCGTCTAGGCAAGCACGCCGTGTCCCTGGGAAGGAAATGATGCTCAGTCTTCATCCGGTACCGCCTGTGGAGGTCAAACAACTGTATAGTGTCGTCACAGAAACACTAACGAAGAGTCACTTGGTTGCATTCATTACCAGATCGGCTTCTGCAGTAGACATTACCCCACTAGGCATTGACAAAGCCACAGGGGTGAGGTGGCTTGTTGACACGTTGGCGGAAGTGTTGCCAGTCAAGCTCGCCAACGTTGCTGGGGTGGGAGATAGCGTTGGGGATGTACCTTTCCTGAGTATTGTCGGCCTTTCGGCTGCTCCAGCCAATGCCAGCGAACCAGTAAAGAGCCTGGTCGATTATTGTTCATCGTGGACTGACGGACGAGGGGTAGCAGATACTATCAGGCAGTGCATCACCATCAATATGCAACTCCGATGAGAGTGCTGAAGTCTTCTCAACCAAACCAGAGAACAAAGCTTACTCATAGCACGTCCAAGGATCAGCAAGCTCCGGTTCAAAACAGTCTATCAGTCCTGTGATGGCTACACTCTGATCTTCTATGCCTTTTGCCATCAAGTCTTGTCTAAGCGCCAGCAACATGGCCAGTTTCGATGTCGGACCCCAGGATGAGTAACGAGAGCTTGAGCAGGCTTCTGCAAGAGCGCGTGGTGTGAGTTCCAGTCTGGACAGCTCGCGTGCGCGATCCTTGGCCTTCTTTGCGCTCTCCAAAAGCGTCGCGATCGTGCAATCCGCATTGTAAACGCCTAAGAGTTTGGGGGCTAACGTTTCATACTCAACAGCAAATCCATAGAGACGAAAGTCTTCCTGACGCGCCTTGTGATAGCCTAGTTCTTCTGCAACGGCATTCTTGAGAAACAAGAACAAATCAGGAAGTCCATTTTCTGTAAAATGGGGGAATTGAGCATGGTATGGGCCAACTTCATACTCTGGACCAAGCGTATCCTCGGGTCCATGCATGAACTCCCCGATCCCTGCCTCCCATGCTGATGGGTAGAGTTCCGTGTCGCTAGCTCGTCGTCGCAAGAGGAGATATCCATCTTGGCTTACAACAGCCATATGCAAGGCAAAGTTGGAAGGAAGCTCCAAGGACGTACCGTTCCTCAGACCGTTGAGAGCGTTGTCAAAATGTGCCTCTCTGAGCGTTTTAAGCTGTCCCTTCCAGAGATGTGGATGGATGGCGACATAGATCAGGTACCTGCTAGGCGAGAGCAACACAAAATATTTATACGCACTATGACTCCACTGAGCTTTTTCCAGGCGAATGCCCTTTGCCAAAATGTTTTGCCGTTTTGTGCCATAAGCTTTGCCGCCATGAATAAGATATGATATGCTTCAGACACAACCATGGAAGTGTATAAGTTTACTATTTGACTTGAATGTACCTTTAGGGAATGAGGGCTAGACAATGACTGGAGTATCCCCGAAACTATTCCTGTTTCTTGTCTACCACT
>JAFAXQ010000069.1 GCA_019240835.1 Ktedonobacteraceae bacterium
GGTCTGGGTAAGCTGCATAATACTCATCGACACAAACCTCCTCCTTCTCTGGGACAGTACGTGCTTGCTATAATAGTTAGGTTACTACAAAGTGCGCCGAAAAACTGGCTGTATTAGTGTACGAAGTACGTTGAAATCTTGTTCTAATTATAGCATAAGGAGAATTTTATGTCAAATGATTACGATGTGCTCATTGTTGGCGGTGGCCCTGCCGGATTGTCTGCCGCTGGAACTGCCGCAAAGCATGGTCTACGTACGATAGCTTTGGAACGGCAAAACGAGATTGGCTATCCTATCCATACCAGTGGTGGAAGTTGGATCAGTGATATGAAGGCGCTAGAGGTTCCAACGCATCTGTATCATCCCGTCAGCAAGGTTATTTTCCTCTCTCCGCAACGCGCCGTACAATTACATTACGATCCAGCAGTAGCCTGTGTTGTCGATGTACGTGGGCTGTATCAGCACTTGGCGCAGTGTGCTATTGCCGCTGGGGCGACATTACGTATGCGACACACAGTTGAGCAGACGTTGATTGAAAATGAGTATGTTGTGGGCGTCACCGCAAAAAATCACAAAAGCGAACGGGTGACGCTGCATGCTGCAGTGATCATTGATTGCAGCGGTTTCTCTCGTCATGTAGGCGTGCGTAGCGACATGGGTGAGGCATGTCATCGCTACGGCTATGGTGCCGAGTACGATATGTATGCACCGAACTACCCGCAGGACGAGTTATTTCTGATCATGGGTAGTGCTTGTGCCCCCAGTGGCTATGCCTGGGCCTTTCCACATGGCAACCAACGTGTACGCTTGGGAGTAGGTGTGCTTCATCCCGACTGCGATGACGATGCACGTGTCTACCTTGATAGCATTGTGCAGCATGTCCCTCAGTTGACCAATAAGTTCAAGGATGCGAGTCCCATCGAGTTTCACACAGGTCTATTTCCCTCGGAGGGGCCGCTCAAGCGCTTTTCTCGTGCTGGTCTGCTGCTGGCTGGCGATGCAGGTGGTCACGGCTCGACGCTGGTCGGCGAAGGTATCCGCTTTGCTATGTACTCTGGTCAAATGGCTGGTGCTGTTGCTGCCGAAGCTGTGAAAGCTGGCAATACTTCGGCCTCTTTCTTGGAGCGCTTTGATAAAAAGTGGCACGCACGTTTTGGGCGCGATATGGAGATCGCCTACATGATTAACAAACGCATTGCTCGCTACAGCGATGAGCAATGGGATAATGCGCTCGATTTGATGGCACGTCTCACACCAGCACAGGTGGCGCAGGCTCTGCGAGGCGATTTTACTGCTGGTCTGGTGATGGGCATTCTCGCACGCAACCCAGGCTTAATCGCTACGAGTGGCAGGAAATTTCTCGACTTAGTGCTTGAGCATATTAACAAACCCAGCATGGTTTAGATGTCAAGGAATAGCTGCGACGTGGGAATACACCATCAATCATGAGTGTTAGATCAAGTAGGGGAATGTAGCTCAACTTATTAAGTAACCTCAAGGAGAACTATCTGTGTCAGAAACTGTTTTGCAGGATTCAAAAACTGATCAAAAGATCAAACTGTACGCAACTACCTGGTGTGGCGATTGCCGTATGGCGAAGCGCTGGTTTGACGCGCACGGAATTGCTTATGACTACATCAATATAGAAGAAGATGAGAGTGCTGCCGAGTATGTCATGCGGGTGAACAAAGGCTATCGTAGTGTGCCTACCATCGTCTTCCCCGATGGTTCTATTCTCGTCGAGCCAAGCTCACGGGAACTTGCTGCCAAATTCTCAGGGAAGTAGACTGTTTCACTGAAAGTTACAACTTGTACTATATGAATAGTTGTTCACTAGGAGCACTCTCGTTGCGTTCTATGCAGGCGATGAAGCAATTCATATTAACGACTTTTCAGTCCTAGAAATGCACATGTGCCCCGATGAAAGCAACGGCGAAGTAGAGAAGAACGAGTAAAGCACAGACCAGCAGGAAGGTACCGTAGCAGGTGAGGGACCAGGCGCGACGGGTGTTGAGTGCTTGGCGTAGTTGCTCCTCCATATCTGGTGGATCCAGTTGTATGTGCGGGTGCAGTGCTTGCAATTGAGGCAACAGAGCGCGAAAGTCGCGTGCATTGCTCATACCCTCGGACAGGATCACAGTTGTATCATCATCTAAGTCGGCCATCAGTACTAGTTTGCCCGGATTGGGATCACCGGGGACCAGTATAAGCTGCTTGATGGTATCTAGTTGTACTCGTGTCTCCTGCCCCTCTTCTTGCCCTGTGACCACCAGTTCATCGTTATAGAGTTGTATCTCTTTGCCCATACCGAAGCGCACAACGCTGACAGGCAATTTCTTGACAAGATCATTCTCACTCATGATTCACTTCCGTATGCCGTCTTAATAATAGGGTATATAACAGATTGTAGCATATCTCGCAAAAACACAACAAATCCTTCTTGACATACCTCTTCTTTTCATCTAGAATAGCTATGGTGAAACATGTGATAACTACGAAGCTCACAATGTGTGGTTTAGAAGGGACGTGCCTCTAGTTAATCGAAGAAGAAATGGAGTTGCATGGCTCAGGTAGGTATACTGGAAGACAATGCTCGTATTGCGAAATTTTGTGCCACTTATCTTCGATTTGAAGGGCACGAAGTGATTGTTTATGAACATCCTCGTGAGTGTCTCGCGGCACTTCTCCCACCGCCGAAGCCCTTTGAGTCTAGCCAAACCAGTAGCTTGCCCGTCGATGTGCTCATCCTCGATTTGCATTTGCCGGATATCTCCGGTATGGAGGTTCTTCACTCTTTGCGTTCGTACCCGCAAACTCAGGCTCTTCCTCTTATCTTCTGTACTGCTGCTACTTCAATAGAAATCGTGCTTGCAAAGAGACTTGCCCCAGAGGCGGAATTTATAGAGAAGCCTTTCAAGCTTCAGACACTCATCTCCGCTGTCAGGGCTGCCCTGAACAAGTAGCTGATGGACGCGAGAAGTGGGCAAGTCATTACTTCTGCCATTGCTATGGCGTGCGAAAACTGCCAGGGGAAACAACGATAAGTAGCAATGGGCGGCAAAGCAACTTCAGATGATAGTAAAAGATGTTAGAAATTTGTGACCACAGGCCCTGATGTTCGTACTTTTCTGTGGTACACTAGAGATGAACGCGCACAGAACGCTGGATTTGCCGTAGAAAGGCTTTTTCGTTATAAAACACATTAATGAGGCGAAGGGTAGCAGTAGGGCCAGAGAGTTATGTACAGGCTGTTGCCTTTTGCACTAAGCACAAGGAAAAAGGAAGGAACACATAATGCAACTTGGACTGATTGGGCTTGGTCGTATGGGAGCGAATATGGCCAAGCGTCTGCTACGAAATGGTCATAGCGTTGTTGGCTATGCTCGCCATGCAAGCACAGTAGAGATGAACCTGAAAGAGGGTGCGATCTCAGGTGGAGCGACGTCGCTATCTGATCTCGTCGAACAGCTTGACAAGCCGCGAGCGATCTGGCTAATGGTGCCTGCGGCCTCAGTGGATGCAACACTGAATGATCTCATTCCCCTGCTTAGCCCCGACGACGTGATTATTGATGGTGGGAACTCTTACTACCACGATGACATTCGGCGTGCAGCTATGCTCACAACTCATAGTATTCATTATCTGGACGTTGGGACAAGTGGAGGTGTGTGGGGGCTCGAACGTGGCTACTGTCAGATGATCGGTGGCGAGCCTGCCGTCGTCAAGCGTCTTGATCCCATCTTCACAGCTCTAGCCCCTGGCGTGAATGCCGTGTCGCGCACTGCTGGACGGGAGCAGGTCGGGGGTACAGCCGAACAAGGCTACTTGCACTGCGGGCCGCATGGTGCAGGTCACTTCGTGAAGATGGTGCATAATGGCATTGAGTATGGCGTCATGGCGGCGTATGCCGAGGGACTGAATATTTTGCGCCATGCCAATATTGGTAAACAGCAGCAAGGCATCGACGCCGAGACAGCTCCCCTGAGTAGCCCAGAGTACTACCAGTACGATTTCAATCTGGCCGATATCGCCGAACTATGGCGTCGTGGTAGCGTCATAGGCTCATGGCTACTGGATCTCACAGCCAGTGCGCTTCTCAAAAGCCCTGACCTTGAGCAGTTCAAAGGCCGTGTTTCCGATTCAGGTGAAGGTCGTTGGACAATTGCTGCTGCCGTTGATGAAGCCGTGCCAGCACATGTGCTGACAGCCGCCCTTTATGAACGCTTCAGTTCGCGTGGAGAGGCAGATTTCGCCAGTAAGGTCATGTCTGCCATGCGCCATGAGTTTGGCGGCCATGACGAACAGGCACCAGTAAAGCCGTGAAATAGAGGTATGGGGCGATCCCAGCGGTCGCCCCAGCGAAAGGGATTCCTGCCTTGAGCCGCGTATTTTTGCAGGCACCTGCGGGTCGGCGCTATGTGCGCTCATTTCTTTTCTCGCGGCGCATTGATGCTCCGTTGGCAAATGTGCATCTGCTCGCTCGCACCGCCCTAGTGCTCTGCCTGTCGGCAGTGCAACTGCATAGCATAGATACCCTGCATCCAGATACAGTCGCAGCAGCGTTGCTATTCGGCGTCTCCCTGCTGCTCTTTGCTGCCAGCGGGATGAACAGGCGGCTGGCGTGTCTCTACTTGCTGCTCACCTTGCCTGCGCTACTCAGTCTTTTCACGACGTGGGTGCTCTTCAACCCGGTAGCAGGCAGCGTGAATTTACTGCATGTTCAGGTTGCGCCCTTTTCTCACCCACTGACGGTGCTGGTGAGTGATCATAGCCTGCTAGTCGCTGTCAGCAAAGTGCTGGGCTACGGCGGTATGGTTTTGATCACGGCTGCCTTGGTCGTGACCAGCCGCGACGCCGAGTTGATCGGAGCTTTCCGGCAACTACGCGTGCCACAAGCTATCATCTTCTTCCTGAGCACGGTGTTTCGTGCGCTCGAAATGGCGTGGTCCGACTACGAAACTATCCGTCTCGCCCAGCTTGCCCGTGCCATCAACGCTCGCCCACGTAGCTTTGTGCGTCGCCTGCGCGACCTGGGGAGCATAGCAGTGCCGATGGTGGCTATGATGATCCGTCGCTCCAGTGAGATTGGTGATGCCTTAACTGCACGGGGCTATAGAGTTGGGCAGGGAGGTACAGATTTTTATGAGACGAGCCGATGGAGGGGAATTGACTGGGCGATCCTTGCGCTCAGCCTCTTGTGCCTGGGGCTGGCATTCCTGCCACACTGGAACCTTACCACGCTCGTCGTAGGTCGGTAGGGGCCAGATTTATCGTGCCCATTGATCGTGCCCACGAAAGCGAACAGAGAACGAAGCCTATGTCCGATGCAATCTGCACCGCCGATGTGTGGTGGCGATATCCAACATTTAGCGACAGTCCTAACCCCTGGACTTTGCGGGGTGTCACATTACAGGTAGAGCAGGGGGAATGCTTTGGCATCACAGGACCAAGCGGAGCGGGGAAAACGACGCTGTGTCGCATGCTGCTCGGTATTCTGCCGTATAGCGCTCGGCTCACGAACGAGCAGCTACCAGGGCACTTTCGTGGCTCCGTCACAGCGCTGGATCAGGCGGTTTCGGCAGGCACCGCACTGACACGCCAAATCGGCATGGTGCTCCAAGATCCGGAAAACCAGTTCTTGCGCATGAGCCTGCTACACGAACTGGCTCTCGGTCTGCAGTTGCAGGGTTTCTGCAACGACGAAATTGAGCAGCGTGCTTACAATGCGCTGCGCTGGGTTGGCTTAGAGCACCTGTGGCAGGGAGCCAGTTATATACACCCGGCGGACCTCTCCGGCGGACAAAAACAGCGTATCGCCATTGCCGCATTCCTGGCAATGCGTCCACGGATACTCATCCTTGATGAGCCGACAAGCGATCTTGACCCGCTTGGAAAGCGCGAAGTCATCCAGACCATAGCTCAGCTGCGCCATGATTACAGTACAACGGTCCTCCTCGTTGAGCAAGATCCAGAGATTCTGGCAGCATTCTGTGACCGTATTGCCCTCTTACATCGGGGAAGAATAGCGCTGGTGGCTCCTCCCCATGCCTTCTACACAAATCGTGCCATGCTGGAAGCATGTGGAGCATCGGCAGGCGAATTGACGCGCATCTGCTGGCATACTGGCTACAGCTATGAGTCGCACCCGCCACTGACGCTGGATGAGGGCGAGACCGCATTTGCTCAGGCCGCGCAATCCATCTCTGCGAGCTATGTGCCGGAATGCGACAGGCCCAGCGTCTCCCTGCGAGAGCCAGTCGTTCAGGCTGAGCAGGTCTGCTACCGCTACGAAGATGGCACGGTCGCGCTCAAAGGCATCAGCACCGAAGTGTATCGTGGTGAAATGCTCGCGTTGCTTGGTCCGAACGGCAGTGGCAAAACGACATTCGCCAAGGTTCTCGCTGGTATTTATCGTCTGTCCGGGGGGAACGTACAGGTTTTAGGACAGGATCTGCGTCTCAAGCGCGTGCGTTCACAGATTGTGCGATCAGTTGGCTACGTGTTTCAGAATCCAGATCATCAATTGTTTTGTCGCAAAGTCAGTGATGAGGTGGAATACGGACTTAAGAATCTCGGCTTTCCTTCCAAGGCACGGCAGCAACTCGTCCGCCAGACGCTGGAGGCTGTTGATCTGATTGATTACGCCAACGAGGATCCACTCTTCTTGAGCAAAGGCCAGCGCCAGCGCCTGGCAGTTGCCGCAGTTCTGGCAATGGGGCCAGACATTTTGATTGTAGACGAGCCAACCACTGGGCAAGATTACCGCTCTATTACGGCGATCATGCGCCTGCTGTGCAATCTTCAGCAGCAGGGCAAGACCATCCTGGTGATTACCCACGACATGACACTAGTTGTGGAATACTGTCAGCGCGTGATCGCATTCTGTGACGGGCTGCTAACCTTTAGCGGAACGCCGCAGGAACTCTTCCAGAACCAAGACATGCTCCAGCGAACAGGACTCCACTCCCCGGCAGCAGCAGCGCTCACGGCCCGCATGCGCATACAACGGGAAGATTTTCCCTCGCTCCTTACAGTAGAGCAATGGAGCAAGGCACTGGGGACAAAGTAGTTGCAGATACCCCTTAAGTATGTTCCTATTTTCAACCCCTACACAGGGTGTTATGATTTAGGAAGAGCATTAGTCATGAGTGCTAGAGAGGTTATTAATGGTAGCTCAACCATCACGACAAACTATGAGCGTGGATGAGTGGCGCGAGTTGGAGCGGGCCAGCTGCGACGCTAAGCACGAGTATATAGATGGGCAGGTATACCTCACGGCGGGAGGTAGCCGCAGTCATGGCCGTATCAGTAGCAATACAGTGAGAACCCTAGAGGATGTACTGCTCGGCACACCGTGTAATGTCTACAACTCGGACGTGAGTGTGCGCCTGTCAAAGACGCGCTATACCTATCCCGATGTGTCGGTGACGTGTGACGAGCGCGACCAGCCAACACCTGACGAGACAGAGGTACAATTTCCCCGTGTCATTGTCGAAGTGCTTTCAGACTCCACCGAAGCCTACGACCGAGGGAGGAAGTTCGGCTATTATCGCGCCTGTCTGACTATCGAAGAGTATGTTCTGGTTGCCTCGAAGTATCAGGCCGTCGAAGTGTATACCCGCACGCCGCAAGGATGGACAGTCTATCATGCCTATGGGCTGGGCGATGAAATCGAGCTTGTCAGCATTGGTGTGCGCTTTCCACTAGCTGCGCTCTATAAGAATGCTGCAGTGCCAGAGATGACGGACGCCAGTGAAGGAGAAGTCTAGGTTCAGTAAAAAGGACAAACGAATGCGTTATTTTGAAGATTGTCAGGTGGGAGATGTCTTCGAGCTAGGCAGCCGTAGCGTCGGCGAAGAAGAAATTATCGCTTTTGCCAAGCAGTATGATCCCCAGCCGTTTCATATCTCGCCCGAGCTAGCAAAAGACTCTTTCTTCGGTGGTATAATTGCCAGCGGGTGGCATACGACTGCGATGTTTATGCGGCTGCTAGTTGATGGATTACTCAGCGAAACGCTAAGCTTGGGTTCCCCAGGTGTGGATGAAATCCGCTGGTTAAAGCCCGTGCGCCCTGGAGACATACTACGCGGGCGTCTCACTATTCTGGAATGTACGCCATCAAGGAGCAGGCCAGAAATGGGTATTATCCGCTCAAAGGGCGAGCTGTTCAATCAGAATGATGAGCTTGTTATGCATTTGATAAGTATTCATTTCGCGGGCCGTAGACCAGTCACAACGCCTGATAGTCCATCTAGCAAGGGGGTGTGAGGCATGATCGCGATTATCGACTATGGCGCAGGCAATATTCGCAGCATCGCCAAGGCATTGCGGTACGTCGGGGCAGATGTAGAAGTGACCGATGATCCTGCTGTGGTGGCAACTGCGCAGGCTGTGGTGTTACCAGGTGTTGGTTCTGGCGGTGCGGCGATGACACGTATAACGGAGCGCGGCCTGGATAAGGCTATTCGCCAAGCAACGCGACAGGGCAACCCTTTCCTGGGCATCTGTCTTGGTATGCAACTGCTGGCCGATCATCATGCCGAGGGAGAAGTCGATGGCTTGGCCCTCTTTCGTGGCGAGGTTCGGCGTATCCCGCACGGCCCGAAGATTCCGCATATGGGCTGGAATCAGGTGACTCCTCTACGGAGTGACTTGCCTATCTTTGCCGCTATTCCCAGCGACAGCTATTTCTACTTTGCCCATTCGTATTATGTCGAGCCTCAAGATCAGCGAGGCGTGGCGGCGGTCACCAACTACGGCTCACCCTACTGTAGCGTCATTGCTACAGAGCAAGTTTGGGGCACCCAGTTTCATCCTGAGAAGAGCGGTGCTATAGGTTTGCAATTGCTCAAAAACTTTGTGCGTTGGGTACACGCATGATTATTCTTCCTGCAATCGATATCAAAGATGGGCGTTGTGTGCGTTTGTACCAAGGTGACTACGGCAAAGCTACGATTTATGGCAGCGATCCTGCACAGGTGGCACAGCGCTGGCAAGAGGCAGGAGCGAGTTGGTTGCATATAGTCGATCTCGATGGAGCTGCACATGGCTATCCAGTAAGTGTCGCTGAAATACAGCGTATCCGGGCCGCAACTTCAATGCACCTGGAGGTAGGTGGTGGCATGCGCTCGCTGGTCCATATCGAGCAGGTGCTTGATCTTGGCGTAGACCGTGTTATTCTGGGAACCGTGGCGCTTACCAACCGTGCATTGCTTGAGCAAGCCCTGACACGTTGGGGAGAGCGCATTGTGGTAGGGCTGGATGCACGCAGTGGCTGGGTGGCTATTGCTGGCTGGCGTGAAACCTCACGCGTGCTCGCCACCACGCTAGCCATAGAACTGAGTGCGCTGGGCGTTCAGCGCTTCATCTATACAGATATTGCTCGTGATGGCACGCTCACTGGACCTAATCTAGCGGCCTTGACAGAGATGCTGCACGCCACCTCGCGTCCATTGATCGCCTCCGGCGGTGTTAGCTCTCTCTCCGACTTATGTTCCCTCTCGACATTGGGCGTCGAGGGTGCTATTGTAGGCAAAGCACTCTACACGGGCGATATAAACCTTGCCGCAGTCGTTCAAGAGTTAGAAGGATAACAGGCATGCTCACGAAACGCATCATTCCATGCCTTGACGTGGATAAGGGACGCGTAGTCAAAGGTGTCAACTTCGTGAACCTGCGCGACGCAGGTGACCCCGTAGAACTGGCAGCATACTATAACAGCGAAGGTGCCGACGAAGTCGTCTTTCTCGATATCACCGCCTCCTATGAAAACCGCGCCATCATGCTTGATGTCGTGCGACGTACGGCTGAGCAGGTCTTCATCCCCGTCACCGTTGGTGGTGGCATCCGCACCGTTGAAGACATTCGCACCACCCTGAGAGCTGGTGCTGACAAGACATCGCTCAACACGGCAGCAGTGCAGAATCCCGCTGTGTTGCGTGCTGGTACAGAGCAATTCGGCGCACAGTGTATCGTGCTAGCCATCGACGCACGCGCCAATCCCACTATGCCCAGCGGCTACGAAGTCTTCGTTCACGGGGGGCGCACACCCACGGGGAGAGATGCTCTAGAATGGGCGCAGCAGGGTGTTGAGCTTGGTGCTGGCGAAATTCTACTCACGAGCATGGACCGTGACGGCACCAAGCAGGGCTATGATCTTGTGTTGAATGCAACCATCTCCTCTGCTGTCTCTGTGCCCGTTATCGCCTCCGGCGGCATCGGCACGCTTGAGCACTTCTACGACGGTGTCACGACTGGCAAGGCTGATGCTGTGTTGGCTGCTTCAATCTTTCACTTTGGGGAGTTTCGTGTGAGGAATGTGAAGGAGTATTTGCGGGCGAGGGGAGTGGTGGTGCGGTCGGGCTGATAATGCACGAAAAAAAGACCTTGAAACGGAAGGAATCTGCATGGGATAGCACAAGGATTCGTACAAAAATGGGCCATTTCCGCCAGGAGGAGTCGTTTACGCTTCCGCCTTCTCTTCATCTCCCTCTTCTCTCTCCTCCTGGATCTTTTCTGGATCAAAGGCTACCTGGTAGGTGAGCGGTTTGGGACGACGCGTGCGATCCATGTGATAGAGTCCGAAGCGGACCAGGTGCTGGGTCATGTAGGGACTGAGGGCCGCTACCACCTCAGGATCAATGCGGTGTCCTTCGCTCGCCAGCTCGTTTAAGGCATCGGTGAGCAATGCGACATTGGCAAAAATGACGATGTTGGCCAGCAGATGGTTGTACTTGAGATACTTGCGCATTTCCCGTCGGTTGTTCGTGGGGATCACCCCACCGTTGCCGAAGGCGAGCCACTTGGCAAAGCCATTGAATGATTCGCTCTTGTTGGTTTCCCGCTGGATGATGGCCCGCAGTTCCGGGTCGCCCACGTATTGGAGGAGAAAACCGGTGCGGATCACTCGCCCAAGCTCACGAAAGGTCTGGTAGAGCTTGTTTTTGTGGCTATAGGTATTGAGCTTACCCAGGATCGTGGACGCGGTGATGGTTCCATTTTTGATGGAGAGGACGATGCGCAGGAGATCGGGAACATGCCGCTCGATGAAACCCCAGTCAATATCACCGCCGAAAAGGGCATTGATCTGCTCGTAACAGCTCTGCGGCGTTGGACGATAGAGCGTGAGATCTTTCCAATTGCGAATTCTGGGCATTAGACGAATGCCCAACAGATGCGCCAGGCCAAAGACGACCGCATTTTGCGCCTGCGTATCACCCGTGACTTCCACATCGGTCTCGTGCGCAATAGTTGAGAGCCAGGTCTTCAGATGCGCCACGAAGCCGGGACCATCCACCGGAAAATCCATCATCTGTCCATAGGCCTCGACACTGGCCGTATAGGTCTCCCAACTGATCCCCTGCGCCCAGGTGTTGGCGTACCGATCGCTGCCCTCGACATAGAGATCCCCCGTTTTCAGGTCCCAGAGGATCTGGGTAAACACACAGGCTTCGAAATGCTGGCGATCCACGCGCTCGGGTATCCTCTGGCGTCCCGCCTTCCCCGTGACGATGCGTCGCCAGATGTCCGACATCCAGGAGAGATCCACCAGCGGGATGATCTGCGGAGGTTTGCCGCGGTGCTGCTCGACACGTGCCGTGCGCAGGTATTTGCCAGAACGGCGCTCATTGGCCTGCAGAAACTGGATGGTTTCCTCCAGGGCCTTGTTCTGACATCTAGGGTTGGCGTGTACAACTCGCGGAGTTCCCGCTCGGTGGGCGCGGCTTTCAGTTGCCGATAGGCAGTCTCATCGATTCGAGGCATTGGAGATGATCTTTCTAGCGTTGGCGGCGTTCCCAGTCGCGAGCTTTGCGTTTGGCCGCTTCGCGGTTGTCGGCAATGTAGCGTTCCAGGCTGCGTAGGGAAGTATGGCCGCTAAAGCGTTTGAGACCGACCTCGGTGTAATCATGGGCGGCTCGGACGCTGATGGCGGTATGGCGGAGTTGGTGGAGATCCCAGCCAGGCGTGTATTTCTTCCAGAGCGTATCCGCCTGACGGTAGGAGAGGCGAGCATAGCCATGAGATCAGCCCGCCGAGGGAGCCGGGCCTTGCGATGGGTGACAAAGAGGGGACCGAAGCGAGGAGAGCTGCGAGTGAGCAGGTATTTATCGAGCAGCGTCCCGACGGCACGGCAGAAAAACGTCTCGCACGGGCGACCACCTTTGCCATGAATGGCGATGGAGCGATCCGGCCAGGAGATATCTTCGATATCGATGGCCAGCGCCTCCTGGCAGCGCAGCCCGCCATCATAGATGAGCCAGAAGAGCGCACGGTCGTGCGGATCGGTAATCTGGCGCAACACCGACTCCACGCGTTGGGCGTCTAAGGCACGAGTCTCCCGTGTTCGTTCTGGTTTGCGTTCAATGCCAGCGAGAAGCTCCTCAGTCCGATACCCTTGAGCCTGGAGAAAGTTCAGAAAGCTGCGCAGGGCAGCGAGCCGTCGATTGTAAGTGGTTGGGGCGAGCGTTTCCTGGCAGGCAAGATAGGCCTGGATGATTTCCGTTGTCAACACGGCAACCGGTGCCTGGCCATATTGCGTGAGCAAAGGCGCTAGATCATCTGTATAACTTTCCCTCGTGCGGCGTGCAAAGGACGCGCTGTCGAGAAAGTGTTCAAACGCTTTCCCGAGGGTCATCGTTGGCCATGCGCGACTCGTTTAGCCTAAACTGGCTTCAGGAGCCAGGGGACGGCTAGTATCAACCGAAAGGACGATATAACTGACTATCCAACGAGAGGTGAAATTCCTATCCACTGTGGCAACAGTGAACAGCATATCCCCTACGGTAGCGACTGGTCATCAATCCGTAAAGCGGGGATAAATGCGGGTAATGAGGAAGTTCCATCCTTCACTCCCGCTAGCAAAGCTGGCATGGCTACGCAAGGAACCCATGATTGAAGCACCGTAACGATTGAACGAGCCAAAGGAACTGATAGGCTCGGCCCAAAAGGGACAGAGGAAGGTAGCGAAAGAACCGCCGTTTCGCTCTTGCCCGATACTCCTCTCGGTGTACAGTGGGTCCCTAAATCAGCACAGCATGGATAGCCGGAACGAGGAAAAAGTACCGACTCTCTTGTACAGATAGAGTGCAAGCAGGTACCAACCGCAAGAGCGGTATAGAAGGATTGTGCAAGAAGCGTAAGCTGACATGCACACTGTTGATGGAAGGTAGAAGAAATGAGTAGCGAGCAAGAAAGTAAAACGTATCACCCCTTTGAGGGGGAAAGCGTATCCTGGAGCCTTGTGCCCTGGCGGAAGCTAGAGCAACACGTCTTCCACTTGCAAAAACGAATCTACCAAGCCGCACAAGATGACAATGAGAAGAAGCTGCACAGTCTACAAAAGCTCTTACTTCGTTCACACGCGGCACGGCTGCTAGCTGTACGCCGAGTTACCCAGGACAACACTGGCAAAAAAACAGCCGGTGTCGATGGGGTGAAATCCATTCCGCCGGAAGCCCGATGGCAAATGGCAGAACAGATACACCCGACATATTGGGAACAAAGCAAAATGCCTCCTGTCCGTCGCGTCTGGATACCAAAACCAGGCAAGCCGGAAAAACGCCCACTCGGTATCCCCACGCTGCTTGAAAGGGCCAAACAAGCCCTGGCGAAATTGGCGCTGGAACCCGAGTGGGAGGCACGATTTGAAGCGGATAGCTACGGCTTTCGCCCCGGACGTTCAGCCTGGGATGCGATTGAAGCCATCCACGCCGATCTCAAGCAAAAAGCGAAATATGTCTTGGACACCGATATCAAGGGATGCTTCGATCATATCGACCAGAACTACCTCTTGAACAAGCTCAACACCTTCGCAGGGATGCAAAAACAGATCAGAAAGTGGCTGAAAGCAGGGATACTAGATGCAAACGTCTTTACCCCTTCGGAAGCAGGTACACCGCAAGGTGGGGTAATTTCCCCATTACTAGCCAATATTGCTCTACATGGAATGCAAGAAGAAGTGGAAGGGAAAGTGAAAGGGGCAAGCTTAATACGGTATGCCGATGACTTTGTGATCTTGCATGCAACCAAAGAAGGAGTAGAACAAGCGAAAGAGGTAGTAGAGAGATGGTTAGCAGCAGCAGGATTGCATCTGAGTCCCCAAAAGACGCGGATTGCTCATACCTTGCTCGAAGAGGGTTTTGATTTCCTGGGATTTCACGTGAGACAGTACCCCGTAGGAAAATACCGAACGGGAAAAGGAACACATGGAAAACCCCTCGGTTTCAAAACGCTCATCAAACCTAGCCCAAAGAACGTCGCAGAACATGTCCGAACTACGAAACTGATCCTCAGAAGGTTGATGAGCGCTCCTCAAGAAGGTGTCATAAAGGAACTCAATCCGATTATCCGAGGATGGAGCCAATATTACAGGACAGGAGTCTCCAAAGAAACCTTCAGCAAAGTGGACCATCTTCTCAATATCCAGCTACGACAATGGGCCTACCGAAGACACCCAGGAAAAGGGAGACGATATGCTGTGCGTCGTTACTGGAAATCTCAGGGGCAACGAAACTGGGTGTTCGGGAATGCAATCACAACACTTCTCCAACACACAGATACACCCATTCAACGACACATCAAAGTCAAAGGAACGGCAAGCCCCTACAATGGGAAATGGTTGTATTGGACACGAAGAGCAACAAACACAGCGATGGAAACGGAAAAGGTACGCCTGATCCGTAGCCAACACTGGAAATGCCCACTATGCAAGCTGTACTTGAGCTTGAACTACTTTTGTAGAGGCTCCAAAGATTTGAATTAGCACATCAGTTGTTCATAGGCAACGGGACTCTTGTAGCCTAGTGAAGAATGGCGTCGGACCCGATTGTAGAAAACTTCTGTGTACTCAAAGATGGCTTGCCT
>JAFAXQ010000114.1 GCA_019240835.1 Ktedonobacteraceae bacterium
AAACTCTGCTCGCACCACTCGTGCGGCATACGTCCAGCCAAAGATGGCGATCAAGACGATCACACTTCTAGAGCTGCCATCGGAGAAGGAGGCTGACAGGACGAAGAGCAGCAGGTAGAGTGGCACGGCCAGAATGACATCTGTAAAACGCATCAGAACGTTGTCAATGATTCCCCCGTAGTAGCCTGCAAATGCACCAACCCCTACACCTAAGACGATGGCCATCAGCGTTGAGCTGAAGCCTACCAGCAGCGAGATTTGCCCACCCACCATCGCACGCGCCATCTGGTCACGCCCCACATCATCAGTGCCAAACGGATGCTGCAAGGTAGGCCCCGACAGGGTAGTGGACACAGCAGACACATTGATCGCATTGGGGTTAAGACGCCAGATCAGTGGACCTAGAAAACAAAAGAGAAAGAGCAGCATCAGGAAGCTTGCCCCCACGAGCGCAGCTTTGTTGCGAATAAAACGGTCGAAGATAATGCGTCCCTGGCTGCGGCGCTTCTGCGCCAACTCCTGCGTGAGTTCCAGCAACGGTTCTTCGACTTCTACCTGCGTAGGAGCAAGGGTTGGAGGCAAGCTCACCGCACTCTGCTGTTGTTCGGATATATCCATAGCTTGTTTCCTCTCGGGCGAGCATTTTCAGAGTGACGAGCATGGCGACCGCAAGGGATCGCCACTACGATACACGCAGTAACGGCACAACGGGTATAGTAGCGATGATCCTTTAAGCGTAACGAATGCGCGGGTCCAAAACCCCGTACAGGATATCTGCAAGCAGATTGAACAGAATGACAAAGCCTGCTCCAATCATTAACATGGCCAGCAGTACCGGATAGTCACGTACTTGTAGGGATTGGATAAACAGCAGGCCCATGCCAGGCCAGGCAAATATGCCTTCCACGATAGTAGCCCCGCCAGCTACATATGCGAAATCTAGCGCTACCACAGTGACCAGAGGGATCAATGCGTTCCGTAGCGCATGACGCAGCAACAGAGCCAGAGTGCCTACCCCCTTTGCACGAGCCGTGCGCATATAATCTTGCTTGACGACCTCGATCATGCTAGAGCGCATATAGCGACTCCACCCTGCGATAAAGGTAAGAGCTAGTACCAACATCGGTAAGATGAGATGTGCGAAGTGATCTATAAAGGCATCAAAGGGGGAAAGAGTATAGCCAACTGTCTCAGTACCCGAGGTGGGGAGCACGTGTAACCACACGCCAAAGATGTACTGTGCGAACAGAGCAAACACAAACGTAGGCATAGCAATGCCAAAGTAGGAGAGGGTTGTCAGACCATAATCTATCACTGATCCCTGACGTATCGCAGAGATCACACCTAGGGCAATGGCCAGGAACAACGCCAGCAAGAGTGCATAGCTAAACAACTCTAGCGTTGCTGGAAAGCGCTGGGAAAGAATATACGATACCGGCAAGTTGTTACCAAACGAGAAGCCAAAGTCGCCGACCAACACTCTGCTCACCCATTTGACGTACTGAATCGGCACAGGGTCATTCAAGCCAAAGTGCGCACGCAAGGCCGCTCGACCCGCTGCATTCAGATGAGGATTAAAGATAACCTGATCTGGTCCACCCGGTAACAGGTGGATGAGAGTGAACATGAAGACTGAGAGCAATACCAGCAAAGGGATCATCTGTAATAAACGCCTAATAACGTATCGTCCCATAAACACCCTCCTCGATTCGCTGCTCCTGCACCTGCTCTTATGCTAAAGCAACTGATACTCTTTGTGTAATGGGATGGAAGTATCGACAATGAGCCGATCCGCGAGCACGACAAAGCGAATGTAGCGCCCAGCTAGGTTCTTACTGACAAAGTAGGGATGCCCCTCATAGGAGATGTGACCACTTCGTGCTACCTTGCGTGAAAAGATGTTTGCTCCCTCTGGCAACTGTACATTGCCACTTTGAGAGTCGGTTGAAACTTTCATTGTATCCTCCATTCTCTTCATTCTAAGTGACATTTGGCAATCGTCTCCTCTTTCTAAAATTTCTAACAGTGACCCCCGTCACACCACCAGTCCCACACGTTGACAGTGTCCCCAGTGCTGAAAGGGCCTGGCAAGAAGTTGCGGGTAGTTTTTTTTGCGATGCCGAGGTTGAACTTCCCATACAGGATAATAATAGGAAAGTCCGTCAGGTAGATCTGATGGATCTGATTGAAGATCTGCTGGCGAGCAGCGGGATCAGTCGTTGCCTCTTCTTGAGCGTACAGTTTGTCCAGTGCGGGATTGCAGTAGAAGGTGGTATTGTAGCCATTGGGTGGAAATTGGCTGCAAGAGAGGCTATTGGCATCATCGGCGTCATAGTCGTATAAATTTCCAAACTGGACAATATCATACTGACCCGGCTTACCAGCAGCCTGGATTTCGTCGAGAGTGCTCGATGGGTAGTTATGGATGTTAATCTTGATGCCAATGGCCTGCAAATTGGCCTGGATGATCTCTTCGGCAACAGTAACCGTGGGATTTCCAGAGGCTGCAGAGTACTGGAACTCCAGGCGCTGGTCACCTTTAGTGCGCACTCCATCGGGGCCTTTGGTCCAGCCGTTCTGCTCAAGCAAAGCACTGGCGGCAGCAGGATCAAATGTGGGGCAAGGAGCATCAGCCTGATAGCCAGGGTTATACGCCTTACTATGGTCAGTACATTGTGGAGAGCCTACTCCACGAAGAGCTGTGTTGATCAAAGCTTGATGGTCAATGGCCATGGCGATGGCCTTGCGCACCGTTAGTTCTTTGCCCAGGATGGGGTTATGAAAATCGAAGTAGATGTTCTCATAGCTGCCAGAAAAGGGAGCGTGGACGAGGTGGTAGTTCGTCAACTGCTCATAGGTTGGGCGCTTGGTCACATCCAGGCGATAGGCGGACGTGACGCTACCCGCCTGCAGGTCTTTGAGTACAGTATCCAGGTTGGGAACGATACGCAACACGAGCTTATCCAGGTAGGGGAGTCCCTCTGAGGCACGATAGTAATGTGGGTTGCGTACCAGCGTATAGTGGTCACCTGGCTTGCTCTCACTCATCATGAAAGGACCGCTGGTGACCGATGGATTTAGATTGTCGGGCGTGTTCAGAATCTTGTCGGGAGCTATGCCTGCGAAATGGTGTTTGGGCAGAGGTGCCACAAAGCCGTCGGTCCAGATCGAAATAAATGGCGAGAAAGGAGCGCTCAGGTGAAAGGTAATCGATAGTTTGTCAGTAGCAACCTCTGCCGAGGTAATCAGGTTGAAGCCAATCGTACTTGCTGCTGGAAATTTGGGATTGGTCCAGAGCTTCCAGCTAAAATCCACATCGTCAGCATTCAGTGGCTGACCATCCGACCAGAGCAGCCCGGGGCGCAACTTGAAGGTCCAGGTTTTGAGATCAGCACTGATATCGCCATTGGCAACCGTGGGTATTTCCGTGACCAGGCCGGGGTGAATCGCCCCCTGGGAGTCCCCGTAGAAGAGCGGAGCCCACAGCGTTTGATTCACTGCAAAGGCATCAAACGAAGGGCCATTGGTGATGAACGAACTAGGCTCTTGATACACATCGTCAATCCATGTGCCGCCTTTGACCGGAGTGCTGGACTGGGAAGTGCCGGACCCAGATGCACCGCAAGCGCTCAACAGCGGGAACAGCAACATTATGAAAGAAAAGGCCATCAGAAAAGATCGAGGTGTGGGTGCTTTAAGCATCATGCTCTCCTCAATTAAAATATTTTATTGTCGCAAGGTTATAGCTAGTTTAGTATGCCCTCTTGCTGTGAGGCGATGAGACGACTGTACACGCCTTGTCGTGCTAGCAGTTCTTGGTGTGTGCCTATCTCAGCCACGCGCCCGTCTTCTAGCACGACAATACGATCAGCCGTACGAATCGTCGAGAGCCGATGGGCAATGACCACTGTGGTACGCCCTTCGCGCAGACGTGCCATAGCTGACTGCAAGGTGCGCTCGTTCTCCGTATCCAGGTTGGAGACTGCTTCATCCATTACCAAAATTGGCGCATCCTTGAGCAGTGCCCGTGCGATTGCTATACGCTGTCGTTGTCCACCAGAGAGCTGCATGCCTCGCTCGCCAGCATTGGTGTCGTAGCCCTGGGGAAGCTGACTGATAAATTCGTGAGCGAGTGCTGCCCGTGCAGCTTCCTCGACTTCAGCATCGCTTGCCTCGGGCCGACCCAGGCGTAAGTTCTCACGAACGCTGTTATCGAAGAGATAAATGTCCTGCGGTACCAAGGTAATCAGTGAGCGCAGATCAGCTTGTGGGAAATCGCGTAAGTCGTGACCCCCAACGGTAATAGAACCCTGTGTGACATCCCAAAAGCGCAGCAGGAGATGCATACAGGTAGACTTGCCTGCACCCGAATGCCCAACCAAGGCTACCGTTTCACCTGGCTGTACCTCGAATGAGACCTCGTCGAGTGCATTGGGTAGCGTCGGACCATAGCGAAAGGTAACGCTGTTGAAGCGAACTCGTGGCTCAATGGGAGGCGGTGGAGCAGTCTGGACCTGGTCTTGCACCAATGGGGGATGTTCGAGAATGGCAAAGATGCGGTCAGCCGAGGCGAACGTGACATTCAGATTCTTCATCACGTCTGTCACAGTGACAATCGGCACAAAGATACCAACTGCCAGAAGAATACTCACTGGAAACAGCGGCCCAGCTAAGATGCCCTGCGAGACCAGTGTTGCCGAGAGAGCCAGTACACTGAGCATACCTGAGGCAACAAATGCATTCGTGATGGCTTTTTCAAGGCCAACGCGCTTGCCTTGGGCAAGTTGGGCATCCACCAGGGCTACGTTCCGCCGCCCTAGTTTTTCAAGCTGGATGCAATCTTGTCCAAAGGCGACAACCTCACGCAGACCTTGCACAACATCGGCATTCACTTCACCCAACTGTGATCGTAATCTCTCTCCTTGTCTTGCTGCTCGTCGCGTGAACCAGAAGGGGACAGTTACCACCAGCACGATCCAGGGTAAAAGCACCAGTGACAGTGTCCAATGTACCACGGCAAGAACAATGAGTGCAGCCAGCGCGACAATCACCGCAACGATGGCGGAACCAACAGTATGTGCGTAGAACCATTCCAGCGTCTCGGCGTCTCCCATCGCCGCTGCCGCTACATCACCAGAGCGACGATCCAGCAGATAGCTCGGTGCTAGTTGTTCGAGCGCCCAATACAGCCGACCACGGATATCAGCCAAGATGCGATAGGCAAGATCGTGAGCAAGCCACATCTCGACCCACGCCATCACTGCTCGTCCAAGCACTAGCAAGCCAAGCGCCACGAGCCATGGCAGCAGAGGCGTGATAGAGCGGGCTACGACGGCCAGACCAACAAGGTATGCCCCAACAGCAGCACTGGCGATGGTCAAGCCCTGATTAAGAATACCTGAGCCAATCGTGAGCGTCATCAGCCAGTAATGGGGACGCACCATAGTAAGCAAATGCCAGAAGCCTGATTTGTGCTGCTCGGCCTGTTGATCGACGAAGTATGACGGTGAAAACAGTTGTGTTTCAGTTGCACTCATGCTTCTACTCCTATCTGTTGTGCAGCGATCAGACGTGCATATGCACCTTGTTGCTCGACTAGTTCCGTGTGGTGACCTACTTCGACAGCTTCCCCCTCTGCCAGCACGATAATGCGATCACTCTTGACCACCGTCGAGAGGCGATGTGCAATTACCAGCGTAGTACGGTTCATAGTCAAGCTCTCAAGTGCCTCCTGAATCGCTGCTTCATTGGCGGCATCTACGCTGGAAGTCGCTTCGTCGAGAATGAGGATCGGTGCATCTTTCAAGAGTGCCCGCGCAATAGCGATGCGTTGGCGCTCACCCCCAGAAAGCTTAAGCCCACGCTCTCCCACAATTGTGTTATATCCCTGAGGAAGGCGACTGATGAAGTCGTGAGCGTTAGCGGAACGGGCGGCAGCCTCAAGTTCAGCAGGAGTTGCAGCGGTTTTGCCTAGCCGCAAATTCTCGGCAACCGTGCCATGAAACAGGTATGTCTCCTGCGAGACAACAGCCATCATCCTGCGCAAAGTGCTCAGTGGATAGGTACGCAGGTTGTGCCCATCTAGGGTGACCTCTCCTGTCTGTGGATCAAAGAAGCGCAAACACAAGGCTGCTACAGTCGATTTGCCAGCTCCTGACCGTCCTACAAGCCCAACAGTTTCACCAGGCATGATGCTGAACGACAAGTCGCGCAACGCAGGTTCCTCACGAGTGCTGTAGGCGAAGCTGACATGGTTGAATGCTATGGCCGGACGGATGTCCGCGGGTGCTGTTTCAATAGGGCTTGCTGGCTCTGTCACCTCCGGTTGTGCATCAAGTACTGCGAAAATGCCGGGTGCAGCCGAAACGCCCATATAGCCTTGATGCCAGTAGTTACTCAGATCGGTAAGCGGACGAAAACATTCGCCTGCCAGAAAGAGGATAATCAGCAGGCTGCCGAATGTAAGCGTACCTCCTACCACCTGGAGCGCACCTATACCTACAGCGAAAGCTACGCCAGCACTGACCCCTAAGCCAACAATTCCTGTACTCAACAGCGAGATAGCCATTTGCACCATGGTGGCACGGTAAAGTGCCTTAGCCCGTTGCTGGAGCTGCTTTCCGTGGCGTATGCTGGCATTGAATGCTTTCAGCGTCGTCATACCCTGCATGGCATTCAAGAACTGGCTATTGAGGGTAGTGTATGCTTGCCAATGGCTCCGTCCATGCTTGCCCAGCAGACGATCCCATATGCGCGAACCAAAGGCAGCAACTAGGATGCAGACCAGGGTTGGCACTCCGACTAGCGGGTCAAGCGAGACGAGATAGACCAGGATCAGCAATGGACCCAACAGTGCGATAACGGCTTGCGGAACGTAGTAGCCTAAATAGGCCTCCAGCGCTTCAACTCCATCAACCAAGGTGGATTGCACTTCCCCCGTGCTAACACGTTCAAGATAGCCGGGACCGAGGCTGAGCAGATGGGCGTACAAGCGCCGCCGCAGCCTGTGTTTGGCGGCGGCAGCCGTTGCCTTCGCGCTGACTTCATGGAGCCAGAGCAAGCCTGCCCGTATGAGAATGAGTACGCCTATCCATACAAGCACAGGGACGATAGTAGACCAACTCGCTCCCGTGAAGATGCGTGCTACCACTTGAGCAGTCAGCACACCCTGGCCGACATAGGTTGCGGTGACCGCTAATCCTACTGCGACTACACCTAGCATATGCCCGCGAACGCCACTCGTGAGGGTGAGCAGGCGTCGTTCTAGCATCATCGGCTGAAACTCCTTTCCGCTAATCAGCTTGTAAAAAGAGAACACATCCAACCTATCGGTATGAAAGAGCACAACATTCTATCAAGAAAAGCTCGCTACGTGGTGTACCATTGTTATGATTGCTATTCTCATTTGGGAAATACTTGCAAGTATATGGTACAGTATAACATACATTTGGGAGGAGAAACAATCCTTGTAGGGTAAGTTGTCTTGTGTTATGTGGGAGTCATTGCTAGCCAAAAGACCATATCTATGCTACACTATGCCCAGCATAGAAAGGGATCTTTGCATGACTGATGACTTAGGGGACATAGGGCAACAGGCAATTGCTCACCTGGCTCTCAAGCACGTAGCGCGTGAACGGGCACTGCCCAAATCACGTACAGCGATTCGCTGCTGCGCCAACAGTATCCGCGCAACACACAGGCAAGAGTTTGGTACTGCTGAGAAATTGAGGGCGCAGGCTGCCGCCCTCCTGGTGGAGATGGCTGATGATCTACACGATCACCAGGATATCTACTATGCCGGTTTTGTACAGGATGCCCAGAAAGAGTACGCCGAAGCAGTTGCGTTTGCAGCACTCGTGCAACATAGTCCCCTACCCTCGGCTGAGGATCTCTTGATAGGCTGGGCACCTTACCTGAACGGTTTAGCAGAGGCAGTAGGCGAGTTGAGACGCTATATCCTCGATCAGCTTCGGCAGGAGGACTATAACAACGGTGAATTCTTTCTGCGCCGCATGGATGATATTTACGCACTGCTTATCACTGTTGACTTTCCAGATGCCGTTACGGCTGGCCTACGACGTACAACGGATGCAACACGTGCTATTCTAGAGAAGACGCGTGGTGATCTCACGATGGCCATTGGACAGGCACAACTACAAAAGTCGATGCTGGCTCTGCAACAAGCATTGAGAGATAATAAGTATCATGAATAGTTATTTATTGCCTAAATACTGCTGATATTTTAAGAGGGGGCGTAATGCAAAGCAAAGAATCGTCCAATGGTGATGCGCCAGTTTCTCTTCCTAAAGTGACAATCTCAACTCAGGTAGTGGCAGCCGACTCGGTGCAGGCACAAGAAGTTCCAACTATACCTCTAGATTCTTTACAGACTATAAGCACCCTACAGCCTGAAGTGTCTGTTCATGCTGTCAGTTCAACGCATGTGGTTAGTATGCCTGTACCTCTCGTTGTACAACGGTCGGAGTATCACCGTAACTTTCTAGAATGGTTCCAGGTTTGGTGGGATGGCACACGTCCTGCTTACCTCACTCTATCGCTGATGCCTGTCCTGCTTGGTACTACGTTGGCATGGATGCAAACAGTCTCGCCCAAACACCCTTTCGGCCACTTTCACTTCACGCACTTTCTTTTCACCTGCCTCGCTATAGTTGCACTCCAGATTGGTGCGCACCTTGTTAATGATTACTACGACTATTTGCGCGGTGTCGATACCAGCAATACATTTGGCCCAGGTGAGTTAATTCAACAGGGACTTGTCAAGCCAACTACTGTTCTCTCTCTTGGACTCGCCTTGCTTGGCGTAGGAGCGCTTCTAGGTATAGTGATATCGTTTGTGGGTGGCCCGTGGGTTTACGCTATAGGACTGGTGGGACTGCTTTGCGCATACTTTTACAGTGCCACATCGCACTCACTTGGCTCACTTACCCTTGGTGAACTAGTCAGTTTCTGTGTCTATGGTCCGCTGATCACTGTTGGTGCATATATGGTGCAGTTGCAGACAAGGCACATTGAGAGCAGTGTCCTTCTCTATAGTGTTCCTCTAGGACTTTTCGCTGCAGTTGTTATACACGTCAATAATATGCGTGATGCCGAGGGCGATGCACAGGCAGGGAAGCACACCATTGCATCAATATTGGGTCTACAATGGAGCCGCGCCTTCTTTATGGTTCTTGTGCTGTGGATTTATACCCTAGTCGTGGTCGCTGGAATTTCCTCTGCCGCACCACATCTTATTCTGCTTACATTGTGGACCTTGCCACTACTGCTTGTAGCGGTAAGCGGTGTGCTACG
>JAFAXQ010000202.1 GCA_019240835.1 Ktedonobacteraceae bacterium
GCCCGCTTGCATGGGGCTTCTTGGGAATGTCCATTATTATTCCTCTCAATCTTGTCTTTTTTCTCTCCCATAGAGGTTTAGCCACTGTCAAGAGTGCCATATTATCTAGACACTGTCAAGCACCCTCGCCCTGTCCCCTCAACATCAGGAAGCAACAAAGGAGATAGCACAAATTCCTTCCCTCTATACTACAAACACAAGCAGTTATTGAACGGTTATTTGTTTGCAAGAAGGGAAGTCTCGCTAAATATGACAACGTACGTACATACAACAGAAGAGACGGAAGAAGGGCAGAAATATCTCCCAGCGGAACCAGAGGTGTTGAGTCTGAGTGATCCGACCAGATTTTATCGCTATGAGATCGGACAGGTTGATCTGCTCAGCAACGAAGAGGTAATGCACCTAGCAGAGCGTATTGAGCGCGGACGTGGCAGGAGGAAAGGGCGCAGTCGCAAGAAGCTGCAGGAACTGGCGGTCAATACGGAGGAGACCGAGGAGGCCCGCGAGGCGAAACGCAAGCTGACCGAGGCCAACCTACGCCTAGTGCTGCATATCGCCAAGAAGTATAAGGGCTTCGGCGTGGACTTGATGGATTTGGTGCAGGAAGGCAACATCGGCCTGATGCACGCCGTTGAGAAGTTTGATTACAGGAAGGGCTATCGTTTTAGCACCTACGCCACTTGGTGGATTCGTCAGTATATTACACGCGCACTAGCGGAGCAAGCACATACCATCCGCGTACCGTTGTACAAGGTCGAAGAGATCAAGCGGCTAGGGCGTGTGCGGCGGCGCTTGCAGGAAGGATCGGAGACTGAGCCTACCATAGAGGCTTTGGCCGAGGAGATGGAGCTTACCGTCCAGCAGGTCATCACATTGCTTTCAACCAAGCAGGAGACGATTAGCCTGGACATGCCACGTAGAGGAGGTGACGACGAGGTAGCGTTGAGCGAGCTGCTGGAGGATGACCCCATCTATTCCCCAGAGCGGGTCGTCATTGAGCAAACACTGCAAGCACAGGTGAAAGATTTGTTGAGCGCCTTGACAACCAGAGAGAGGAGGGTGTTGCAACTACGGTACGGGTTTGAAGGTGGTCGTGAACACAGCCTTACGGAGGTAGGGAAGCGGCTGGGGCTGAGCCACGAAGCTGTGCGCCAGGTAGAATTCCGGGCGTTGAAAAAGTTGGATTATCCAAGCCGTAGTAGGATGCTACAGGATTTCTTGGGATGATGTGAACAAGGGAGCATATGTGAGTCATTACGATGATGGAGATGAAACCTCGTAATGTTTGCGAGGTCACTGGCCTCATAACGTTGTGCGGCAATGGGTATACAAAGTACTGCACTATTTGATCGAATGGTGCAGTACTTTGTATTTACATTTTCTTGACATATATTCTTTATTTTGTGTATCATACAGTTAGAGTATCAAAGTGATAAGGAGGGGCTGTGTCGCACAAATCGCTGCAAGATAATGCGACGTCAGCAATGATGCTACTTGATACTGTTCCAGGAGTGCTGCGCCGTATAAATGCTGACGCACTACAGGACACTGAAGCGCTGACCGATGCAGGTTGGCGAGAAGTTTCTGAGCTACGTGCAAGACCAGGACAGTTGAGTCTTTTACGCGTTCTTGTCGAGCATGAGCGATGCACGATGCAGGAGCTAGCTGACCTGCTGGTAGTGACTCCATCAACTGTGACTGTCATGGTCAAGCGTTTGCTGGCACAGGGCTATGTAGAGCGAAGCCGTGATGAGGTTGATTGGCGCACTGTGTGGGTGAAGCCGACTGAACGCGGACAGCAAGCGGTTAGCGTTTTTGTGCGTAGACGTCTTGTCTCGCTTCAACGTCGCTTGGAGCAACTAAGCGAGGATGAACGTAACAGCTTAATTGCAGCCCTACCTGCACTTCGTTGTCTTAGCGAAATATAAAAGAAAGGAAAATTGTGTCTTCTTCGCATTCCTCTTCTTCTGATGTAGCTACCCAGAGTATGCAACAGGATGTGGTCTCTGCGGAGTCCTTGCCCACACATCAGAATAGCTATCAATGGATAGCTCTCTCCGTTACTACAGTTGGTGCACTGCTTGCCTCTATCCAGGGGTCGGCATTACTTATTGCGTTGCCCAATATTCTGACAGACCTGCATGCAACGTTTTTCACGATCATGTGGGTTCTCATGGGCTATCTATTAATCACGACAGTCTTGACCCCGGTGGTAGGGCGTTTAGGCGATATATGGGGGCGTAAATTACTCTATAATACTGGTTTTGCAGTGTTTACTCTCGGCTCGCTCGTTGCTGGTCTTGCACAGCCACAGCTTCACGGTGCCGACATGATCCTGGGACGAGTAATTCAAGGTGTCGGGGGAGCACTGCTCATGACTAACAGTACTGCTATCGTGACAGACGCCTTCCGTAAGGGGCAAGTTGGCCTGGGTCTAGGTGTCAATCAAATTGCTGGTGCGGCAGGCTTTTTACTAGGGCCAATTGTTGGTGGACTGCTAACGCTATTCTCATGGCGTTGGGTTTTCCTGATCAACGTTCCCCTAGGCATTTTCGGTGTGTTGTGGGGTATCTGGCGGCTACGAGAACCAGTACAGCTTAAAGAACATCAACATATTGACTGGTTAGGTAGCATAACCCTTGCTATCGGCCTTACTGGTGTGTTACTGGCATTAACCATGCTCGCTTTCCCCCTACTGCCTACGGCTGTTACATACACCATTCTGGTAATCGGGGTGATCAGCTTGGTAGCATTTGCGATTATCGAACCACGTATTAAAGAACCAATTGTGCAGTTGCGCCTCTTCCAACATCGCCTTTTCACTTTGGCAAACCTCAGCGGCTTGCTCAACGGCATCGCCCGTGGCGCTGTGTTGTTTCTACTCATCTTCTTCTTACAAGGCCCCTATGGACAGGACCCATTTAGAGCAGGATTACTACTCGCTCCCTTTGGAGCTGCATTTCTGCTCATCGGTCCCTTAAGTGGACGGCTTTCAGACCGTATTGGCTCACGGCTGCTTGCCCCTATTGGGTTGGCTATCTCCTCGCTCGGTCTATTGGGGCTAGCCACCGTAGCGCCTACGACACCTTACTGGTTACTGGCGATATATATGGCATTGATGGGCGGTGGTTCTGGCTTCTTCGCCTCGCCAAACACCAATGCTATCATGAGTTCTGTGTCACCCCAGACACGTGGAGCCGCCGCTGGTATTCTCAGTATGCTCAACAATACTGGTCAAATGCTCAGTATCGTTATTGTATTCCCACTAGCCCTTAGTGCAGTGCCAATACAGGCTATGATGCAGGTATTCATTTATGGAGGAGGGATGAGCCAATTTCCTACGGCCCTTGCTCTGTTCATGCATGGCCTGCATACAGCATTCCTAGTGTCATTTGCATTGAGTTTACTGGCAATGGTGGTCGCTGCATTGCGCCCTGCGCATTGATGATGAACATGACGAGCGCAAGGCGGTCTTTGCGCTCGTCATGCCTCTCGCTCACCTCATCCGCACTACAATGACGCTCACATTGTCCTCCCCACCACCCTTGAGGGCTACTTCTAACAACTCATTGGCGCTTTGTGCGGCATTGCTGTTGCGGCATAGGATGCGCTCGATGTACTGGTCGCGCACCATTTCCCAGAGACCGTCGGAGCAGAGCAGGAGGGTGTCGCCGCTACGTAAGTCGATAATGAACCGGTCCACATCGAGGCTGTCTTCGTTGCCCAGGCAACGGTAGATTTTGTTGCGGTCGGGGTGCGTGTACATCTCTTCGCGAGTAATGGCTCCGGCGGCGACGAGCGAGGCGACGAGCGAGTGATCACAGGTGATCTGCAGGAGACCGCTCTGCGGGTCGTGGCGGTAGGTACGGCTATCGCCGACATTGACGATGTAGGCTTTGCTGGCAACGACGAGGGCAGCAGTGAGGGTGGTACCTACGTTGTATCCCTTGAGCTGGCTCCACTGGTAGATGGTTCGGTTCGCCAGTTCGACGCCTTCTACTAGCACTGCAGTGAGGAGCTCATCACTGAGCTGATCGCTCTCAAGGACATTTTGCAGCACCGCTTGTGTCATCTGTTGGATGGCGATGCGGCTAGCTTCCCGTCCAAAGGAGTGGCCGCCCATACCATCGGCGATGATGAAGAGGCCGAAGGGGACGAGCTGTTCATTGCAGATGCAAGTGCCTTGTAACACGGCAAGGCTATCCTCGTTAGGCATGTATTTGCGCGTAATACCTTTGTGCCAGCCGACGCCGATATCCATGTGCAAGCTGTGCTGCATTGTCACAGCATCACTCGGTCTGCTATCGTCCACCGTTCTGAGAACTGTGGGAATGTCTTGAATTGGCCCCGTCTCCTTGAGCGAGACGAGCACGGGAGATGCATCGGACCATACCTGCTGCAGCTCCCAGGGCAACTGCGTTTGCGGCTGTGTTTGTGGCAAGCGCAACCGTGGCGTAGAGACATCAAGCGATGTATAATCCGTCGATGTAGCAAACGAAGGTGGCAGCGTAGTACGCAGGCTGGGTTGAGGATTGCCCTCGCTGCGAGGCGAGGGCACCCATTCCACCGCGTCCCGCGTCCGTCTTCGTAAGCGCAGGGGGTGCCCCTTCAGCCCCAAACCTAGCCGGAGCAGTAGCCACCAGCCCAGCAACCACAGAGACGCAAGGATCACCAGAATCACAAGCGGGAACAAGACGAGTCTCATATATGCTCTTAAACTCCCCGATCACGCTTTCCCCAACACTCGCTTAAAGGGTCACAATCAGGTCATCAGGAACTTCTTCTTGCATAGCCTGCATGTAGAGGGCACAGACGATTTTATTGGCGCTCTTCTCACCAACGTGCTCGGTCAATTTGTCCTGATACTCTCCAATGCGCTCCATACGCGCATGAATAAAACTATGGCGGGCTACACCCATTGCTAGGCCCGACATGCCAAGTCGCATCGCTTCCAACTCTTGTTCGATTCGTTGACGTATCTGTGCAACTTCACTCATTGCCATGACACACGACTCCTTTCCTTAATAAATAAAAGCCTTGAGCACTCATTACCGTGTTCTTTCTGCTGCAAGTATAGATTGGGGTGTTTGCGCTCAACTCCTATGGCCCTTCCACTCCCATCGACCCGCCTACAGGCCGACGTGGGGGTGAGCGTCACGTTTTCGCTCCGAGGGTAGGTGACGCGCTGTAGCCGCTTTGCCTTGCAGAGGGCATCCACGTCAGTAGAGACCCAATTCATTGTACCCCATTGGCCCTCACGCCGCTTGACCCGAAGCGGCATGGCCGATGTTTCCTTCCATGCTCGGTAGGGGCCCGGTTCACCGTGCCCCCACGCGTAAATGTGACACGCACCCAATGAGATGCATAAGATTGCTGTGTCTTATACCATGTCTTATAATAAGAAGAAAGGCTATTTTTGATGGAACTAAAGGACAAGATTGCATTGGTTACCGGCGGGGCTTCGGGACTGGGAGCAGCGTGTGTGCGTATGCTGGTCCAGTCGGAGGCCAGAGTGCTCATTGCCGACTTGAACAGCGATGGCGGCGAGGCGCTCGCTAAAGAACTGGGTGCGCCGGCTGTCTTCGTCAAGATGAACGTAGTAGAGGAGGAGAGTGTGCAGGCCACCGTCAAGGCCGCAGCGGATAACTTTGGTGGCCTGCACATAGTCATCAATTGTGCAGGCATTGCTATAGCGGAGCGCGTGCTGGGCAAGGGTGGACCACACAGCCTGGCCGCCTTCAGCAAGGTCATCAACGTGAACCTGCTCGGCACTTTCAATGTAATTCGTCTCGCGGTCGTCGCTATGAGTCAGAATAGAGCCAACGAGGGAGGGGAGCGCGGCGTCATCATCAACACCGCTTCCGTCGCCGCCTATGACGGCCAGATCGGGCAAGCGGCGTATTCCGCCTCCAAAGGTGGCATTGTGGGCATGACGCTACCCATCGCACGCGAGTTTGCCCGCTACGGCATTCGTGTCATGACCATCGCCCCCGGCATCTTCGACACGCCGCTACTCGCCGCCCTACCCGAGCCAGCACGCATCTCCCTGGGCCAGCAAGTCCCCTTCCCCCCACGCCTGGGCCGCCCCGACGAGTACGCCGCCCTGGCAAAGCACATCATCGAGAATGAGATGCTGAATGGGGAGGTGATTCGTCTGGATGGGGGATTGCGCATGGGTATGCGCTGAGTTGACCAAATCGACAGTCGTTCTTTGTCTTCCACAAAGCCAGCGACCTCTGAATTCGCAAAAAGCAGGAAGAGAATCCCCTGCGAGGTCGCGTGGAGAATGTACGCCGCCCTCAAACAAGAAGGCATTTCCATCTCACTACGGACATGTGGACGCATTATGGTCGAGAATCGCCGCCTCTATGCGATCAAGCCGCCTCCGAAAGAGCCACACCAGCCGAAGTCCCACCCATTCGAAGCCACTTCTCGGAACGCTCGATGGTGCCTCGATATCCGCTACATCGAAAAGCATTGCATCCCTGCGATCAAAAGATACTAACGAGCCTACCTGTTCCCATCTTAATTATATCACCTCCTGTCTACTCGCACACTGCCTTTTTGGACGTTTTTTTTTGGCGTCCTTTCCCCTATACTCAGGCGGAAGCGACGCACGTCTTGCGCACCTGCGGTGAGAGCTTCTCCTGTGAGCAAAGAGACCTGTCGTGTGTGTGCTGAAATCAGTACATGCTTCATCGGGCGTGTGCCAGACCCTCGTCGTGTGCGAAAGGCGGCCTTACGTGCCGTCACCGCTTCATGGGGCTGTACCAAGTTAGTACAATACTCCGGTACATCATTTGAGCCAGTAGGATGTCATCAAAATTATCAAAGAAGGAATTGCCAAAGGAAGGTAAACATATGAGTTCCTATGTGCTTGGTTTTCAGGACATTGACAAAACAAAACTCATGGTTGTTGGGGGGAAAGGCGCGAACCTGGGGGAACTATCCAAGATTGAAGGATTACGCGTACCAGATGGCTTTTGTATTGCTACTGAAGCCTTTCAAAGATGCATTGGGGAAACGTCGTCGATTCGCGAATTACTTGATCAGTTATCGCTGCTCAAGGTGGAAGACCGGGAGAAAATCGGTGAACTGAGCGCTGAGATTCGCCGGGTCATCGAAGGGATAGCCATCCCTGCCGACATTCATGAAGAGATCACCCGCTTTCTCTCCAGGCTTGGAGAAAACAATGCCTATGCAGTACGATCCAGCGCAACGGCAGAGGATTTACCGACGGCTTCCTTTGCCGGCCAGCAGGAGACGTATTTGAACATTATCGGAAAAGAGGCGATCCTCAAGCATATCAGCAAGTGCTGGGCATCGCTGTTTACCGAGAGGGCAGTCATGTACCGCCTGCAAAACGGCTTCGACCACCGGAAAGTCTATCTGGCTGTGATTGTGCAGAAGATGGTCTTCCCGCAGGCGGCAGGAATTGTGTTTACTGCCGATCCCGTCACTTCTCATAGGAAGGTATTATCCATTGATGCCAGCTTCGGACTTGGTGAGGCCCTGGTCTCTGGGCTGGTAAATGCGGATAGCTATAAAGTACGTAACGGCAAGCTTATCGAGAAGAAGATATCCACCAAGAAGCTGGCTCTGTCTGCCTTACAAGAGGGCGGGACGTATAAACAGGAGATTGAGCCTGAGCGGCAGAACAGGCAAGCGCTGACCGATGAGCAGATGTTGCAGCTTGAGCGCATGGGCCGAAAGATCGAAGCCCATTTCGGTTGCCCCCAGGACATCGAATGGTGCCTAGTTGATGAGACATTTTACATTGTCCAGAGTCGGCCAATTACTACTCTGTTCCCCATCCCTGAAGCAAATGATCAGGAAAATCACGTGTATGTATCTGTGGGTCATCAACAAATGATGACCGACCCCATGAAACCATTGGGATTGTCTTTATGGCAATTAACAGCTGCCCGGCCCATGTTTAAAGCTGGTGGAAGGTTGTTTGTTGATGTCGCACAACAACTGGCTTCACCTGTCGGCAGAGAAATGTTATTAAATGTCATGGGACAGCACGATCCGCTCATGAAAGATGCATTGATGACCATCATAGAACGGGGAGATTTTATACAGTCGTTACCAGATGATAAGCAAGAAAAGACTCCCGGTAAAAGCAATCAAGGTCCGTCGCCTGCGGATTTTCAAACACTCAACGAATACGATCCGGCAATTGTTTCCCATTTGATGAAGCGTAGTCAAGCATCGATAGACGAGTTAAGACAGACGATCCAAACGAAAGCGGGCTCGGATCTGATTGATTTTATCCTGGAAGATATCCAGCAATTAAAAAAGATCTTATTTGACCCACAAAGTTTTGGTGTGTTTATGACTGCTATGAATGCTTC
>JAFAXQ010000011.1 GCA_019240835.1 Ktedonobacteraceae bacterium
CAGCGGGACAGTGAGCACAGGCATGGTGGGTTCCCAGACGAAGGGAGGAGGCCGTTTCTTGCGCCGCAGCAAACGCTCAAACAGACCCATAGACACACCCTCCTTTTGCGGTGCTAGCCTTGAGCCTCTAACACGAGACGTTGGACCTCTGCTGCCGCTGCGGTCAGGGCAGAGCTGACCTGCTCCTCAAAAGGCAAAAAGCCAGCACCAGCCAGGAAGAACAGGCAGGCGTGCTCCACGATGAGCAGGCTGGCAGCATCGATCTCAATACTTTCGCCCTCCTGCATCCTCTCCAGCACGGCCAATTTGGCGCGCAGACGGGTGAGCACGATCAGTTCGCCTCGACGAGCAGGACAGGGCGGTAAGCCAACCTGCACGCACTGGGCATACAAGCCAAGCAGCGTTTGCATGCCTGCTCGCTCCTCGGCTGAGAAGCCGATGGTGATCGGGTCGGGTGAGTGAGGTGCTCCTTCTTGGGCGCTATTCATGCTTGTTTTTCTACCTTTCGCTACTACTCACATATGTTGTCTACCTTGAATATTACAGTCGGAAGAGGTAAAATCATAGGAGCGGTATGTTCCGTAACACTATGTTACGCAGCAAGAGTTGACAGCAGAAGTACACTCGAAAGGTACAGGAAGGTTCGTAATGCAGATGGTGAACAGAGATTGGAGAGAGATATGTCAGAAGAAAATGCATTCGGCAAGCTTGTTCTTGCTGCTCGTACCCAGCGAGGATGGACACAAGAAGAAGTAGCCGAAAAGTGGGGACATACACGTGAATACGTCTCACAGGTCGAGCGAGGCATACGCAAACTCGAAAAATGGGAAGAAGTCGAACGTCTTGCCGAAATCCTTGAAATTACCTCTGCGCGTCTCGATGCCATCGGAAAGTCACTACCAAAGCACAAAAGCGTCGCTCAATCGCCCTCAGAGGCCGATGATGTGCTTTTCCAGGCGCTACTGGAACCTTCGCTTGCGACGGTCAAGCTGTCATGGTTAATCTGGTATTCCGAAAACAACAACCTGATTGTCTCTAGCTTGGATGACTGGATTGAGAAGCTCAACAACGCAACGACTCAGTATAGAGGTCAGTTTCTCAGATCAGCGCAGCAAATTCTGGCCTACGCCTATGAAATGAAGGGCAAGATATTGTTTGATCGCCTACACTATGACGCTGCTATGGGGCATTTCTCCACAATGTTGACGCTCGGTGAGGAAGTAGGCGACCATGACATTATGACGTTGGCTATGACGTACCAAGGAGATATTTTGCGCAAGCGTGGTCTCTATGAAACGGCGGTACGACGGTTAGAAGCAGCAAAGCCCTCTGCCGATCAAGCCTGTCTCTGTGTCAAAGGGATAAGATGGGTAGTTCTGGCGCGAGGACATGCCCCGTACGGGCAGGAGGAGCGTTTCAAAGAGGCAATCAACAATGCTCTAGAACTAGTACGAGAAACCCCCGAGGACTTGAATGCCCTCTGCAATCAGTTTAACCTTGTTGAGGTGCTTCAAGAACAAGCGCAAGGCTACTCCATGCTCTGGAAACCAGAGAAGGCGCTAGAGATTTATAAGCAGACAGATCTCATGCGCCCAGTGCGCTCATTGCGCGACCTCGGCTCTTACTCTATCATCAAAGCCCAGGCGCACGCATATAGCGGAAATATTGAGGATGGTGTCACCTTAGCGCTCAGGGGGCTAGACCTTGCCAACCAATATCATTCCAAGCGGCATGTCTCACGCGTTCAGATTATGTATGATAGACTGAACGTGACCTCCATGAGTACCCACCCTCGTCTACGCGACTTGAAAGAGGCACTATATAAGGCACAAAGGACGCTATAGAGGTGCTCCACTATGATATGAGGATTTGCACACTAGGACAGGAGAGGGCTATGACACAAGCAGCGACGACTCCAGCGTCTGAGAAGCTGGTCTACTATTGGGGAGAAGGCGGCCAATACGGCCCCTTTGACGTACAGCAGCATGGCGACTGGGCGGGCTGGCCCGATTTCGGACACGTCCTGCGCTATTTCCGCAAAAAGGCCAAACTGAGCGCTCGCGCCTTTGGCCAACTGTACGGCAAGACGGTCAATGCTGATGGCAGCCCCATCAGCGAAAGATGGATACTCGACATGGAACTGGTAAACAAAGTCCCTGCTGACATCGGCAGGCGCAAAACCATTGCACACTTACTCAACATCCCCCCCATGCTCTTTGGCGTGGCTGTCCTAGAAGACATGCAACTCGAGCCACACCCACAGGCTCCGCACGTGGTAGCAACCGGACAGAGCAAGCTGGTCCGAGTGGGGATAGATATCACGACGTATCAACAGCGTATCCGTACGACCTGGCACCTGCATGAGGCCAGTAACGCCCAAGCCTCCCTTGAGCAGGTGGAAGCTGACATCCACGACTTAGAGAGCTTTGAGCAACAGACCCAGGGCGATCTGCGCTACCATGTGCAGGAACTGCTCTTGAGTAACCACATCTTGGCCACGCATATTGTTAGAACCAGCGGCAGTTTCGCCGAGCCTATGCTCATGCCAATCGAGCGGTACGCGTGGCTAGGAGCATGGATGAGACCGATCTGCTGGCTACTGCACTCTTTACCCGTGGCTGGACCCGTTTAGAGTGGGCACTCTTTGGCACCCTAGAGCAGGGGGTCTTTCAGGTGCAGCAGGATCTGCTTGAGGCAGCTATCCGTGATTTTCAAAGGGCACTGGCTTTATTCCCGACACAGCGTGGCCAAGCCAGCATGCATCCTCACTTGCTAGGAACCCTCACCATGTTCCTGGGTCGTGCCCAGGCTGTACTCGCTCTCAGCAAAGGGCAATCTGTGCCTGCTGCGGTGTTTACTGCATTAGACGATATAGCGGATACGATAGACAAGCAGGAGATCGACGATCCGTATGCACGGGTGTTGGTCAAAGGAGAAAGAATAAGCTGGCATAAAGGAAATTACCTTGATCACCGAGCAACAACCTTCGCTACAATAGGATTGCCAGGCAAAGCATTGAAAACACTTCATGAGTTAGAGAAGCTGACAGAGCAGACATATGGACGAGACGAAACCCGGCGCTTCGTATGGTTGGATATCTTGAAAGCAAACATCTACATAGGACTAGAAGAGTTTAGAACTGCCACCACCTGCATCACACAGGCTCTGCTCACTTGTCAAGATATCAATTCCCTGACCAACGCGGCGATCATCACGGATATCTACGGACGCCTGCTCAAGAGTCGCCATAAGGCATCTCGTGATGTACAAGAGCTAGGCGACCTCTTGAGAGAGTCGTCTGTCAATTTTCTTGAGCCTGAAGAGTAAGTGTGCATAGATGAGTATCCTACAGATGAATTGTCACATTACGCCTAGCTCAGACATGTTCAGCAGGAAAGAAGAGATCAGGAACTGAAAGGAAGAAGCACACCAGTGGCAAATGAGTACAAGAGTAGTATCGAAACGTGACGCTTCCCTTATCTCGATGACTGTGCAATATGCACAGTCATGTGTAAACCACTTGCGCATGCACCTTGCTGCAAGGTGTTATGTTACACAATCAGCACAGAAAACGAGCACAAAAAGAACCATACTACAGTACTATAGTCTCCTTTATACTAGATAAATTTGCTAAAAGTGCATACTACTGTGATAGTATATGCTCGTTGACACAGTTTTGTGCAAAGCACGCCCAAAACCTGCAGACCAGCTTCATTGTTCAACTTTGCGGTAAAAACATGCACAAAAGCCAACTGACACCCAGAGTAGGATAGCCACAGGTTGATCATAGGGCATATATTTAGTAAGGAACGGTAGAAGTGAAAATTGGATTACAAAATCAGCAGCATTCAACTGAAAGACTTAGGCATCTCTACATTATTGCGCTCAGCGCAATCGCTATTTTAGCCATCCTGGGACAAGTGCTCATTCAGTATTCGCTCATTCAGCAATCGAGTGATGCTCGTGTGATCAACTACGCCGGGCGTCAGCGGTATCTGAGCCTCAAACTCACTATGGCGGTATGCGGGCTTCTTATTCCATCCGACCCTATTGACCGAGACTCCCGCATTCGTGAGGTGAGAACCACGCTGAACGCAGTGGTCTATGAACACTACGGGTTACTGTATGGTGATGCAGCGCTGGGTTTACCAGGTGGGAACAGCCCGGCTGTTATGCAACTCTTAAACTCAGTCGAACCAAACTTTCAGGCTATAAAAGATGCTGTGACAAACATGCTGGACAGGATTGACCGCGATGATGCATCCTTTCTCAAAACGTCTGCATCCGTTTTGTCACCCTACGTGGATATCGTGTTAGCCCAAGAAGAAGGCTTTGCCACAACTATGGATAAGACCGTTGCCCAGTACCAGCACGAGGCGGAAGGCCGGGTCACACGGCTGCGTCTGATTGAGGTAGTTCTGTGCAGTCTCACCCTCTGTACCCTGTTACTGGAAGGCCGTTTTATTTTCCACCCGGCTATCAGCAGACTCCGCAGGAGCATGAGCGCGCTTGTACAGGCAGAAAAGCAAGTGGCCGCACACGCCGAGGAAGTGGAGCGCAAAAACAATGAGCTTGAGTTAGCCTTTGACGAGGCCATGATTGCACACCGCAAGGTCATGCCTCACGCCCGTGTTATCTCGCTTGGGCACTATCAAGTCCAGGGAAGCCGGGGCAACTACTACGATGTGGAAAGCCGCAACGTTAACGGCATAACCGTCCTAGAATGCAAGTGTCCCATGTACAAGCGCAATATGATCTGCTCACACTCATTAGCAGCAGCCAGCCTACATAGCGCGCTGCTACGACAACCCCGCAATTTTTCACAGTCTCCTAACAACTTCCGTTCTCCAGATATCAGACGCGAAAGAGGAAGCTAATACTACAACAGTGCTTATGAAGGTTGTGCCTCTTGTTTCGATGTGCTACAATCATCACTATCAACAAGGCAATAAGATCCTTGGATCAGAAGGATTTGTATAGACAAGACGGCAACGACGGAGCCAGTATGGCGCAAGCACGCGTTGTAGAGAGTCTGGGGTTGCTGAAACCGGATACGAATTGCGTACAGAAGATCACTCCTGAGCCGCTAGCCGAAGACTGCTGTAGGACTAGCCGGTCCCTTCCCGTTACCACGAAGGCACATTTTCCTGTAGCTTGCCTTATAAGAAGTAGGAGGCAACATATGGTAAGCTATAGGAAGCTTTAGCACGGAGTGAGCTATGCTGCTTTTACGCGGTAGTGGGCTAATAAGGGTGGTACCACGGGAGTCCTCTCGTCCCTATGGTGGGCGAGGGGATTTTTTTGAATGAGCGAGAGAGGAGCATAAGGCTGATGAAGACAAAGCCACTCTATCATGAAAATAGCTTTACCTATGAATGTTCTGCTAAAGTCGTTGGTGTAGAGGGTGATGAGATAGCGTTGGATGGTACTGTCTTCTATCCGGGTGGTGGTGGTCAGATGGCTGATCACGGCACGATTTCCTGGAATAATCAGCAGAATCAGGCTAACGTCATTGCACTGAATAAGCGCAATGACGTCGTCTGGCACATGCTTGATTGCCCAACACCAACACTAGGGACTGAAGTAGTTGGCACAATAGATTGGGACTTTCGCTACCAGATGATGCGGACACACACAGCTTTGCATATTCTATGCGGTATTATGTGGAAAGAATTTGGCGTGCAGGTAACAGGTGGTCAGATGTATCCAGACAGGGCACGCATGGACTTTTCTATGGAAAACCTGGATAGAGCGCGTATTGCTTACATTGAACAGCGCGTTAATGAAGCTATTCAGGCTGACTATCGGATACGCGTTTATACGCTGCCACGTGAGAGGGCGCTTGCCATTCCCGACTTGGTGCGCACCAGAACGAATCTTCTGCCGCCAGAGAGCGAGGAAATACGCATTGTGGAGATCGTCGGACTCGACCTACAAGCGGACGGCGGCACACATGTCAATCATACCAAAGAGGTCGGGGGGATCAAAATTACCAAGATAGAGAACAAAGGCAAGGTCAATAAACGGCTGGAAATCGTGCTTACGCCGTAGGCATTTTAGAACATTCGGTTTAAATGCGTGCATTTAAACCGAATGTTCTAAAATAGAGCAAGACTTGGACATGAAAGAGCCGTCCTTGTAACATTTCTTACTTGGACGGCTCTTCTTGCAGTCTCTTATCTTGTTGGATTAATCACAGTCCAAACCATCAATGTCTTCTGGCTTGTAAGAAGTCCCAAGAAGCTCATTGATTACACGTAAGAGAGCAAGTACTTTTACTCTCTGTGTCGGTCCAGTGCCATCAACCGCCTTCCTCGCTGTTCTATAATCCACGTTGGCACGTCTAGAAAGTTCCGACACTGTTATAGCAGCAGCATCTAATAGTTGCTGTAAATTTGGCATTCTACTTAAAGTACACGTGTAGGTATAGTGTACCCAGGGGTGCCTGCCTCTCACAACTGACACCCCCAAGTGTTGCCATTTGACCGTATGACCATCTGGCTGTCTGTATTCTAGTGAGAGAGACGCTAGGTGGTCAAGAGCAAGGAAAGGATCACCTATGTCGCTGTTACCTCATGACCCAATCACCTTGAGTACCGCATGGATGCCCCTGGACGGCCTCGCCCAGCAGTGGGGCCAATTTGGGAGTGAAGCCACCAGTGTCCCAGCGCTCTCTGTAACGGGCAACGTTTTTGCTGCTCTTGCCAAAGAAACCGAGGCTCGCTCGTGGCACGCTTTAGCCACCGAGGAGCCAGACAATCTCAGACATGCCCTTGATACCTTAGTGCTTGCACGAGAGTTGTAGGTGCCCTTGGCCTGCTAGGGGTAGCACTCGTGATCGGAATCGCCCTGTTCCCCCTGCTAGTTCCCGTCGCCACAGTGACCATTGTTCCGGTGAGTCGAGCGATTAGCACGACCACGACACTGCAGGTGGTGACTGGTCCAGCCAACGCCGCACACGAGCAAATCCCAGGGCGGGCCTTAGCGGCAGTGACCATGAGCGAGGCACGCACCATAGCGACCACCGGAGTCACCCATCACCAGGCACAAGCAGCACACGGTCTGGTCACCTTCTACAATGGGGCACCTTCTGCGCAAATGGTGGCAGCAGGGACGCTCCTCACCGGAGGCGATGGCGTGGAAGTGGTGACCGAACAAGACGCTCTTATTCCAGCAGTCGCCTACCCAACTCTTGGACAGGTGACGGTGCCTGCTGTAGCGACCATCACCGGGCCTGCTGGCAATATTAGGGCCAGTGACATCTACGGGCCGTGTTGCCGGCTCAATGTCTCTGCGGTCAATAGCGCCTTTACAGGCGGGCAAGACGCTCGCACCTATCCAAGCGTGGGCCAGCAAGATATTAGTAGTGTTGGCACGAGCCTGCAAGCAAGCCTCAAGACGGCAATCCAGGCGACGCTTGATGCGCAGGTACAGCCGGATGAGACCCTCCTTTTGCCACTACCCTGTCAGCAGCAGGTCACCCCCGATCATGCGATTGGTGCAGAAGCCAGCCAAGTGCAGGTCACGGTCAGTGAGATCTGTCAAGGAGTGGTCTATCAGACGCAAGCGTATCAGACCGTGCTTGCCCAGGTGCTCACCCAGGCAGCCACGGAGCAACTGGGCGCAGGCTATAGTCAGGTAGGCGCGATGCAGGCCACGATCAACAACGTCACCCTGCACGAGCATGGCAGCCTTGATCTTGCAGTCAAGGTTGCAGGCACGTGGTTGTATCAGTTCAGTGCTATACAGCGTGAGCAACTCAAGCACATGATTGCAGGCAAGAGTAAAGCCCAAGCAACTGTTACACTCTTGCGGATGACAGGGGTCTCGACTGTGGCAGTCTCCATCACGAATGGGAGCACACTTCCCACGGAGAGCACGGCTATTGAGGTGGTCATTATCCCTGCCATCTGGCAGGAGGGAGCACTCTCATGAAAATTGTGCGTGGATACAAGACGGAGCTTGATCTCAATCACACGCATATCAGCGCTTGCTTCTGGCAAGCGCTTCGTCTTGTGGCGGCGTACGAGGTCTTAGCAAAAACACACCAAGGAGTAGGACATGCTCATCAGTAAAAAGATAAGGCTTGAGGTCAGCGAACAAGACGCTGCGACCCTGGAATTTATGCAGGGCAAGTGTCGCGGATTATATAATTGGTGGGTGATGCGCCTACGCAACGGGGAGAAGTGGCCTGGATGGGAAGAGGCCAAGAAGACACTGCAAGCCAGTAAAGAGTACGACCCTGAACTATGCTTTGTCTATGGCAAACTGTTGCACGAGGTGTACTTTCGGCTGCACAAAGCGATGGATGCCTTCTTTGAGCGGGTGAAACAAGGACAAAAACCAGGCTTCCCACGAGTGCGCCCACGACATTGCTTTTTCACGCTGATCTATCCAGCGACGTATCTCAAGGTGGAAGGGAAAAGCATCAGACTTCCAACGGGTGGCGGTGGCAGACATGGACCGAAGCGGTACCCCGATATCACAGCCACCCTCACGGAAGCAGCCCCAAACGGCTACAAAGAGGTGGCGATCTCTAGGGATGGACAGGGACACTACTACGCCTCCTTTGTCCATGAGGTCAAGGAAGAGACCCACGAGCAGCAGGGCATAGTTGCGCTGGACTTGGGTATCAAGACGCTCGCGGTAGGGGTCAACGAACAAGGACATTTCTACCATATTGGTGGGTTCACTGGACATCAGTGGTACAATAAGCAACTAGATAAGCTGCGCTCAAAACGAGCACACTGCAAGAAGGGGTCGCGCAGGTACAAGCATTTGAGCCGCGTGTACAAGCGAGTGTCACAGAAGAAGCGCAATAAACAACACGACTGTCTGCACAAAGCTAGCCATCTCATCGCACACACACTGGTTGAGAGCACTGTGGTGATCGGTGATCTTTCCCAACGGCAGATGGTGACGAAAGAGCATGCAACACGCAACAAACACAGAAATAGAGCAGTATACAATGATTGGGGACTGTACACCTTTGTGCAAATGCTCGCGTACAAATGCCTGCTCTACGGGAAAGAACTGATGGTGTTAGATGAACGCGATACGTCGAAGATGTGTAGTCGGTGTGGCAACAAACAACCCATGCCCCTGTGGAAACGAACGTATCGCTGTAGAGAATGTGGACTCATCATGGATAGAGACGAAAACAGTGCCGTCAATATCCTGATGAGGTTCCTTGCCCGGCTAGGGCCACACACGGAGCGGATCTCCGTGCGGTGTGCGGATGTGTTCACCGCAATCGACGATATGTTCACCTATGAACATATTTAGAAAGGCAGGTTGTCGTGTCAGTTAAGCCAAGCATCTTCCGAGCGGTCATCGCAGCGGATAGAGTGGATTATCCGGCGCTAGAATGCGCTACTCAGCAGTGGTGGGACGAGAATAACGTGCTTCAGATGTACCTGAAGCGGAATAGTTCGAGCGATAAACAGTATGCGTTTCTGGACGGACCCATCACGGCCAATAACCCCATGGGCGTTCATCATGCCTGGGGACGCACCTATAAGGATGTATACCAGCGCTACAAGACGATGCAGGGCTACAAACAGCGCTATCAGAATGGCTTCGACAGCCAGGGTTTATGGGTCGAGGTCAATGTCGAGCAAGAGCTGGGGCTGAAAACAAAGCGTGACATCGAAGCGTACGGCATCGCCGCGTTCGTCGAGCGCTGTAAGGAACGTGTCTACACCTACTCGCGGCGTCAGACGGAGCAATCTATTCGTCTGGGCTACTGGATGGACTGGGGCAATGACTACTACACGATGTCAGATGAGAACAACTACACCATCTGGTCGTTCCTCAAGAAATGCTACGAAGGCGGAAAAATTTATAAGGGACACGACGTCATGCCCTGGTGTCCGCGCTGTGCCACGGGCCTATCGAACATGGAGATG
>JAFAXQ010000019.1 GCA_019240835.1 Ktedonobacteraceae bacterium
GACGATCACTCTCTATAAGCTTAGTAACCTCTTGAGCCTCAAGTACTGCAGCAGTATAAACGATGACAGGAACGTCAGCAGTAGCAACGTCGCCTTTAATCTGTTTCAGAATCTCCTGCCCAGACATGTCACCCAGCTTCAAATCGAGAATGAGCAAGTCAGGTAGGCTATCCTTAACATTGGCGAAGGCTGCTTTGCCATCTTGCAAGATCGAAACCTGATACTGTTCGTCCTCCAGGACGCGCCGCATCAGATGTAGTAGCTCGCTTCTATCATCAACAACAAGTATTCTCTTCGTCACATCCCAATCGGTGCTCTTTACTTAGCGGAAAGAGTGCCGCCTCCTATTTATCTCTATCACATTGTATCACGCAACTATGCATAGTAGCATCTTATTTAGACGAGCAAAGCTACTAGCCTCAAGCTCCTTACCCTTCTTCCCATCGTCGCTCTCGCATCTTGCTAGCCTCCAGCAGTCTGTAAGGAATGGCGTGCAGTGATAAGGATTCTTTCTGAGTATCTGTAGTGTATCACGTTACTGCAATGGAAACAAGTGAAAGTTTCAATGTTCAAGTCATCTCTTAGTTGCTACGGCAGACCTTATACATACTAGAGGGTAGAAGATAGCACGAATAGCAATATAGACAGGAGGAAGAATGTTATGGATTATTCGGACCAAAGCCAAATCCAAAGGCAATCGGTGAACGAGATCTAAATGACCGCGGTGGGACTCGAACCCACGACCAATCAATTAAAAGTCGATTGCTCTACCAACTGAGCTACACGGTCGCGTCATTGCTATACAAGCCGCCTGCTCTACTACCTGAACTAGGCCAACTCACGGGTATAGCATCCCAATTGACAAGGCCATTGTAGCGTATTTTTCCCCAGGATGCAATAGAGAAATCATGCTCCCAGGGCTATTTGGCTACATTTCTATTTTAAGCAGGCCGAGGCGCTCGAAGGCCATATACGCGGCGGCGATCTGCCCCTGCACTGCAAATGTGCCATCGTGAATAAGGTGGAGCAACTCGCTGGGAGTGACCAGGAGGTTCTCGATCTCTTCAGCGGGGTCAATCTTCTTTTCACCGGTTTTACGTACATTGCGCGCCAAGTACCACCAGATGCGCGCTACCGATCCCGTTGGATTAGCTAGCATGTGTGCCAGAAGCTCGATTTGCCCTGGCGCAACGCTGTAGCCTGTCTCCTCCATCAGTTCACGATGCGCTGTCTGCAACGGATCATGCTCGCCCTCATCAATACCACCTGCCGGAAATTCCAGCACCTTCTCGCCGATCCCATGTTTATACTGCTTGTTGAGCAGAAAGCGTCCATCCTCCGTTATCGGTACGACACCCACCCAGCCAGGATTCTCGATGATGTAATAGTCTGGAATAATAACGCCGCCTGGCAGAGCCACCTGTTCACACCGGATCCTCAAATATGGACTATCGAGTACGCGGTGCGAGGAGAGGGTAACCCATTTTTGCTTGTTGTGTGTCATGCAATATCCTTAATCTCAACAAGAGCCAAGAATGCCTAATGGACAAGGTGAATCCGTTCTCCGGCGCTTGGCTATGTTATACTATATTATCTGAAGTTTAGCTATGTTTTGTTACGATGTAGGAAATGTAGGATAGGAGAGTGGAAACGAATGATAACGCAAGATACACCTAAAACAGAAAGCCTTAATAGTGAGCACGGTCTACCTATGAGTAGTCAGACTGTTGCTATAGCCGAGACCCCACCACCGACACCTCAACTCGCATTCACAACAGGAAGCGGGTGCATATACTGCGGAGACTCCCTTCAGCTCCTGAATAATCAAAATATTGTGCGGCCTGGCTCAGTCAATATCATTATGACAAGCCCACCATTTGGGCTTGTACGTAAGAAGGAGTACGGTAACGTTGATGCAGACCAATACGTAGACTGGTTTCGCCCTTTTGCTGAAGCTTTCTACAATGTGTTAGCAGATAATGGGTCACTTGTTATTGATATTGGAGGGTCATGGATATCAGGTCAACCTACACGCAGTCTTTACCATTACGAATTATTGATTATGCTTTGTCGTGAGTATCACTTCCATTTGGCTCAAGAATTCTATTGGTGGAATCCCAGTAAACTTCCTACCCCTGCCGAATGGGTTACAGTACGTCGCATTCGTGTGAAGGACGCTGTTAATTGTGTGTGGTGGCTGTCCAAGACTCCTTACCCATGGGAATATCCGACTTTGGCATCGTTTACCTCATAATTCACAATATAATATTTATGTACTTCATAAGGTCTTCTGTGATATGGAGGCTAATATGGAAAAGTGATCAGAAGTGAAAGGTGAGCTTATCGGCAAACTATTATATCACACCTTTTCCACGCACCAGAGGACTTGTTGTCTCCTCCTGCATCCATGCGCTATAATGAGTATATTATTCTTACTGTTTGCTAGGGGAGCTCGGTGCAGCCGGGCTGAGAGCACCGCCGTTGTGTGTGGAAAACCCTTAACCTGATCTGGGTAATGCCAGCGTAGGAAATGCATGCATGCCTCACTCACTGCTGAGTTGTGACTTTCCGCTAGTCACGCTTGCGGCTTCGGCTACCTTACACATCGGCATATATACGAACTTCCCCTTAGGTCTATTGCGAGACAAAGTATGCTATCTGCAACTACTTCCGTGACAAGCAAGACGAACATCCCACGTGCTCTGACAATTGCTGGCTCCGATTCGAGTGGCGGTGCAGGCATTCAGGCCGACCTAAAAACTTTCGCCGCTCTGGGCGTGTATGGTCTCTCTGTGTTGACAGCCGTCACCGCCCAGAACACGCTAGGTGTACGCGCCGTTGAAGATATAACGCCGACACTTGTCGAGGCCCAGATTGATGCAGTGCTTGAGGACATTGGTGCAGACGTGGCTAAGACGGGCATGCTCTCCAGTCCAGCAATCATCGAAGCTGTCGCCAGTCGAGTTCGCAAGTGGGGTCTGCGCCTAGTGGTTGATCCGGTGATGATGGCCAAGAGCGGCTATGCTCTGCTGAGACCGGAAGCCGTTGCCACTCTGCGCTCTCAACTACTACCACTTGCTGAAGTGGTCACACCCAATCTGCCGGAAGCTGAAAGCTTGACCGGCCGACGGATTGAGACACTTGACGATATACGTGCTGCCGCTACCGCTATCTTTGCCTTGGGACCGAGGCACGTCGTCGTAAAAGGAGGACATCGCAGCGCTGAGCCTGTAGATGTCTACTTTGATGGAGAGCGCTTCGTTGAGTTACGGGCAGAGCGTATCCATACAGCTCATACGCACGGTACAGGTTGCACCTTCTCGGCTGCCATCGCCGCTCTCTTGGCACAGGGCATGCCTGCGCAAGAGGCCGTCGCTGCTGCCAAGCACTATATTACGGGAGCAATTCGTCACGCACCTGGTCTAGGACAAGGGCATGGTCCTGTCGCGCATTTCTGGCAATGGGAGCAGCGAAGCAATGAGTAGTACTCTTAAAGAGCAGTTTGGTGGAAATCTTGTCTCGCGTCTGGCCTTGCATGTCTTGGTAGACCCTGAGTGGGCACGTGGGCGTGACATAGTTATAGTGGCGAGTGCAGCCATCGATGGTGGCGCTACGGTGATCCAACTGCGCGACAAGAAGGCGAGCACGCGGCTACTGGTTGAACAGGGATTGGCCCTGCGCAAGTTGACACAGGAACGCGGTGTTCTCCTCATAGTGAATGACCGCATCGACGTAGCCCTCGCTGTAGATGCAGATGGTGCTCACATCGGCCAGGGTGATGATATGCCGGTCCAAATCGCCAGACAATTGCTGGGACCACAGCGTATCTTGGGCGTTTCAGCGGGAAACCTAACCGAAGCAGCAGCCGCAGTTGCAGCAAACGCAGACTATCTCAGCATCGGTCCAATCTACTCAACACGCGCTAAGGCCGACGCAGGGCCAGCCATAGGTACGCGCCTGATAGCGGAGTTAGTCACACGCTACCCCACACCCCTCATCGGAATCGGCGGTATCACAGCCGCAAGCGCGGCAGAAGTTCTACAAGCTGGTGCTATTGGCGTGGCTGTCATCACCGCCGTGGTGAGTGCCGATGATATCACTGCTGCTACACGTGAACTGGCTACGGCTCTGCCAGAAGCATGAGCAAATCATGCCCTACGGTACAGAAAGGAGAAATCAGACATGAACACATTTAAAATTGGTACACGTGAATTCGGCTCGCGGCTGCTACTTGGAACGGGCAAGTATCGCAGTTTTGAGGAGATGCGCGCCAGCCTGGAAGCAAGCGGAGCAGAGATTATCACGGTGGCGCTGCGTCGATTGGATCTCTCCAATCCCCATCAACCGAGCCTACTCGACTACATCGATCCCAACCGCTACATAATCCTACCCAATACCGCTGGCTGCAAGACTGTAGAGGAAGCTGTGCAGACGGCTCGGCTAGCGGCTGCAATGGGACTGCCCCATTGGGTCAAACTAGAAGTCATTCCCGACCCCACCTACTTGCTGCCCGATCCTATTGCCACGCTGGAAGCCACGAAAATACTTGTAGAAGAGGGATTTGACGTACTTCCCTATATCAACGCTGATCCAGTATTGGCGCAACTATTGCAAGATGCTGGTGCTGCGACAGTTATGCCTCTTGGCTCAGCCATAGGTTCAGGGCAAGGACTGCTGAATCTGTCTCAAATACAGATTATCATCGAGCAGGCGCGGGTTCCGGTAGTAGTGGATGCAGGCATCGGCGCACCCTCCGACGCTGCACTAGCAATGGAACTGGGAGCTGCCGCCTGCCTGGTCAATACAGCCGTCGCTTTGGCCAGAGAACCAGTACAGATGGCCCACGCGATAAAACTAGGAGTAGAGGCCGGACGAGTTGCCTATCTGGCTGGTCGCATACCTCGTCAAGCACACGCGAGTGCCAGCAGCCCCACCACTGGCCTACCCAGCATAGGGAGGTAAGAATCTGAGTAAGCTCACGCTGAACTATCCTCTGCTCTGTCTCGTCACCGATCCAAGTACACGTGACCTAGTAACGAAAGTAGAGGCAGCCTTATTTGCGGGCGTCAACATGGTGCAACTGCGCGGCCATCACCTTCCTGCCGCCGAGTTGTACAGACTTGCCCTGGCCCTGTGCCCCCTCTGTCATCGTTACCAAGCTCTATTCATCGTCAACGACCGCATCGACGTAGGGCTAGCGGCAGCAGCAGATGGATTTCAACTTGGCACACGTAGCTTACCTCTTCCAGTAGCGCGTCAACTGCTAGGAAAAGAATACCTGCTCGGCGCATCAGTACACTCACGTGAAGAGGCTCAGGCAGCAGCCACCAGCGGAGCAGATTTTTTGCTAGCAGGAACAATTTTTGCC
>JAFAXQ010000009.1 GCA_019240835.1 Ktedonobacteraceae bacterium
TGGATTTCTTCGTGCAGCAGCCCTCGGTGCAGGTCGTCACAGGCAAGGGCGATACGAAGTCAAGCGTCGTGTTGAGCAGCGGTATGGCGATGGACCTGCGTCTCGTCAATGATAGCCAGTTTCCCTATACGCTGCACCATTTCACGGGTTCACGCGAGCACCACATTTCCTTACGCCGCCGCGCCCTCAGTATGAACATCACCATCAATGATTACGGCATGTTTAGGGGTAAGGAGCCACATGGAGAGCTTATTGCTTGCAAACACGAGGCCGATATCTATGCAGCACTCGCTATGGCTTACGTTGAGCCAGAACTGCGCGAGGATACGGGTGAGATAGAGGCAGCGGTTAACGGCTCTCTGCCCACACTCGTGCAAGAAAGCGACCTACGTGGAGCTCTGCATGCACACTCAACTTGGAGCGATGGGCAGAACACGATCCGCGAAATGGCTGAAGCGTGTATGGCACGTGGCTACTCATATCTGGGCTTAACCGACCATAGCAAGGCTGCGGCCTACGCTGGCGGGTTAGATGAGCAGCGTTTGCGACAACAACACCAAGAGATTGATCGGCTCAACGATGAATTCGCAGGTCGTTTCCGTATTTTCAAGGGAACCGAATGCGATATCCTGCGCGATGGTACGCTTGACTTTCCCGATGACATACTCGCCAGCCTCGATTTCGTTGTGGCCTCCATTCACAGCCATTTCAATCTCTCGCTCGCAGAACAGACTCAGCGTATGCTGCGTGCCATCGCTAACCCATACGTCGATATTATTGCTCATCCCACGGGACGCCTCCTGCTATGGCGACTAGGCTATGCCATAGATATGGAGGCAGTTATCGAAGCTGCCGCTACCCATAGCGTATGCATCGAAATCAACGCTAGCCCATCTCGGCTCGATCTGGATTGGCGATTTGTACGGCATGCTCGTGATAGAGGTATCAAGATACCCATTGATCCAGATGCACACTCTCGCGAGGGATTGGACGATATGCGCTATGGCATAGGCATTGGGCGTAAGGGTTGGTTACGTGCAAATGATGTATTGAACACTCTGGAAACAGAGGCGTTGTTGCATTTCTTCCAGACAAGAAGAAGTAAATAAGAAAGATAAAGGTATCTTATGGCACAACAAGTAGAACTTGCGGTAACTCCGCGTGAGGTTATGGGCAAAGGCAATAAACGCCTGCGTAAAGCGGGGATCATTCCAGCAAATATCTCTGGGCACAAACAGGCATCACAGGCTATACAGGTAGAAGCTCTACCCTTTGATCGTCTGCAACGTGCTCATGCTGCAACCAAAATTATCGCCCTGAAACTGCCTGACAATACTACTCAGACAGTGCTCATTCGTCAAGTGCAGCGTGGTCCCCGTTCGGGCAAAATTGTGCATATCGACTTTTCCCGCGTGAGCTTGGATGAACAAGTCACGGTTAAAATTCCCTTACATTTCGTCGGTGAAGCCCCCGCCGTCAAAGTCGAAAAAGGCGTTATGCTGCACTTGCTGGATACTCTAGAAGTGGCATGCTCGGCGTCCGATATCGTTGATCGCATTGATGTCGATATCTCCAGACTAGAACATATTGATTCGATACTGCACGTCAGTGATGTAAAGCTACCGGCTAGCTACACACTGGTGACATCGCCAGACGAAGGCGTGGTCAAAGTAGCTGCGACTCGCGCTGAAGCAGCCGCGACTCCTGCAGAGGCTACTGCGACTCCTAGCGCGGCGACACCCGAAGCAAGTGGTCAATAAGAGAAGCGAGCGACAGACATGCGTATTATGATTGTGACCGACCAGTATCCCCCAATGATAGGCGGTGTGCCCACCGTAACGCATGGCCTAGCTGTTGACCTCGTGAAACGGGGACACCAGGTCTGGGTTCTGGCACCCAGCTCCTGCCCACACGATGTGCATAGGCTCGAACAAGGCGTGCGTGTCTATCGCTTCTCCTCTTTTGAGTGGCCTACCGATGAAGGGATACGCATAGCCTTTCTGCCTTTCGTAGCTATGCGTCACCTGCTCAAGAAGAGCGACCCACACATTATTCACATTCACTCGCCGGTCACCCTGGGCAATATTGCCCAGATCCTGGCGGGGGAGGTGCGTAAACCCGTCATTGCTACCAATCACTATCTGCCCATCAACCTGAGCCGCACGCTGGCCAGCGACCCTTTGCTTGGCAAGCCTTTCAGCCATATCACGTATAGCTATCTGGTCCATTTCTGTAACCGCTGTGAGTACGTCACCGCTCCCACACAGACGGCTCTGGACCTGTTGTACGAACACGGGCTACACGCACCTGCCAGGGCGATCTCTAACGGCATCGACTTGCAAAAATTTTCGTTCGGCGAGGGCGATCCAGACATTCGACGCCGCTTCAACCTGCCAGAAGACCGCCCGCTTGCTCTACACGTTAATCGCTTGAGCGAGGAGAAACGCAACGACGTACTGCTCGATGCTGCTGCCAAAATGCAGGGCAATGGCTATATTGCTCTGGTAGGAACTGGGCCTGCAGAGACAGAGCTACGTGTACAGGCAGAGCGACTGAACTTGGGCAACCGTGTGAGTTTTTTGGGCTACGTACGTGACGCCGACTTGCTCGCACTACGGCGCTCTTGTGAGGCGTTCGTCATTCCCTCACAAGCCGAGTTGCAAAGTCTGTCGACAATGGAGGCTATGGCTTGTGGCCTACCAGTGATCGCGGCGAACGCATACGCTCTACCGGAGTTAGTGCATCACGGCAAAAACGGCTTTCTGTTCCAAGGTGGCAACAGCGACGAGTTAGCGCACTATCTGGATATGCTGCTGGCCGATGCAGACCTACGTGCATGCATGGGCGCAGAGAGCCTGAAGATTATTGCTACCCATGATCATGCGCAGGTAGTAGACGAATGGGAGGCCCTCTATCAGCGTCTGGACAGCGAATTTAGCGAGGCCAAACAGCGACGAATACAGACGCGCATGAGACGCACATATCCTGGCTACGTTCCAACCAAACGGTTACGCCCAGGCTCTCAGCACATAGGCGACCTTGCGCCCAGTCAAAAACGAGTAAGCAGGACGACCCGGCGCATGTAAGAGGAATCATAATATTCAAAAAGGATTACATCCAGCGACGACGTAACAGCCGCGCAAAGCCGCGCTCTATATCCCAACGCAATTGAGTAGCATGATAGCGCACCCAACCGCTACAAATCTCCCACCACGTATCCTGTGGTGAGAGTAGTCTTGGTCGTTGACCGGGCACATAGACTGGCACGAGAGGTCGAGAAAAGTGGAGAGTATGGTAATCAGGTTTATTAGGCATGCAGTGATATACTCCTTTTAAGGGCGGCCGCCCTTAAGAACCTCCAACTTTGCCAGCCCATCGGCAATTGCTGTCGCTACTCCCATATCTGCTGCCTCACGCGCTACGCGTATTGCATTTTTGATAGCCTTGGCGTTGGAGCGACCGTGAGCGACGATAGCGGAACCATTGACCCCAAGCAATGGGGCACCGCCATACTCAGCGTAGTTTAAGCGTTTAAAGGCTTCACGCAGCCCAGGACGCAAGACAACAGCAGCCAGTTTGCTCACCAATGAACTGCTCATTTGCGCACGAAGCACCTCTAGTAGTGTTTCGACAAGCCCTTCGCTTAGCTTGAGAACCACATTGCCGACAAAACCATCACATACTACCACGTCAACTTCCCCAGAAGGAATATCGCGTCCCTCCACATTGCCAATAAAGTTGAGACCGAGGGCAGCAGCATTTGCTTTGAGTAGTTGATGGGTCTCAATAACCTGTTGATTTCCCTTCGTCTCCTCTTCACCATTGGCCAGCAGGCCGACACGGGGCGATGGTACATTGAAGATACGCTGCATGTAAATCGATCCCATGAACGCAAATTGTTGTAGATATTCGGGCTTGCAGTCAGTGTTGGCCCCCATATCTATGACAAAACACACACTATTCTTGGTAGGAAATATGCTGCCCAAAGCAGGACGGTCCACACCTGCCATACGCTTGAGCACAAAGAGAGAGGCTGCCATCATTGCGCCACTGTTTCCCGCGGAGACAGCTCCCAGCGCGACACCATCACGTACAAGCTGTAGAGCTAGTGTCATGGAAGCGCTTTTCTTGCGGCGCACGGCACTGGCAGGGTGTTCATCCATCTCGATAACTTCGTCAGTATGTAGGATAGGCAGGTCTAGCCCGCTCGTATCATGTTTAGCCAATTCAGCACGAATGAGCTGCTCGCGCCCAACCAGATAGATGCCTATTGCATACTCACGAGCAGCTTGCACAGCACCCAGCACGACCTCGCCGGGAGCGTTATCTCCGCCCATGGCATCGAGAGCCACACACACATTCATATCTTTTCTCCGCTAGGGTTCTCCGATGGTCAATTTGACCAGCTCCACTAGATGGTCCAGATCAAAGGGCTTGTAGACGATATGCACAACACCTGCCTCGCGGAATTCTTTCTCCTCGTTGACAGCACCAAGGAAAGCGGTGACGACAATCACTGGTATCTGGTGATCAATCCCCATTGCCATCAGTTTCAACTCGTCGCGTCCATCCAGGTAAGGCATCATTATATCGAGCAACACGAGATCGGGCTGATGCTCGCGTACAGCGTCATAGAAACGCAAGCTTTGCGTTGTCATATAGGTCTGGTAACCCTCTTCCGCTAATGCCTCTGTCAACAGATTGGCAATAGCTGGGTCGTCATCCATGATAAGTATTTTTTTTGCCATGAAGTAACAGTTCCCTCTTCTAACAAAATGACGAAGCACTGTTTAGCAACTATTATAACACTATGGCGTGTGCAATGTACTGACGAAAATAGCTACTGTTATAGTTAAAGCAGGCCACGACTGGTAAAGCACCGCCGCTGAAGGCTCCACAGCTTGACAACTCAGTGCATTTGTACTACTGTAGCTACACACGAGACACTAGTACAAATGTCTGGGAAGTAGATCTATGGCACTTTCATCTCCCCAATTTTGTGATCATTGCGGAGCGGCTAATCGTTCGCAGGCGGCCTACTGTTCAGCATGCGGTCAAGCCTTACATGCTCCTCGCTCGGCTAGTAACACGCAGACGGGCCTGTTGGCGCATAAGCACATGTTGAAACAGCGCTATATCATTCTCACCCAAGTAGGTCATGGTGGCTTCGGCGCTGTCTATAAAGCGGCAGATAGTCAGTTTGGCAATCGCCTAGTTGCTATCAAGGAGATGAGCCAGAGCAAACTGAGCGCGCAGGAACTGCTACAGGTGACAGAAGCTTTTAAGCACGAAGCTCTCCTCTTAGCTAGTCTGACGCACCCTAATCTTGCACGCGTCTATGAACAGTTTACCGATGCTGGTCGTTCGTACCTAGTGATGGACTTTATTGAAGGCGAGACACTGGAGGCATACCTCGATAAGCTGGGTAGTAGTTTACTGCCATTGCAAGAAGTACTCGACATTGGCTTGCAGCTCTGCTCTGTGCTCGACTACTTACACACGCGTCAGCCACCCATTATCTTTCGCGACCTCAAGCCGGCAAATGTCATGCTGACTCCTACAGGCCACGTCTACCTGATCGATTTCGGTATAGCACGCCACTTCAAACCGGGTCAGAGCAAAGACACAACTACGCTGGGATCATCAGGCTACGCCGCACCAGAGCAGTATGGTAAGGCTCAAACTACCGCGCTCGCCGACATTTATGCTCTTGGTGCAACATTGCACCAGTTGCTCACAGGCGATAACCCGGCGGACTCACCTTTTCACTTCGCCCCTCTCAACGCCAGCGGACCGCCAATTTTGAGTGAATTGAACACGCTATTACAGGCAATGCTAAGCGTGGAGATAGCCAAAAGGCCAGTGAGTGCTGCCCACGTCAAGCAGGAATTGCAACGTATCGCGACGCAGCAAACAGTGATACAAACTCATCAATTACAGTATGGTACAAGTGCATACAAGGCACAGACAAAAGCTTCGCGGATGGCGAAGGGCGCGCGTTCGACTCCTACAGTACAAGTACAACCACAGTCCAACACCCTCTATACCTGCTGCGGACATAGTAGGCGCGTCACAGCACTGGGCTGGTCACCGGACGGCAAGCGTCTCGCTTCGACGAGCTACGATAAAACAGTCCACATGTGGGATGCCACCAACGGAAACAAGCTGCATATCTACAAGGGGCACCTCGCGCATGTCAACGCTCTAGCCTGGTCGCTCGATAGCAAGTCTGTCGCCACGGCCAGCGATTACGGAACTGTACACATCTGGGATGCTACAACAGGCATTTTCAAGATGAGCTATGCCGGACACAGCAGCTCTGTCGAGGCTCTTGTCCGGTCGCCGAATGGTCGGCACATTGCCTCAGCAGGCAAAGACAAGACGGTTCATGTGTGGGATGCAACAACGTGTACACAGCTCTATATTTATCGCGAGCATGCGCATCCCGTACGAGCGCTGGCATGGTCACCTGATGGCAAGCGTCTCGCTTCTGCAGGCGAGGGTACGACAGTGCATGTCTGGGATGCCTACAGAGGGCAGCAGAAGTATCCTTTCTTCAGCATATTCTTCTCCTCTAGCAGAGGACGACTGCGACTTAGTGGACACAATGGGCGTATTAATAGTCTGGCTTGGTCACCCGATGGTCGCCACCTTGCTGCAGCAAGTAGCACGGGCCAGCTTCTCATCTGGGACATGCTCACTACCACTCTCACGTTCTCTAAAGCGACGAGTACAGCCATGAAAAATGTCGTAGCCTGGTCACCCAGCGGAAAGCAGCTCGCCGTCAGTAGCAACGACAAAACAGTGCAAATCTGGCATGTCGTCAACAAGAGCATGACCTACGTCTATCGCGGCCACCCCGGCTATGTCACGGCACTCGCCTGGTCGCCCGATGGCACACGCATCGCCTCGGGCGGAGTGGATCGTAGTGTGCAGGTGTGGCGGGTCGTATGATGACCTTACCCGATTTGGTAGGGTTCCTAAAATGGCACCGAGTACGGCATCTAGTTTGTCGCCCCCCAAGTCAATAGCCCCAACCAGGCACGCTGGAAGTTGAGCAAGCTGCTCCTCGCTCAGGTTCTCACGATATACCTCATCTTTCCATGCA
>JAFAXQ010000025.1 GCA_019240835.1 Ktedonobacteraceae bacterium
CTGTGGTGGATGTGCTTACCACATGGAGCGGAGAGGAGAAGGACTCCTTCGAGATTATGCTCTCGCCTTTTACCCAGCAAAGTGGCATCCAGGTGAATGTAATGTCCACCCGCGACTTGAATAACACACTCACTGATTATATCCGTGAAGGCACCCTTCCCGACATCGCGATTCTCCCGAATCCGGCCAAGATGACAGAACTCGCCAACCAGGGGATACTGATTCCCCTGGATAGCTTTCTGGACATGCAGCAAATTCACCAAGACTATGCTCAAAGATGGGTCGACCTCGGCACCTTCAAGGGCAAGCTCTACGCTCTCTTCGTCAAAGGGGCAAATAAGAGTACCATCTGGTATAGTCCCACCCAACTCAAAAACTCCCAGATTCCCACGACTTGGCAGGGACTGATTACCCTCTCCAACACAATAGCCCGCAGCGGCAAGTATCCCTGGTCGGTGGGAGTCTCCTCCGGAACGGCTAGTGGCTGGCCTGCTGCCGACTGGATTGCTGAGTTATACTTAAATGAGTCAGGCCCGATCCTCTACAGCCAATGGGTCAAGCACAGCATTCCCTGGACCCATGCAAGCATCCAAAGCGCGTTTCAAAAATTCGGCCAGATCGTGCATGGGCCTCACTATATTAAGGATGCACCACAGTCGATTCTGACAACAAGCCCTGCACAAGCCAGCAATGCACCGTTTCAAAGTTCGCCTGATGCTTACATGTGCTACTTGGGCGACTTCGCGGAAGGTTTTATTACGCATGCCTTTCCCAGCCTCAAAGTAGGACATGATATAAACTTTTTTCCTTTCCCATCCATTAACTCTAAGTACAAGGGTGGGGTCACCGTTGGTGCCGATCTGGTCGTCGCTATGCAGAAGAACAGTGCAGCAGGCGAACTGGTTCGCTATCTTGCCACCGCCCAAGCGCAAGAGGTTTGGGTAAGGCGAGGCGGCTTTGTGTCACTGAATCAATCAGTAGAGCAGGAAGCCTATCCAAACGACGTTGCCAAAAGCAATGCCGAAGGGCTAATGATGGCGGAGGCCACCAACATTCTGTTATTCGGCGCTGGCGATCTGATGCCTCCAAGGGTCCAGCAGGCATTCTGGGAAAATCTGTTGACCTACATCGAAGATGCTAGCCAACTCGATAGCGTTCTCCAAAGGATCGAATATATTGCTGAGCAAGAATATCTATCCTGGCCAGGATAGGAGTATGACGTAGCTCTTCTGGGAGAGCCACTGGACACGGGCACAACGTATCGGGCCGGAACACGATTTGGTCCCCAGGCCGCACGCCGCATTTCGGCCCTCTACACTTCCTACAATTTTGAGATGGGTGTCGATTTGCGCCAAAGCTTGAAGATCGCCGATATCGGTGATGTCTTTGTTATCCCGGCTAACATCGAGAAAAGCTTCGACCAGATTGCTATGGCTGTCTCGCACGTATTTAGCAGCGGCGCATTTCCTGTCTTGATCGGTGGCGATCACTCGCTGGGCTACCCAAATGTGCCTGGTATTGCTCCCCACATTGACGGCAACGTGGGTATCATTCACCTTGATCGCCATATTGACATTCAAGAGACGGATATGGATGAGCGCATGCACACACCCCCCGGTTTCATGCCACCAACAGTCCCAACGCTCCTCCGAGCAATCTAGTGCAGGTTGGTATTGGCGGCTGGCAGGTTTCTCGCGCTGGCGTGAAAATGGGCTGTGAGCGCAAAACAAATGTGATCAGCATGAGCGATGTGGAACGCTGTGGAAGTGTCACCCCCACGTGAGCGATACGACCGCGCTGCTAGCGCTGCCTGTGATCGTTGATGTACTGGCTTCGCTGGTCTATCATGGGAAGTTGCCACGCAAAGGCTAAGATAGAGAATGTACATGAATTTTAACCTTCATTGGCTGCTTGCACATCGAGTTACTTATGTTCCTTCACGATGAGAATGCCCTCACAGGCCGGAAGTTGTCCCCGGATGCGTCCTTCCACTATTACTAGGTTCATATAGATATCGAGCAGATTATCAATGGGACGTTGTATCGCGTCTTCCTCTCGTCTTGTGGTACGACCAAATGCGGAGAGTTGCCGCGTCTGTCTTCGAGAAGGTGGCATTCTCTGACAATAAGGAAAAAAGCGGTCGAGAGTAGGGTCAAGAGTGAGGGTGAGGGGACCTGCGCACACATGGTTGTGAATGTAGTCTAGGATGTGGTCGAGGGGACGTGCAAGATCACCAGCAAGGGCAAGAGCGAGCGCGAGCGCGAAGGGACGTGCGCGTACGCGATCAAGGGGATGAGCGAGCGCATCGGTGAGCGCGCTAACGACAACATAGGCACGCTCGAAGACACGATCAAGAGCACGTGCGCGATCAAGGGTGCGAACGGAATCGAAGTTGTAAATGGGGTCGGAGTCGCGGTCAAGAGCATGAATGGCGCGTGCGAGGGTGTGGAGGATGCCACCGACCTGGTCGAGGACACGCTCAAGGTTGCCATCTTTGGAGAAGACATCCCTTACTAATTCTTCTAGAACGCTAACCGATAGTATCGGAACTTCCTTTGTCCTGGCAAACCCTTGACCCCCCATGAGCCAGTAACCGGTACCTGTGGGCAGCTCTTCAAGTCTGCCTTCATCCTCGAGTTCACCTGCTGCTGGTAGTCGATAATGCCAAGGGCCTGTTTCGCGTTCCGTCAACCATCCACAGAATGCTATGGCATCCGATAAACGTACACCCAGCACCGGAGTATTTCCCTGACCGGGTAGGAAGCGATACGATGTCCAGTGATCAGGCTGAAGACATTGGCCTCGCGCTCGCTGTTCATCAAGGAACACTTGGTATTCAGCACAGGTGATGAACGAGGTAGCCCCATAAGTCTCATCGTGGAGATGACGCATTTCGCGTAACCGTCTGGCTAGCAACGCTCCGGCGATCACATGTTGTCGTTCAGGGTCAAGATCCTCTACGCCCTCTCCGAGCAGCGTCTCCAGCCTAGCCCTCGCTTCTGGCTGCACCTGGCATGCCTCTTCGTCACAATCAATAGCAAGCTCTATAGAAGTTGCCGACGGATAATCATCGGCTAGGCAGGCATTGATGATTGGCGTTGCATCTGCCATCGCGCAATACAAACGAATCGTTTCCTGCCACCAAGTTGCTTTCACTTGCGCTACCAGAGTGTGTCCCATTTGGTTTCTTTGTATATACATGGCAGCTAAGTACTCTTGAAAAGTCAGATGAGCGAAGCTATACACGCCGCTCTCCCGCTCTAACAACAAACCGCTGATATCTTCTATCAGTTGCAAGAATGCCTCGGGCGACATCGGTAAACGCTTCAATGGCACCTGAATCACGTCCCGCACCCCATCGAGTGGAATATCACGAATGCCTCTGACCATCAAGTGGTAGGCAAGTCGCTCCAATACCATCTGCATCTCCACAGGAGTTATTTCTAGAACCTGCCCTGGCGCTCTCTGGCGGCTACCGAGAAAGACCTTGCAGATCTCGGCATACAAGGCTGCACGATTGTCTGGCAATTCCCTTCCATAACGGTGGACCGTAGCGATCATAGTGAGCAGCAACGGATTGACAGTGAGTTCGAAGAGAGCAGGTATATTGCGTAGTTGCTGAACCAATTCTCTGGCCTTGACCCTTGCACTTGTACGCACATCTAGACCATCCTTCTGGCAAGTCATGATTTCGTTGGCAAGATACCATTTGTCGATGAACTGTTCGACCTGCTCGGGCGCGAAAAGCCGTACTTCCAGTACGGTCACCCCGCTTAGTGGGTTGCTGTGATACCCAAAGGGACGAGAGGTCACAATAAAGCGATTCTGGCAATAGGCGATCATTTGTCGCTGAACCCAATCCGCCACTACCTGGCGAATCTTGGGATCGGCCACTTCGTCTAGGCCGTCCAACATGACAATGCACCGTCCCTTGGTCAACTGCTGTCGAAACCACTCCCGTGGTGGGGGAGGCTGATCCCATTTCTTCAGATGTTCATGCACGGCATCCACCAGTGAGAAATCGGGTTGCTTTTCGATCTCATTGGCATGATCGCGCAGGAAGAGCAAGATGGGTAGTTTGTGCAGTATACTGGTCTGGTAGAGCGCCTTCCGAGGGGCGACCAGCATAAGCGTGATATGCTTCAAAAGTATGGTTTTGCCACTGCCAGGCGGCCCAATAACCACGAGATGCTGGTTGCGCAGAGGAGCAGATACTAGGTAATCGCAGATTGTATGGCTCCCTTCAGGCGGTGCTTGGGATACCTGGATGGGATTGGGAGTCGCTGTATGCGGTGTGGAGGGGGTGATACTCGGCTCTACAAAGATCTGGTCCAATTCTAGCGCGTGGGGACCCTGAATGCTCAACCCTTTCACGTCCAGATATTGATGCCGATAGCGAAGGTAGTGGTAGTACTGTTTCGGATAGCAGGATATAATATCCTGGACCCAATGATCGAACCACTCGACGGTCCGCTCAGCCCAGCGATCCTTCAGTATCTGGCAGACTTTCCCTACAAAACCGAATATGAAGACAGTTAACTCGTAGAGCACTCCTATAAGGAATGCGGGCAAGGGATAGTCTTTGACAAAGCGAGAAAAAATAGCAACAGTTGCTGCAGGAACCCCAAAGACAGCCAGTACACGCAGGAGCGTGGGCCAAAAACGACCAAGGAAAGGTGGAGAAGGCGGTGAACTGCTCATTGGCGATCCTTATTACCAATAGACGAACAACACCTCTAGTAGTTTGCAGCCCCGCTGCACGTGTTGCCTTAATGTGCATGAATACAAATGCTCGATTCGCACATGAGTATATCAAAAAATACCATCGTTTTCAAGAGGAAAGACGAATGCATGAATGCAAGCTCTGGATGTGCTTGACAAAAACTTGCGTGGCGGCTTAAGATCAGTTTGCACTCTATACGCGAGGAGATTTTTTATGCCAACCTTTCAGCGTCATATTCGTCAAGAACTCGATACCCTAGTAGAGGAGTATACTACGCAGCATAGCCTGTCGCGGCGCACGTTCCTACAGCGAGCAACTGCTGCCGGGCTAAGCATCAGTGCGGCCACTGCTTTGCTAGCAAGCTGTGGCGGAAGCTCTACCAAGGTCACTTCTATCGATGCTTTGACCGAGTGGGGCGGCTCAGAATTGGATTCCTTCAATGCCATTAACGCAGCTTTCACCCAGAAAACTGGCATCAAAGTTAACGTCGAGTCGACACGCGATTTGCCAGCGGTGCTGCAGACGAGGGTCAGGGGAAATAACCTGCCTGATATCGCTGGCATGCCCAATCTTGACCTGATGCATCAACTAGCCGATCAGGGGAAGCTAGTACCGCTGGAAAAGTTCATTGATATGAACAAGTACAAGCAAGACTATGGCCATGGCTGGATCGATTTAGCCTCATGGAAGGGAACTCTGTACGCCGTTCTGCCCAAAGGCAACAACAAAGCCACCGTCTGGTACAATCCCAAGCAGTTCCAAGACGCGGGCGGGGCGATTCCCCAAACATGGGACAAATTGATTGCTGTCTCGGATCAGCTTGCCAATGCTGGCAAATATCCCTGGGCAATGGGTGTAGAAAGCTCAGCATCCAGCGGTTGGCCAGCCGCCGACTGGGTTTCTGAGATTTACATGAACAAGTACGGCCCGGCTATGTACAATCAGTGGGTGCAGCACAAAATCCCCTGGACGCATGCCAGTATCAAGGATGCCATTCAGATGTTCGGCCAGATCGCGCACGGCAATCACTACATTAATGGTGCGCCGCAGTCGATTCTGGCGACGAACTTCCAAGATGCCTCCTACCAGCCATTTACATCACCACCCAAGGCGTACATGTACTATCTGGGTGACTTCACGGCTGGCTTCATCACCAGCCAGTTTCAGACACTCAAGGCCGGCAGGGATTTCAACTTCTTCCCCTTCCCCACGATCAATGCTCAGTATAAGGGCGCGATTACTGGTGGCGCTGATATTGTGGTAGCGATGAAGGATAACGACGGCTCACGTCAGTTTATGCAGTTCCTAGCCACGGCCGAGGCGCAAAGCATTTGGGTGAAGCGTGGTGGCTCGACTTCGGTGAATAAGTCGGTCAACTTGGCCGATTACCCTGATCCCGTGGCGCGCCAATCTGCCCAGATTCTCACCGCTGCCACGGCGGTCCAACTCAGTGTGGGCGACCTGATACCCGCTTCCTTGCAGTCAGCATACTGGAAGGGTTTACTGACCTACATAGCCGACCCCAAGCAATTGGACAGCGTGCTCAGATCTCTAGAGGCCACAGCCCAGCAAGCATACCAGTCCTAAAGGGACAGTAGTAACCTTTATTGTCATGTACTGTAATGGCAAAGGATATGACATATGGCAATACTAGCCGTACAAAAAACCTCTGCCTCTCCACGTGGAAGGCAAAGGAACATCTCCTGGCTGGCATGGATCTGGGTTGGGCCAGCGCTGGTGTTAGAACTGGTTTTTTTTATCTATCCTGTGCTGAATACCGTCTGGCTCAGTTTTTTTAACAAGACTTCGACGATGTATGTGGGGCTGAGAAATTACCAGCGCATCTTTACCGACCCCAGCCTGCTAGAGGTGTTGAGAAACAACCTGATCTGGCTGGTGCTCGCGACTGTGCTGACGGTGGGGTTGGGGCTGCTCGTCGCAGTGCTGATAGACCGGGTCAAGATTGAGCGCGTGATCAAGTCCGCCTTGTTTTTGCCCATGGCGATCTCGTTCGTGAGCGCCAGCGTCATCTGGCGCTTTGTCTTCGTGTACCAACCAGCCAACCAGCCGCAGATAGGTCTGCTCAACGCTATCTTAGGCCTTTTTGGTATTGGGCCGCAGGTTTGGTTGCTTGATACACGTTTCAATACTTTCGCCATGATCGCGGTTTACGTCTGGATGATGACTGGCTTCTGCATGGTTATTCTCTCAGCGGCGTTGAAAAGCATCCCGGACGAGATTCTCGAAGCCGCCAAAATGGATGGGGCAGGACGCTTCACCATCTTCTGGCGCATCATGGTGCCGATGATCTCTGCGACACTCACGGTCGTAACGGTCACCATGGTGATCAATATTCTGAAAATCTTCGATATCGTCTATGTCATGACCGGCGGAAATTATCATTCAAGCGTGGTGGGAGTAGAATTTTACAATCAGTTGTTCGTTTTCGGCAACTACGGTCAAGCGGGTGCGCTGGCTGTACTGCTCATGATGGCAGTTGTGCCAGTTATGTATTTCAACATCCGTCAAATACGGCAACAGGAGAAGATGCGATGAGTGTAAGAGACTCGAAACGTCCGCCATCCACGGCCTTGTCCACACCTGGTGCTACGCATGCTGATAAGAAAGAGCGTACGCTAGGCAGCTATCTGGTACAAGGTCTCAGCAAGAGTAGTGTAACAGCGATTGCGGTGCTGATTGGATGTTTGTGGTCAATCCCAACTCTGGGTCTGTTTATTAGCTCATTCCGCCCGGCCTCACTGATTGCTTCGACTGGCTGGTGGACGGGACTGGTGCCACCCTGGACCTTTACGATTGCAAACTACCAGCAGGTGTTGTTAGTGCAAGGGATGGGCCAAGCCTTTCTCAATAGCCTGATCATTGCTATACCGGGGACGATATTTCCCATTCTCGTTGCCGCGTTCGCGGCCTACGCCTTTGCTTGGATGAAGTTCCCGGGTCGCGACTGGCTGTTCCTTATTATCGTAGCGCTGATGATTGTTCCGCTGCAAATTACACTGGTACCTATTCTCTCCATGTTTACAGCGATTGGCCTGACAGGTCAGTACGCAGCGGTCTGGCTGGCGCATACGGCGTTTGGTCTACCTTTTGCCGTCTACTTGCTGCGCAATTTCTTCGCGTCACTGCCGTCCGACCTGATGGAATCAGCCCATATTGACGGTGCCGGATCCATGCGCATTTTCTGGACTATCATTATGCCGCTGTCGGTGCCAGCACTGGCTTCGCTAGCTATCTTCCAGTTCATGTGGGTCTGGAATGACCTACTGGTGGCTCTGATCTTTCTGGGAGGCAACCCGGAGCACGCCCCGATGACGCTAGCGGTCGCCGACCTAGTGAACTCGTTTAGCTCGAACTACCAAGTGCTGACCGCGGCGGCCTTCGTCTCGATGGCGCTACCGCTGGTGGTCTTTTTCTCCTTACAGCGCTACTTTGTACGCGGTATTCTAGCCGGTTCGGTCAAAGGGTAGCGGTAAAGACCGCAGGATCACTCCAGAAAATAGACACTCTTTGCTAGAAGAAAGCCACACCTGTATCGCTCTCGAAGAGATGGATACTGTTGCTTTCCACGTACAGTTTCACTTTGTGACCTGCTTTTATGTTGGAGCGTGGATCAAGCGTAGCGACGATATTCTTACCACCAGAGGTGAGGTAGACTTGCAGCTCACTGCCTAGGTTCTCAACTACATCCACAGTTCCTTCGATAGTAGAATGGACGTTGCCATCAGCACTGCTCTCACGAATGATGGTCACATCCTCAAGGTGAGACGGCCGTATGCCGAAGGTGAGATGCTTGCCTGCAGCCGCCTTGGCAGACTCTATATACTGCTGAGGTACGGTTATCTGTCCCATGCCATCGAGCACGATCCTGGGGTTCCCATCCTCGCTGACCATCTGCGCGTTGGGGAAGAAATTCATGGATGGTGAGCCGAGGAAGCCAGCAACAAACATGTTAGCAGGATGATCGTAGAGTTCCTGCGGCGTACCAAGCTGTTGGATACGACCGTCGTTCAACACAGCGATGCGGTCTCCCATCGTCATAGCTTCAACTTGGTCGTGGGTCACATAGATCACCGTTGTCTGGATACGTCGGTGCAGCTTGATGATCTCAGCACGAGTAGCCACGCGCAGTTTCGCGTCCAAGTTAGAGAGGGGTTCGTCCATCAGAAAGACTTGCGCCTCGCGGACAATGGCACGCCCCAGCGCGACACGCTGGCGCTGTCCACCGGAAAGTTCCTTCGGTTTGCGCTTGAGCAAATGCTCCAGGCCAAGTATACTGGCGGCGACCTCTACACGTTTCTTAATTTCGTTCCTGGGGAAGTGGCGGAGCTTGAGACCAAAGGCCATGTTGTCATAGACGCTCATGTGGGGGTAGAGCGCGTAGTTTTGGAAGACCATAGCGATGTCGCGGTCTTTTGGATCGACACCATTGACCAAGCGATTCCCGATGTAGATTTCGCCCTCAGTAGGCTCTTCCAGACCTGCGACCAGTCGCAGACAGGTGCTCTTGCCACAACCGGAAGGACCAACCAGTACGAGGAATTCCTTGTCCTTGATGTCAATGCTTATATCATGGACGACTTCAACGTTGTTGAAGCGCTTGGAGACATGCTCAAACTGGACACGAGCCACGAAGGGTACTCCTTTTCGTTTCGTTAAGGGCACAACACCGCATTGAATAGTTAACTCTTACACGGCTAAGAACAAGTATACCATACTAGTGTTTGAAAATATAGCGTTTTATGACGGGGTTTTGAACCTGAAAGACCATCCTTGTGGCGTTTATCCCTCTTTTTCTCTGTTCATTCTCTTAGTGCCTCTGGTTGTACTCTTACTCTCTCACCTCTCTTTTTTATTGTTTATTGCTTCCTTTAAAGCTTCTCTGTAAGCCTGTGCTGGGTATGCTCCTGACTCTTTCATGTTGAGAGTGAATAATCTGGTGTCCGCTCGGGGGAATATGACCTCGCTGAAACCGAAACGCTGTAGTAACCTTGTTCCGCTTCTTGTTGCTCCTACTGACATGATATTCTCTATAATCACTCCTCTTCTCCCTAAATCTAGTATAGCCTCCATAAAGTTGGAAATGAGCTTTGCTCCGTATTTTCTTTTCAAGTCTTTATGGAAGCTTTGTTTAATGCCTATTTCTGCTATGTAGAGTTGAATATGGTTTCCTGCCTTATACTCCTCGATATCTTCTGCCGCGATGTTCACGTCCCCTAGCAGAAAGGAGATGTCTCCTCTTAAGGCTTGCTGGAACTTCTCTGAGTCTGTCTTGATCGGCAGTACTGTGGCAATGCCTATCACTTCTTCCTCTCTTTTGAGGACGTAGATCATCTCGGGATTTTTTTTGAGCCATCTTGTCCATTTTTCGGCAAGAGTCGTGGTATCTGTGCTGGTGCTTGCAGTGAATAATTCTCTGTTCAGAGCGATGCAAGCGGGGATATCTTCTATGGTGGCTGCTGTGAAAATGGTGGTTTCGGTTTCTTCCTCTAGCTCGAAAAATGCTTGTAGCTCATGTGCCAGTTTGTCTACATCTTTCTTCAGGTAGAAGCCGTGTACTGTCCTTCCAGGAGGGATTATATGCTTTATTTTCCCTTGCTCTACATATTCAGCTATCCTGCCACTGCTGATTTTTAGTATCGCTTTGACTTGTGTTGCAGTGTAATAGCCTTTCGGCGTTTGCATTCGTGCCATTTGAGGGTCCTCTTTGGTTGAGATTTAGGTAATAGTCTGAGTACAATTGTATCTTTTCTTTGAAATGTTTGCAATATCAGAGGTGTAGCAATTGACAAGTTGATTAGCCTATGGTATAATAAGTTTTGTCAGTGATATCACTGACAAAACTTATTGAAAAGCGTCAAGGAAAGTACCTACCAGAGAAGGTACGAGCTACTCTGGTAGCCACCACCAACGACGGAACTAGCGTCATTGCTGGCACTGGATTATGGCATAGTCCTGCTGCCTCTGGCAATGGCACCCATGAAAGGATGATCCATCCATGAGTGAGCAACCCAAAGCCTACAACCCCCGTGACCATTTGGTCAAATTGAAAACCCGTACCGGCGACGTCGACTATTACCCCGCCGCCTGGCGACTCTACGAACTGAACTTGCGCTACCCCAACAGCAACTTCCGTAGTGAGCTAGTCCACCTC
>JAFAXQ010000030.1 GCA_019240835.1 Ktedonobacteraceae bacterium
GTTGCCAACCAGCCAACGGCGTACTGTTCCTTCACCTCTCCGGCAACATCCTGATCATAGTAGGTGTTGTTGGCAGCAGTGATTGCACCCTGAATACCATCATCTTCCAGGAAATGATTCAGCACGACATCTTTCGTAATCCCAAGTCGGCGGGTTTCCTCAACTGCACGACTCGCATCTGAGGCCCCTTGCTCAAATGGTGTTCGAAACATTGTGTCCTCCTTTCTTAGCTTGCTTGTTGATTGGTCATAGTCGTAGCGAAATCGGCACGAGAGTGACGTAGTTTCTCAAGGGCACTGCTATGCAATTGGCGTATCCGTTCGCGAGAGCACCCTAAGTTACGCCCAATACTGGCAAAGGTGTGTGGTTCACTGCTGTCATCCAAGCCGTAATACAACACAAGCACCGTGCGCTCACGAGCAGATAAACACGAGAGGAGGGCGTCGAGGTGTGCTGCACGTGTGCAGTGCTCTTCCTGCTGGCAGAGGTGTTCATCAGGAGCAAAGCGTGCCTCATCCTCTAAGCAGTCTGCAAGGGTCCATCCCTCATCACAGTTCATAGGGGTGGACAGGCTGATGGTGCCGAGTGCTCTGGCATGTAAGAGATCAGCAATGGTGTTGATCGGCAAGCCGAGTAGGGTAGCGAGCGCCTCTGTGCTGGGTTCCTCCCCTGTGGTCGTGCGGCAGTGACTGTGAGCACGCTCCAGGGCACGCAGCCGTTCGCTCACATGAACGGGTAAGCGGATAGGGCGTGCTTTGTCGTCCAAGGCACGCAGGATAGCTTGCTTGATCCACCAAGTGGCGTAGGTACTGAACTTGTAGCCTCGGCTTGGCTCAAACTTGTCGACGGCTCGTAAGAGGCCTAGGTTCCCCTCGCCAATCAGATCAAGCAGGTCTAAGCCTAGCCCTTGGTAGCGTTTGGCAATCGAGATGACTAGGCGCAGGTTGGCTTGAATGAAGCGCGTGTATGCCGCTTGGTCACCGTGCTGGATGCGTGCTGCCAAGGTACGTTCCTCCTGGGCAGAGAGGAGCGGGTACTGTGTAGTCTCTGCCAAGTAGCAGTCAAGAGCATCCTCGCAGGACGAACAGACCAGCGTGCTTTGTGCAGCAGTGTTAGTCATGGGGCACCTCGGCGGGGAACTGTTGCCAACGCTCTCCATCTAAGAGTGGCAGTGGCAGTTTGCGGCCACCCAGGGCGTTTTGCTTGTAGAAGAGGGCAACGCCTGTGGCAAGAGCCTGGTCGCGTAAGCTGCGCACCCAGTCCTCATTCATCGGGCGGACACCATGCCCACTTTCCGCCCCCACAATCACCCAGGCGATACCATCAAGATCAAACGAGATGGGGCCAAGTAACGGTTCGGCACTGATGAACTTGACGGCGGCAGGCATGCAGCGTAGCGCATCTACGCGCCAGGTGTAGTCCTGGGTCTCCACGGACGTGCCTAACCAGATGTGAGCAGGCCAGGAGCCAATGGCCTCTTTGATCTGTGCCAAGAGCGAGGTGTTGACCAGGCGGGATGGGCGCTTGGTCAAGACTTGGTAGGTGTGCTGGGGCGCACGGTGAGCCATCGTGCAGAAGACCTGGACGATGAAGTCATCAGGAATGTCCTTGTGAAACAAATCAGACATGGAGTTGACAAAGATCAGGCGCGGGCGCTTCCAACGGGTGGGCGCGTCTAGGCGCTCAGGCCACAGACGCAGATCAAAGCCCTGCTGGTAGGGATGCCCTGTGGTACCACGGAAGCGCTCGGCCAGGGTACGAGCATAACAGTGGTCACAGCCGGGGGAGACTTCCGTACAGCCCGTGACCGGGTTCCAGGTAGCCTCGGTCCATTCAATACTACTCTTCTCACTCATGCGACTTCCTCCATCGCGGCAGCTTCGCGCTTGACGATATCTGCTTCTACATAATCCAGGTCCAGAGTCTGCAAGGTGGCTACATCTATACGATTGAGCTTCAGTAGATGTGCCAAGTAGACTTTGAAATCGTTGGCCGACTCGCACGATGGGGCGATAGCTTTAGCGCGTGTGTACAGAGCGTTCAGGCGGTCCTTGAGTGCTGGCTCAAGGTGTTTGCTTTGCGTGGTCGCTTCTTGGCGCTTGAGTGTCTCGACTGCACCATGCAATTTCGCAAGGTGATGAGGCTTTAACTGCCCATCGCTGGTATCCTCGTCAAGCACCTTGCGCTTCCAATCTGCCCACTGGGTGGGGGTGTGTGCTATCCCTAACTCTTTTACATCAGCTTTGATGGCTAGCAGTTCCTGCTTTGGTTCAGTTGACGATGGCTGAACTGTCTTGTTTGCGGAAACGTGCGTTTCCGCTTTTTCTCGTGTGGGAGTATCTGGCGCTGTGTTAGCACTGTGCTCCCCGGCATCAAATTCGGCAGCAGAGAATTGTGTCCCATAACCCACTGCTGCCAAAGCGCGGCCTACTGCCTTGGTCTCTGCTTTCTCAATGAAGTCATGCCAGTCGGCGGCAGTCTCGCTGCCATGTGCTCGTGCGCAGCCGCCGTCCTCCCGCTCGACGTATGCCTCAAAGATGGCCGCATTTGGTTCAAGGGTGATGGCCCTTGATTCAATCTTGCCTTTGGGATTCTCCTGTCTGAACCACAGGAGTCGCCATTGAATCGGCAAGTATTCGGTCCTGATGATGAGATGGGCCTTCGGGTCAAATGGCTGCATCGTTCCAATTCTCCTGTTTACAGTTCGTTTCCGTGGTGTTTACGGAAACTACACACTCTCCCCCTAAGCAATATGGGTCATAGCAGCATCGGTGCCCACTCTCATCAATGAAGCTGTGTTCAAGGCACGTCACGCGGTCACAGTAGGCACAGCCAGGAAGGGCCGTTTCTTCGCCATTGCCCATATCGACGTAGGTTATATGAGAACCGCACACATAGCAGGGTTCTGTCGGGGAGGCTGCGGGCTTGGTCAGAAAGACGCATGGCTTGCCTGTTTGGGTAGCATAGGCGATTTCCCGCTTCGTGCTTTGCCCGATGTAGTCCTGGACATTGAGGACTCTTACAAAGTCGGCGAGATCAATCTTGTAGAGGTGAAGCACGTCTAGGGATACTGCCTGATCGGGGGTGATCTGTAGCTCAGTATCGTTTTTCTTGGCCCCGATGGTTAAAACAATATGCCCTGCCAACGTATCCTTCAATCGCCATTCTTCGAAGGCTTCACATGCAGCCGTGGTAGAGCCAACATGACAGACGACCAAGGGGCGCGCTGTTTCAAGTTTGTGTACGAGTAGTTCGTTCAGGTCCATATGGGTATCCTTTCTCTTCTCAAACCTACCAGAGAAACTGCCGTAGGGCAAAGTACTGCTCTTTGTCCCATCCCCATTGCTCACACACAGTATCAAGTACTGTTTCGGGGTCTATCTCTGGATGCTGCTCTGCGATCACATCGGTCATGGCAGCGTAGGGCAAATTCTGTTCTGTGCAATACGTGAGTGCCTCTTCTGCAATGGCCATGTGGTCGTCTGGACCGTTCTTCATGGTATCCCTCTCTTTTCCTTGCTTCAGCAAGGAGTGTTTCCGTAACCACTACGTAGACACAACTACTGCTCAATCTACAGTCCGATAACGTTGCCAAATTGTCCGTATATGCATGCACTCTCGATCAGACGCAACCATTCCTCTTGCGAGGTTCGGCGGTATCCCCACGTCGTCGTGTGCTCTTCACACCATGTAGCGAGCTTTCCTGCTGAGTCGAAAACGGGCGATTGCGGGGAGCCTTCGGTCGTATTCTCCCACAGTTGATAGCCTGGACCGATAGGCGGGTGCTGCTGCCATGTTCCTGAGTCGGCTTCCTCATCGGTCAGGCAATGGTCGGGAAGATAGCCAGACCAAATTGTATCAAGAGGCCAATCGAAATCAAGTGGGACGCGCTTTACTTCTCTGCCCATAACGATTCTGCTTTCTCTTGAAACAAGATTTCCGTAAACACTATGTGGACTACTCTGCTACGAGCTTGCGCCCCTGCTGCTGATAGACCGCTCGATCTGCTGGATTATCAGCATTGG
>JAFAXQ010000166.1 GCA_019240835.1 Ktedonobacteraceae bacterium
TGTTATCGCCTCGTACGGGGTAACCATGAATATCGTACCCGGCGATACACCATGCTTACGTTGTGTCTATCCTGACATGCCACTACCTGGTACGACACCAACCTGCGATACCGCCGGAGTGCTCAATGGAATCGTGGCAGCCATTACAGGGATTGCTTCAACCGAAGCAATAAAAATACTGCTCAAAAGTGAAACGATGGGCCGCAGCATGGTCTGGATGGATGTATGGCAGAACACCTATGATCGCGTTGAAGTGCCACGAGAGCCAGATTGTCCTGCCTGTGGACAGCATCACTACGAGTTTCTCGATACGCTCGCGGGTACCAACAGTACGAGCTTATGTGGACGCAATGCAGTCCAGGTGCGAGCAAGTGCGGGTAGGCAAGGTATCAAGCTCGACTTCGCCACCCTGGCTCAGCGACTTGAGCCGCTAGGAGAGGTCAGCTTCAACGAGTTTCTCTTGCGCTGTGTCGTAGACGGGTACGAGTTGACACTGTTTCCCGATGCCCGTGCCATTATCAAGGGCACCGATGACCAGCAGGTGGCACGGGCAGTGTATGCACGCTATATTGGCATGTGAACTTCCAGACCAATACGGGTATTCAAAACAATTGGTGCTCTGATCACCAACTAGCGTTACACTAGTGATAAATAAAGGAAAGGTAATACCACCTTGAGAGTGAGCACCATGATAGAAGCACTGAAGGACGCGTTTAACGAAGTAGCACAGCTTCCCGAAGAGGAGCAAAGATACATTGCTGAGATCATAAGACAAGAAATAGTTTCAGAAAAGCGTTGGCAAACTCTCTTTCATGATCCTAGGTCTGAACGTGCCCTTGCAGGTCTAGTGGCTGAGGCGCTTGCAGAGGATAGAGCCGGAGAAACGGAAGAGATCATGGGAGATAGCTATCTCCCATGTTGCCTAGACTAGTCAATGTTAGGAAGGCTGCTTGAGGGCCTCAGTAGCGATCTCGATCTTGATGATATCGCCCACGAGGAAGCCACCAGTTTCCAAGGCTCGGTTCCAGGTCAAACCGAAGTCTTTGCGGTTGATCGAGGTCGTAGCTTCAAAGCCAAGGACCTCTCCACCTGTCATAGGATGCTTCGCACGCCCCGTGAATTGGGTATCGAGCACCACTTCGCGGGTGACGCCATGGATCGTCAGGTCCCCAATCACCTTCGCATGGTCACTACCCTCCGGCTCAACGCTGGTGCTGTTGAAGGTGATCGTTGGGAAGTGCTCGACATCTAGGAAGTCGGGGGACTTGAGATGGTTGTCGCGATAATCCAGTGCCGAATACAGGCTGCTTGCTTCAATCTCTACCTGCACCGAAGATCGGGACGCATCAGCCTCGTCCAGCAAGATAGTCCCTTGTACGCTCTTGAAATGACCCTTGACCGTAGTAAACATGTGCTTGCCGGAGAACTCAACAAGGGTGTGGCCATGGTCGAGCTTCCAGCGACTAGTGGTCCCACTTTGCGTTTCATTGGAAATTGTCATGGTATTGCTCCATTCTTCTACAAAATTGCTAAACTCGTTGAGAGAAGGAGCGAACAAGACTGACAGTTCCTTTTCTCAACATACTTTCCTTACGGAAGTAAGTATAACTTAGAAAGTAGAGATTTGTCAAGAACATTCTTCTTTTCAAGAAGAAAAAGCATGATATACTTATGCTATGAAGACACCCGACCATGAACCGCCAACTGAAATCCCCGGAGCTTGTGCAACTAGTCCAATGGGGCGTGCCATTCGCTTGATTGGAGATATGTGGATTCTGCTGATCGTTATTACGCTGTTGGGTGGGGCAAAACGATTTAACGAACTGCGCGAGCTGCTAGGTCATATCAGCTCGAAGACACTCTCGCAGCGTCTCAAGTTACTGGAAGAGATGGGGTTCGTGCAACGGCAAGCATTCTTGCAGATTCCGCCCCGCGTCGAGTACCACCTTACTGAAAAAGGACAGGCACTAGGCGACGTGATTGCAGCCATTGAGCAGTTTGCCCAAAAGCACCTCTCCGGTCCTGATGCCCCCACTCCCACCCCTGATGGCCTCACCCAATCGCAGCCTTGCACGCAGAGTTGGAGTGAAGAAAGCTCAGATGAGCATTGCTGAGACCGATTGATCGGGTCTCAGCAATGCTCATCTCATATCTCTAGCCCTGCTGATAGTACTCCAATGCTCTCTGCAGGAACGCCTCTTCCTCCTTACTGTAGTTATAGATGGATAACGGCTTCTCTCCCTCGGGTAGGTCGCTGTAGTTCTTCCACCACTGCCTCAGACCAGCCGCTACGTCTGCATCACCGTGGGTGAATTGGCCAATCAGCTCAGTGTGCTGTTTTGCCAACGCCTGGCCTTCCGCACCGATTGGATCTTTTCCCTGCGCTACCAGCCGTTTCAGTTCCGTAAAAACAGCATTCCACTGCTGATTCGCCAGTTTCTGATCCTCTTCGGTCCAGTTCTTCCCCCATTCTGCCAGCTTCTGAGCTGCTTGAGGACTGTATGACCTACTAGAGATTTCCGCCATCTTTTGTTGTTGTTCTGGCGTGAGGTATTTATTGATCCACTGTGTATTCTGTTCCATTTGCATCATCTGGATCACATTGATAAGGGATTTCCAGTCTCCTCATACACTTCGTGCCAGCTTCTCTGAAAACCTTATATCTGATCGGGGTCCATTCCCAGCGAGCGCAATTTCTCAGCCAGAGCATCAGCGCGTTGCTTCTCGGCTTCAGCCTGAGTTAGACGGAGTTGCCCATTACTATCATAGAGGCGCAGATACTTCTTGTCTGGCACCAAAAAGCTCTCTAGATGCAGACTCCACAGACGCCCCTGTGGGTCCAGGGGCAGCGCACGCATGCTACGCGTAGCTCGGTCCAGTCGCCAACCAAAAAGTCGCTGCCCATCTCGCAGCAGTGGCTGCTCATTGGGGTCATACGCAAAATATTCTTGCACTCCAATCAAAGCATACTTCATCGGTTTCTCATCTAGGTCCTTTTTCCAGGTTTCTTCCGAAGCAACTTCCAAGACCACCTGAGGTGCGGGTCCGGTCTTGCCCACACGCCAACTGCGCACATAGCGGAAGTCGACGCCTTTAATCACGGCAATATCTGGAGCGAGTGGATGCTCTTTCCAATTGGGAGTGTAATAGAAGTTGAGGTTGTGATACACGGCACACATCTGCCCGTCAAAGAGTGCAGTTAAGACGTCCGTGAGATAGCGTCCCAGCACGTCATGAACCACCGTTTCCCCCATCAAATCCTCCTCGGTGGGGTGGAAATCGTAGTAATAGGCTATCTCGTGTTCCAGTCGTTCGGTCATTGCACTCTCCCTTGTATGACTACCCTCGCTTACTACATTGCCTCTGTGCCCCATCTTTTTCATACTGAATCTCTGCCTCCCTGGTGGATCGACAGGTTCTATCGGCTGAGTCTATCCTACCATATCCTTACGGTTTCCGCAAGGAGCCCTTGCGTTTTATGGATGTGATATAATTATACTCATCATATACGTTACGCAAAACGCAGCGCTTAGTGGTTGTCCACCCATTCCGGCTACAATGAGAGTGTCAGTTAAGGTGCTCTCTCCCATGCTGCCGATGCGCAGCAGCGCCAACTCACAGAAAGCAGAGACGACTATGGCAAACGAATTGAAATTGATGTGTGTCCTGGCACATCCAGATGATGAATCCTTAGGCACGGGTGGCATACTGGCGAAATATGCTGCCGAGGGAGTCAAAACGTATCTTGTGACCGCAACACGGGGTGAGCGTGGATGGTTCGGCGACGAGCGAGAGTACCCGGGCTTGGCAGAGCTAGGCAAGATACGTGAGAATGAACTGCTGGACGCAGCAGAAGTACTTGATATTTGCTACGTCGATTTTCTCGATTACATTGATGGAGACCTGGATCAGGCCCATCCAGCAGAGGCCATTGCGAAGATCGTTGGACACCTACGGCATGTCAGGCCTGATGTGGTCGTCACCTTCGGGCCATATGGAAGCTATGGACACCCCGATCATATTGGCATTTCGCAATTCACCACGGCTGCCATTGTGGAGTCTGCCAACCCGAACTCTTCATATTACCAGAACATGGCTCCGCATAGTGTCTCAAAGTTGTACTACATGGCTGAGACGCAGGATATCTCTGCCGTCTATCAATCCGTCTTCGGCGATCTGGTCATGAACATTGATGGCGTGAAGCGCGGTATGGTCACTTGGCCAAGTTGGTCGGTGACCACCAGGATTG
>JAFAXQ010000081.1 GCA_019240835.1 Ktedonobacteraceae bacterium
CCAACTAGCTTGTTTTCATCTGTGCATCCTCTTGTAAAAATCAGCTACGTTTGATAGAGTAATATATGCTGCAAGCTCCAAATTGTTTGGAGTAGATAACCGCATATATTAAAGAGTGGAGGATGACGTAATATGACCGTAGACACACACAGACAGACATTGAATTTTCAAGCAGAAGTCACGCAACTGCTTGATCTAATGATTCATTCACTCTACAGCAACAAAGAGATCTTTCTGCGTGAACTGATTTCAAATGCATCAGACGCTATTGATAGACTGCGTTTCGCTATTCTCTCTGATGATGCCCTTGCTGAGGATGACATCGATTACAAAATCCGTGTCTCTTATGACAAAGATGCCCGTACTATTACCGTCTCTGATAATGGTATTGGTATGACACGCGAAGAGGTAATGCAGAATATCGGCACAATTGCTCGGTCGGGCACCCACGAGTTCTTCCAGGCGCTCACAGGCGATCAGCAGAAAGATGCCAATATTATCGGCCAATTTGGCGTAGGTTTCTACTCATCCTTTATCGTTGCTAGTAGGGTGACATTGACAACACGCCGTGCTGGCCTTGGACCAGAGCATGGTGTACGCTGGGAGTCGGACGGTCGGGGCGAGTATACCCTTGAGACGGTTGAGAAGTTTGGGCGCGGCACGCAAGTTGTGTTGCAGCTCCGCGACGACGAGGACGAACTGCTCAACGGTTACCGTTTACGCTCGATTATCCGCAAATATTCGGATCACATTACAGTTCCTATTGTAATGAAAAGTGAGGAAAAGGATAAAAACGAAGATGAGCGGGTAAACAGCGCTTCTGCTCTCTGGACGCGTTCAAAGAGTGAGATTACCGAAGAGGATTATAAAGAGTTCTACAAGCATGTCACACATGACTTCGACGACCCGTTAGCGTACCTGCACAGTCGTATGGAGGGAACACACGAGTATATTCTGTTGCTCTATATTCCTAAGCATGCACCGTTTGACCTATGGAATCGCGAACGTCACCATGATGTTAAGCTCTACGTGCGTCGTGTGTTTATTATGGACGACTCTGGGCAACTACTGCCGACCTACCTGCGCTTTGTACGAGGTATCGTTGACTCAAGTGACCTGCCACTAAATATATCGCGCGAAATACTGCAGCACAACAGGATGATCGAGACAATTCGCTCGAATGCAGTGAAGAAAGTGCTTGGCTTGCTCTCCGACTTGGCCACGAAAGAAGCGGAGAAGTACACAGCGTTCTGGGAGACTTTTGGACGCGTTCTCAAAGAGGGACTCGCCGAAGATCATGCCAACCAGGAATCCATTGCCAAATTACTGCGCTTCTCCTCCACTCATACATCCGGTGAAAAACAAGACGTGTCGCTGGAAGATTACGCCGCCCGTATGAAGCCTGGCCAGGACAAGATTTACTACATCACTGCCGAGAGCTTCAACACTGCCAACGATAGCCCACTCCTAGAGATTTTCAAGAAGAAGGGCGTCGAAGTGCTACTGTTGTCCGACCCCATCGACTACCTGTTCGGAACCGAGTTCCTGAAATTTAAAGACTTCTCCTTCCAGTCAGTTTCAAAGGGCAAGGTAGACCTGAGTGAGATGGAGGACGAGCAAGAGAAACAAGAGTATAAAAAAAGTGTTGATGAGGCACAAGATCTGGTTAAGCGCATCAAGACTGCACTGGGTGACGAGGTGAAGGATGTGCGTGTCACCACACGCCTCACGACCTCTCCAGCTTGTCTCGTTGTCGATCAGTATGATATTGATCCCGCTTTCCAGCGTATATTGAAGGCTGTGGGTCAACAGGGACCGCAGGTGAAGCCGATTCTGGAGATCAATCCGCATCACCCCATCCTTCTCAGGATGAAAGACGAAACAGATGAAAAGCGCCTAGCGGATTGGGCTTTCACTCTGCTGGATCAATCGGTGCTCAGCCTTGGTGAGCACTTGGAGAATCCCACACGCTTCGTCAATAGGCTCAACGATTTGCTGTCTCAGTTATAACAGCCCTACTGTTGCTCTATTATCCGTGTATAGGGGCGACCCTTGCGGTCGCCCTGGCCTGATTGGGCCTCACGGAATTTGCTATCAAACCGATGCAGAACAATAAGCAGGCAGAGCGCCCGGAAACTTGTCGGGGTGAAGAATTTGGGCGAGACACTGTAACCCTTGCACCAGGCGCGGCCCTGGACGTTGCATGATGTCGGTATTGATATGGTACACCCTGTGCGCCTTTACTGCATCGATGCTACCCCAATTGGCGCGTTTGTATACGAGATTGACATTCCCTCCGTACGCCGCATTCTCTGTGAGAATGATGTATTGTGGGTTGGCCTTAATGACCGCTTCGTCAGTTACCTGCGGGAAGCCGCCATTGCTGGTATTGTCGTGAAAGATATTGCGGGCGTTGGCATCCTGAGCTAATTCGTCACCGAAGGAGGTACCGCCAAACACATAGGGCTTTCCTGGCGAGCTATCATCCACCTCCAGCAACACCGAAGGATGTGCTGTTTCGGCAACTGCGGCTCGGATGTGATCAACCTGGCGTTGCATATCCTGCGCGAGGGCATCTGCCGCTGTTTGCGTGAAGGTGAGTCGTCCCACCAGCCGTATCTCCTGAATAGTTTGTGAAACGTCCAACGCTGCTAAATCCACAACATGCAGACCAAGTTGCTTGAGTTGTGTATCGTACTGCTTCGTATCAGCGCCATAGCTCAGAACCAGGTCGGGTTTTAGTGCAACGATACGCTCGACGTTGTAGACCCCGCTTGCATCCGACACTTTCGGCAAGGAGCTTAGCGTACCAGGGTAGTTGGTGTCGTAGTCGACGCCAACGATTCGTGACTGCAAGGGTAGCGCGCCAAGAATTTCACTTATGCTAGGTATGAGCGAGACAATACGCTGTGGCGCTGTCTTAGGAAAGACGATAGGTGTGCCGTAGACATCGAGTGCAGGGGTGGGCGTAGCTGCTGTATTCGTGCCTGTCGAGGAAGGCCCGTTCTGTCCACAGGCTACTAGGAGTGAGAGAGGGACAAGAAGAATGAAAAGGTGACGCACAGAAATGACGCGAATAATACCAGTTGCCATCTAATGCTTACTCCCATTTCTTTATTTCATGCCTCCATGATTATACCACAGCGGAAAGAAGTTGTCGGGTTTATAACCAGATGTGCTAGTTAGGTCAACGCACTTGCCATGCTTATACAAAATGTGATATGTTTTTTGTACGGCTGAGAGCAGCGTCAAGAGGATGCGCAGCATCGACGTCACGATCATCCTACGTAGATATTCTCTCGATTGCACCCAAATGTAGCCATACTGTGAATAGTTCGTGAGGAGTACAGGGACATTGTATGACCGTTAAATCACATATTCTTGTCGTGGATGATGACACTGCTCTGCTACGAGCACTCCCACAGGCATTGTATCTGCAGATGAAGCAAGTAGAGGTAGACACGTCGGACTCGGCACTACAGGCCCTTGAGCAGATACAGAAGCACGACTATGATACTATTGTGAGCGACATCAAGATGCCCGGTATGGACGGGTTGGCACTACTAGCAAAGATACGAGAGTTGCGGCCAGAAACGCCAACACTGTTGATCACAGGGCATGGAGAGCATAACCTTGCCATTGAGGCTCTGCGTGGGGGAGCGTATGACCTCATTCAAAAGCCGATTGACCGTGAGTATCTTGTGGCTGCCTTGCATCGTGCCATTATAACATACCAGTTGCGCCGAAAGGTGCATGAGCAGCAAATGGCCCTTGAGCTTCATAATAGGTCTTTGGAGCAATTAGTGCAAACTCGCACACAAGAGTTGGTTGGAGCCAATGCTGCTAAGGATCGTTTCCTCAGCATAGTCTCTCATGAACTGAAGACTCCGCTTACGAGTTTAAAGGGCAGGACACAATTGCTGCGACGTCAGCTCTCATCTTCTGATACCAAGCAAGACGTGACCGAAGTCTTCAGTAAGGGATTGACGAGCATGGAGCGCTCTATTGCACGTATGGAGATGCTCGTGAATGACCTGTTGGACAGCTCACTCATCGAGACAAACATGCTTGTTCTGAACCGTAAGCGCTGTGACTTAGTCGAACTCTGCCGGAACTTCTTGGATGAGTACACGGCGGGGGCAGGACCTACATTATCCTTCAATTACCCCGGTAAGCCTATTGAAGTAGAGGTAGATTACAACCGTATCGGTCAGGTGTTGCTGAATTTGCTGTCCAACGCACGCAAATACTCACCTCAAGGCTCCCCCATCACGTTGACGCTGCAGCAATCGGGTCACGAGGCTCTCCTCTTAGTGCGAGATATGGGTATAGGTATCGCTCCAGACAAACTCGACTCGATTTTTGAGCCATGCTATCGCGTGCCTCCTACAATTGAAGAGCAGAAAAACTCTCCTAGCGGCCTTGGGCTGGGCCTCTACATTTCGCGCAAAATTGTAGAGCGCCATGGTGGGCATATCAACGTGCAAAGTTTGCCTGATCATGGAAGTGTTTTCACTGTTGCGCTGCCCTTATTTGTTGATCCAGATGCAATCCAAGACAGTGACGCACCACCCATACCCCATACACAGGCAGTATGGACAATCATTTATTAGTAGAGAGACTATATCAACAAGAAGAGGAGATACTTCTGTGCTTCGCGATATAACATCCGCTGATACACATACAGTAACAGGCACAAAATCGCATGTTTCACTCGACGCCGATATTATCATCAAGAATGCGCCCGACCCTGTCTTCGTCTCCGATCTGGAAGGCAAGATTCTCTCGGCCAACAATGCCGTGTACGAACTGTTGGGATTTCGCACTGACGAAGTGTTGGAGCAGTCGCTCTCGCGCTTCATCAGTCCCGAAGAGACCCGCGAGTTCACTGCTGCCTTA
>JAFAXQ010000111.1 GCA_019240835.1 Ktedonobacteraceae bacterium
ACTCACAACGCCCTCTACGCCCTCGCCTTCACGAAAGTCGGGAACACCTATGCCCACCGCCTGCATGCCCTAGACCTCACGACTGGGGCGGAAAAATTTGGGGGGCCTGTACAACTACAAGCAAACATCGCGGGCATGGGCGCTGGCAGGGTGAATGGGAGAGTCATCTTCACTAGCAACCGACAACTGCAACGCTCAGCCTTGCTACTAGCCAATGACACCATCTATATTGCTTTCGCATCGTATGGTGATAAGGACTTTTATCACGGCTGGGTCTTTGCTTATAGTGCTTCGACATTGAAGCAAAGCGCCGTATTCAATACCACACCGAACGGAACGCGAGCGGGCATCTGGATGGCCGGACAGGGGCCGTCTGCCGACAGTAACAACAACATTTACTTGCTCACGGGCAATGGCACCTTTGATTCCGTCGGCTCAGCATGGGGCGATTGTTTCCTCAAGCTCAGACCCAACTTGACAGTCCTCGATTGGTTCTCGCCATTCGACAATTCAGACCTCTCCGATCACGATGCCGATGTTGGTTCTTCCGGAGCCTTGCTCATACCTGATACTAACCTGCTCGTTGGGGGCGGCAAAGAAGGCAAATTCCATCTGATGCAGAGAGATAAGATGGGCCATATCAATTCTCAACCTCAAAACAGTCAGATAGTGCAAGATTTCTACGTTACCTTGCCGGACAACCTTCATGATGCTATTGGATCCGCAATGAAACCTGGGGAGAGCCATCATATTCATGGTGGTCCAGTCTACTGGAATGGCCCACACGGTCCCTGGATTTATGTTTGGCCCGAAGATACTTTTTTAAAGGCATTTGCATTAGTCAATGGAAAGTTCCAGACTAAGCCTGCACCACCCATCCAACTGACGCCTCAAAAACCTACCAAGATTACTGCACAGCAGGGTGTGCCCATTTCGCAGAGCACCACAACGGACCCAACTGGTAAGGCTGGAGGATCACCAGGCATGCCAGGAGGCATATTGTCCATTTCTGCCAACGGTAGTACACCTGGTAGTGGCATCGTGTGGGCCTCACACCCTTACCGTATGGACGCTAACCAAGCAGTGGTGGAGGGTATCGTGCGTGCCTTCGATGCTTCCGACCTGACAAAAGAGTTGTGGAACAGTAAACAGAACGCGAGCCGTGATGATATCGGCAACTTCGCGAAGTTCTGCCCGCCTACGATTGCCAACGGCAAGGTGTATATGGCCAGCTTCTCGGGCCACTTAGCCGTCTACGGCCTCTTGTGATCACAAGTTGAAAAGCGAACTCGCCGTTAAGCTCGAAGGCTGGCTTGAACGGGATTCCGCCGGGACCAGTGACATTCAGGTCATTGCGGTCAAGCTCAAGGGAGAGCACGCCATTCATCACCGTCCCATTGGTCTGCATAATGTCCTCAATCTGCTTCACGGGTAGCTCCCCACCCGTCACGAGGGGCACTTCAGTATGTTGCGCGAACGCTGAGAACCTGCCAGTCGACAGAGCCGCTACCGTCCCGACCCCAACTACACCCGCGCTCGTAATGAGCACATCCCTGCGGGTCATCTGCTTTTTCTGCTCATCCATAATTACTATACACCTTTCTCTTTGCTACCACATACAAACCACAGATTTATGACCTAGAGCTACACAGCGAAGTATATGAGAAAATACAGTACAAGGCAAAGTGGAAATGGTTATGAAGTGGAGAATATATATCAATACAGGTAAATATTTTCTTTGTTGCAGTATAAACACATGAACATCTAATTACTCAAACCATGAGAAGCTAAATAAGCTAACGAGAACTAACTTATGAAGGGAATGCTGACCTGATATAATGAGAAGAAGAGAGAATGACAAAGATCGAACCCATCACTTCTATTAAATCAGCACGCTCAAATGCATGATGAGGACACAATCCAACTGACAGAGGCAGGAGAACGCGCACTTGCTCAGTTGTGGAACGCGGTTGAACGAGCAGAAAATCAGGTGCTTTCGGGTTTCTCGGAAAGTGAAAAAAAGCAATTGAACAACTTCTTACAACGCATCCAGGCGAACTATCAAGCAGCGATCAACGAGTAAGGAATGAGCACATACATGAGCAATACATCAGGTGCTGACGAAAAGAAAGCCCAAGTTCAAGATTACTTCAGCCGTACAGCAGAAAGCTACGTAGCCAGCTTCTCACACCGCACAGGCAGCGACCTACAGCGGCTTATTGAGATTGGCGAATGGCATAGCCAGCAACAAGTATTAGATATCGCCACCGGCGGTGGACATACAGCCCTGGCGGTCTCCCCTCATGTAGCCCAAATCATGGTAACAGACCTGACACCGCTCATGCTAGAGAAAGCTCGTGCCTTTCTTCTGTCGCAAGGAGTGACTAACGCGCAATTCCAGGTAGCAGATGCGGAGCAACTGCCATTCCCAGCCGCCAGCTTTGACCGTGTCACCTGTCGCATCGCCGCACACCATTTCCCCAACGTCACGCAAGCCATCCAAGAAGTAGCGCGTGTCCTCAAGCCAGGGGGACTCTACTTGATGATTGACTGCATGGCTCCTAGTGATCCCGAGCTAGATAGCTTTGACAACAAGATCGAGAAATGGCGTCATTCTTCGCATGAAAGATCATACACGGCGGAGGAATGGCACACATTCTTCAAAGAAGCTGCGTTACTTGTCGAGCACACACAGTTTTTTCGCACAAAGCATAATTATGACAATTGGACGGAGCGTTCACAGCTTCCGCTTCACGAGAAATTGGCCCTCGAACGCTTTATCTTAGAGAGTAGCCCACATATTCAGCGTTACTTTGAAGTCACACCTCGAGCAGATGGACATCTTGAGAGCTTCAGCAATGACTTTATCCTCTTGAAAGGCCGCAAGGCATAAATAACAAAGTACTCCTCGATGAACCCTGCTGCAACAGGAGGCAACCACGTCATAACGATGAAGCGCCTGTTCTATAATCGACGTATTGTTATTCATCTAGTGAGTACTCATACATTGAGTATAGGCGAGATGAATAGAAATGTCAAGATAATCTTTGATTGTCAGGTGCGCGTCACATGTTCACACCGAGATCGGTAGGGGCCCGGTTCACCGTGCCCTGGTTCACCCTGCCCATCGCGGTCAACCCAGGGCATAATGATTTGGGCCCCTACCAACTTGGATGTTCTCTCCAGAAAGAACATGCAGGTTAACAAGGAATATTATATAGTATCTATTATATACAGCACTGCATCAGTCGAATAAAAAGAACGCAAACAAGTTTAAATGAACAGTAAGATCACCTATCGTCAACAGTTCACACGCTGTGGAAAACAGCGCTGCCTCAAATGCAAGGAAGGGCCGGGCCACGGTCCCTACTGGTATGCCTATTGGAGCGAAAAGGGGCATACAGTCAGTAAGTATATGGGGCTGCATCTCCCCAGAGATATTGAGGAACAGCAACAGGCAGGTAAAGAGGCAGCAATTGAACCAAGCGCAAGCAGCTATAACCCTGTTCTACGCGTTTACTTACTTGGTCAGTTTCGCGTCGAGCGCTGGAGCGAGGGAAGCTGGAAAGCGCTCGATAACCACATCTGGCAGCGCCGTCGCGCTCGCGCACTGCTTGGCTGTTTACTAAGCAGCCCACGACGTAGGCTGGGACGAGAACGGATTATGCAATTCTTCTGGCCCGATCTGGATAGAGACGTGGCAGCAAATCGGCTTAATGGGACCGTGCATGAACTGCGGCAAATTCTTGAACCTGATAACGGACGACTTGCCAGCTCAAAGCTGTTGCGCCTTGAACAGGATATGCTTGAACTTGCCGACGAGACCTATATTTGGGTCGATGCTGAAGCTTTTGAGCGCTTGATGAGAGAGGCGCGTGCTGCTGATGATACCCAGCGAACTGAGCGCCTTCTTGAAGAGGCAGCAGCACTCTATAAAGGCAGTTATCTTTTAGAGGAAATGTACTCCGAATGGGCAACGTCACGCCGCGATACACTACAACGCGCCTGGGTAGCTTTACTGCTTGATCTGGCACAGATGCGCATCGAGCATAAAGCATTAGTAAGCGCCATTGAGGTTCTTGACCGCATACGTAGCGCAGACCCAACGAATGAGACAGCACTGCAACGCTTAATGATTCTTCTCACTCATCTTGACCGGCGTGCAGAGGCAATCCAGATGTACCGACAGCACGTGGAAACACTGCAACGAGACTACGAGAGCGAGCCGCTTGCTGAAACCCGTCAACTTTACCAAGCACTATGCCAGGGGGATGTACCCGACCTGCCCATCTCCAAAGCCAACTCGAATATACTCTGTGAGCAGACGCATACGGCCCATATACGTCCCACTTCCTCTACTTCCACAACCCCACAGTTCCTCTTCACACGTCCGATCTTCCAACTGAGTCGCCACAACCAGAGCACTCTAGTTGGACGCAGCATGGAGATGGACACGATACACCAGATCATGCACGCTTTAGAGGAGCCTGTGAGACCGGGGCATCTTCACTTTCTCCTTTTCAGCGGCCAGCCAGGTATTGGCAAAACACGACTCGCCGAAGAACTGAGCCAAGAGGCTTCTACGCGCAGGTGGACAGTCGTCTGGAGCCAAGCCTATGAACAAGAAGCAACACTACCTTACCAACCCTGGATAGCATTGCTGCATAGCCTTTTGCAGGGTATTCCTTCTGAAGAAGAACATCTGCACCTTTGGGAAGCTGTGTTGGCACTATTTGAGACAGCGAGTAGCATACACCCTCTGCTCTTGGTGCTTGATGACCTGCACTGGGCAGATGACCGTAGCATCGCCCTACTCGCCTATCTTATTCAGCATCTCAAAGATCAACGTGTGCTGCTAGTCGGCACCTATAGAGACGAAGAACTCCCTCCAACTCATAAGCTCCGCATGCTTATAAGCGACCTGCAACGCGAACAAGCTCTCACTATGCTACAGCTTCAGCCACTTAGCCAAGCGCAGGTTGGCACGATGCTAGCACACCTAGCCAGAGATGTGGTACAAAACATTCAGACACGAGTAGCAGGCAATCCCTTCTTCGCGGAAGTACTGGCTGCAGCATACACAGACGAAGCAGAGAACTGTAGCGATGGAAACAACACTCGACATTCCCTACCAGTCGCTATCGCCGCCCTCTTTGAACGTCGCCTAAGTCGGCTTACTTCAGAGTGCCAACGCCTACTGGGCAAAGCGGCGATGCTTGGTCGTTCCTTTGAACTACGACAATTGCTGCCGCTAGCTCCTGCCCACAACGAAGATACATTGCTCGATTTGCTAGAAGAAGCCCTATGCGCAGGGTTACTCACAGAAGAGGGCACAGGGGCACAGATACGCTATCAGTTCTGGCACCCTCTGCTCGTCAGCCATCTCCATTATAGAAAGAAGCCCTTACAATCATGACCGAGAACAATCTGGAAATATTGCAACAGCAGGCAAAGACGCGCCGAGAGATCGAGAGTGCTATTGTGAGTGTTTTCGCCCCTGAGGACGAAGGGCTACGGCATGCACTTCTAGCAGCAAAAGAGGCAGGCTTACCAGAGATTCAAATCTCTCCTATTCAAGGCAAGCTCTTACAATTATTAGCAACCGCGTGTGGTGCGCGTAAAATACTGGAGATTGGCTCGCTAGCGGGCTATAGCGGCATCTGGCTTGCCCGCGCCCTTCCTGCCGATGGCCGCTTCATCACACTAGAAATCGATCCTAAACACGCCGAACTTGTACGCTCCTCTTATGCTTACGCAGGTGTCGCGGATCGTGCAGAGGTGCGCGTCGGCAATGCGCTTGACCTGCTACCGACACTGCTAAGCGAGGCACCTTTCGATCTTGTCTTCATCGACGCTGATAAGATCGCTTACCCTGAATACCTGGCCTGGGCGCTGCGCCTCACACGCACAGGTAGCATTATTGTGGCCGACAATTGTGTTCGCAAGGGCCTAGCTCTTCGTGCGCCAGAGCAGGTAGAAGATCAAAGCAACGCGGCTCTGGCTGAGTACAACAAACGGGTAGCAGATAATCCGCGCCTTCTCTCGCTCGTGCTAGCTATGGACAATGACTACACAGATGGCTTCAATATTGCTGTGGTACGTGCTAACGAACCTTCCAGTACATAGACAACTCACAACTCAATCCCGTCATTGCTCTTTCAGGTGCCGCCGAGCCATACATTTCAGCTCATCTTCAAAGCCGCGCAGGTAGAGCCATTCCCGTGTCTCGCCCATTACCACGACATCCACTTTCCGCATTTGTATGATGCTGGCGGCTCCACATAAGAGCATCGCGACTTTGAGTTCTGCTATCGTCCTTTCTAGAAACTCACATACCGCTTCATAGCTCTGGCTAGCTGCCTGTAAAAATGGAAAACCCATACCTACTATAGTAGCACCAAGCGCTAAGGCACGCGCAATATCTCTACCGCTACGTACTCCACCTGTAGCAATAAGCGGCTTGCAAGCAGTGCCTGCTTCAACAAGCGAAATAGGAGTAGCAATACCCCAATCCTTGTATACGCGCCCGATGTCTAGAGAACGCTCATTGCCTCGTGCTCGGGAACGCAACATCTCTAGCGCAGGCATACTACTGCCACCTGCACCGCCGACATCAATGGCCGCTACCCCACAAGCACGTAATAAGAGAGCTTGTTCTCTACATATGCCTGCACCTGTTTCTTTAGCAATTACCGGCACACCGATCTCTTGTATGAGCTGTTGTAATGCAGCCACTTCGCCGACCGTGCAGCGATCTCCTTCTGCCTGTACAGCCTCTTGCAGAGTGTTGAGATGCACCGCTAAAGCGTTAGCGCCAATCATATCTATGGCTGTTTGCACTTGTTCAAGCGTAAATGGTGGATGACTCCCTTGAGAGATCAATTGTGGGGCACCAATATTGGCCAGCAGGAATGCGCTTGGTGCCTGCTCGCGTGCGATAGTAAAGCTCTCAGCCACCTGCGGGTTCACAATGGCTGCGCGTTGGCTACCCACTCCCAGCGCCAGGCCATATTCCTCGGCTGCACGAGCAAGGTTGCGATTAATAGTGACTACATCGGGATGTCCGCCAGTAAGGGAGGAGACAAAGATAGGGTAGCGCAGGCGATGACCAAGAAAATCAATTGTGGTATCAATGGCATCTAGATCTACCTCTGGCAGCGCTTGATGAATAAGATGGACATCGCTCCAATTAGCTCTCTGCGGGACGGCAATATCTTGCTCCAGTGCCATACGTACATGTTCGAGTTTGCGTTGTTTCACCTGGTCTGTACTCATAAAGCCTTTGCTATCTTTCCAGTCAGGGCGACCGCCAGGGCCGCCCCTACGATACACGCAGGGAACGGCACAACGTGTATCGTAGGGGCGATCCCTCACGGTCGCCATGCTCGCCCATCCACGCTCTTGATGCAAAAAAGAACCGCACCCAGTCAAAGAGACTCATTTACTGGCGCAGCAGGTATTGCTGCTAGCGACGATTTCACCTCGACATAGCGAGCAATGATGAAGATTAGGTCCGAGAGGCGATTCAGATAGCGCACGACCTCTTTGTTCTGAATGACCCCATCGTGCAATAACTTCACCGCCATACGTTCAGCGCGACGAATGATCGTGCGCGCTAGATCGAGAGCAGCACCATCGAGGCTATCACCGGGGATGATGAATTTATTAGGAATTTCGACCTGCCCCTTCAGTTCTTCCTCCACCTGCTCTAGATGCTGCACATGTTCTGCAGTCATACGTAGCCCCATCTGTTCATAGTTCTCAGGCAGAGTCGCTAACTCACCCATCAGCAAGTAAAGTTCCTGTTGCACCCGATAGATAATATCTTTTACGTTTTGATCTCGTGCCACTGCACGTGCCAATCCTAAAGCAGAGGTAGCTTCATCTACGGTGCCAAATGTATCTGGACGCGGATCGTACTTGGGCACACGCTGACTCCCTAATAAGCCTGTGTATCCTTCATCTCCGGTTCCGGTTGTGACTTTTGCCATCAGTTTCACTTTCTACGACGGTGAATTGCACTTCTATCTTACAGCTATTATACCATTGGTAGGTTTTGCTAACTTGCTGCGCAACGATTCGCATACAAGGTGAAATGATGAACCTCAAAAAAACCTGCAATAAAACGTTTTATTTCTAAACACACCTATCACAAGACATACCGTCTCGTGCTATATGAGGAGGACTGCGACAATGCTACCAGGTTTTCATGGTCTAGACTTGATTTTCATTTTCTTCTTTGTCATTGCTATCCTAGGCACAATCTTCTGGATTTGGATGTTGATCGATTGTGCCACAAAAGAGCCTGCGGAAGGCAGTAATAAGATTGTATGGATACTGATTATTCTTTTCACGCACTTCATTGGCGCTCTGATTTATTACATTGTCAGACGCCCTGAGCGTCTGAGACTGCTAAAGTATTAACCAGTGGGCGGCATATGCTGCACCTACTCCAACTAAAGAAAAAAAGGGGGTTGCCAACGGGCGAAAAAAGGCCATGCCCTTGTCGACCCGCTTTGGAGTCGACTCTAAGTAGTTGCGAATAGTATCAATGTGTGTCTCCACGTAGCTCACCGAGGCGCTGCTGCAAGAGATCAACAAAGGGCAGATTGAGTGCCTGGGCAATGGGCAACGCACTCTCTATATCGGCAATGGCAAGTTTCTGTTCATTCATCGCTTCATAGACCAGGGAACGGTAGTATAACAAGCGTGCCTGGCTATAGCCATCCTGGATATGCTGATAGAGTCGATAGGCATCGGTATGCAAAGCCAATGCTTCTTGGTAATTCTCTTGTGCCAATGCTACACGCCCCTGTGCCAGATAACAGTTGGCCTCTCCCAGTTTGGAACCCACCTGCCGAAACAGCCCCAGCGCTTGCTCATACGACTCCAACGCCGCTGGCATCTCCTTGCGGAACTGTTGCACATCCCCCATCGCTTTTCGCACGTTAGCCTCTCCTAAGCGGTCGCCCACCTGCCGAAACAGCCCCAGCGCTTGCTCATACGACTCCAACGCCGCCTCTCGCTCGTCTCGGAACTGTTGCACATCCCCCAGCGCTTTTCGCACGTTAGCCTCTCCTAAGCGGTCGCCCACCTGCCGAAACAGCCCCAGCGCTTGCTCATAGAGATCTTGGGCAGCTTCTAGCTGTGAGCCATAGCGGAAGTAATGGAAGCGTCCCTGAAGGAAAGCGCGTTGCGCTTGCGATATGAGAGACAGCTTCAAGGTCACATCATGCGCTGCTTGGAGCAATGCACTGAGATCGTCAACGTCATAATTGTGCAGTTCTGTCACCGCATCCCACCACTCTGATATCCCTTGCTCTTCATCATAGGCGATGGCATGGTAGTACCGGTCTGGAGACTGTGGTGTTGACTGCGTCAGGTGCTCTAATGCGGATTGGTGATAGTCTCGCCACTTGTTGGGTTCTTGCTCGCGAATCTCCTTAGCTTGTATCTCACGTAAGAGATCATGAAAAACATAGCGGCCATTGTGCAAAGACTCAACATAGGGATAATTGATCAGTTGGCGAAACTGGTCAAGCTGCAGTTGCAGTTCAGGGAAAACCGCCTGTAACATCGGTAAGTTGAAACTACGTAGGAGCGTGCCGTAGCGCGTTAGTTCACGAAAAGGCTTTTTGAGGCGTTTGTCCAGGATGCGTTCACCCACTAATTTGAGCAATGCGCGCTCGGTAAAGTGTTCTTGCAGTGTAGGCAGGTCTGCAAGGGTAAAGGGTTGCTCCCCACGCTCCTGCCAGAGAGTACGAATGATGGCGACACACAATGCATGTCCGTGTGTCAAGTCATAGACGCGCTTGCGCAGAGCCATGTCCATCCCTACAGGCTGTAGATATTCGTTTACTGCCGATTCGTCCAGCATAGGCAGGACAACATGCTCTCGCTCTTGCTCATTGATGGCTTCGAGTGACAGAGGCATGCGACTGGCAACAACTGCAAAGCAGTGTCGACGTTTCCGCTGCAAGTGAGTATGTAAAGCTGGAATAAGGTCATTCATTATCCAACTTCCGACCTCACTCATTACCAGCCGTTCTGCCTCATACAGGCGTTCGCAGGTATCAAGCATGATGACCAAGCCCATAGGGCGCAATGTGTCTACCAGAGTGAAGAGTGCCATACGTACTAACTCTCGCACCTGGCGATGCTGTTCATTTATGGCGGCGCTCATCGTCAGTTGATTGCCCTGCACCATTGCATCTTCACGGGCAATGATAGTCTCGTTCATGTGCTTGTTGGCAGAGAGTTCTTCACGTCCCTGCTGCAAGGCTTGTTTGAATGCGAGCGACGATTGTTTGTTACAGTAAGACTCAAGCTGATCGGCGATCCGTTCTAACACGGCTAACGCATCTACACACAGCGCATCGCTAGCAAAATCCAGCAAGACCACAGGGGTGTTCTTGGGAGTCTGTTCCCTGAGCCGACGCAGCAGAGTGCTTTTGCCATTGCCTCCCTGTCCTGTGATCACTAGTACCCAAGGTGATTCTCTGCCAAGCAGCTCTTGATAGTGCTGTTGTTCGCGCTCACGCCCAACGAAGAGTGGTGGTAATAGCATGTAGCCCTACTCTCTCTGCGATGAGCTATTCGTCGCAGATCGTTTGCTCATTCTCTTCCACAAGGGCTTCCCCGCTTGCCCTGATCCCCTGGAAGCCGTGACGCTGCATGTTTTTCATCGTGTTTTTACGCACCGTTGCCGCATCAGTGGCATCAATAACCTGTTGTGGACCAGCATGAATGATTTGACGGAGCGTATCGGCGAAGGCCGGATCGCTCTGGATAAGGCGCTGTAGTTTGATCTCGACAGCTCCACTGACGTCGGGGTCGTCAACAAATGCCTGGAGCGCCTTGCTGGCCTTGCCACCATCAGGCTCTTTGGCAAAACGTGTTCGTATGGCCTCATACAGCTTTTTGCCCTGTTGGTAGACATCCTCGCCTACCTTTCCCGCAATGGCGGTCCCTGCGCTGCTGAGATAGGGCACGATGGGGGCTAGGGCGGTCATCACTTGATTAGTCAGTGTGGCAGCATCCATAGTAGTCTCCTCTGCTCTCAACTATTCTTGGCACGACTGTGATAAGATAGACTTCATGTGTCTACATGCAGGTGAGCTAATTGTATAGTTCACTTGCCTGATCTGTCAATACAACTGTTAGCAGGAAAGCTGCGGCAATTTAGCGCCAAACCCTTGTAAAAGGAAGAGCTAGATGGTAGAATAGAGCTATGTTATGTGGAAAGGGAAGAAGAAATGAACACACAACAACCATATGATATCTCCATGAAATCGCTGCTCAAAGAAGACGCTGCCGAGATCATCCCTCGCTTGTTACCAGGAGCGACCCTGCTGGAAGCCCTCGACATTGAGGTGGTGCGCACTCCTATGCGGGCTGACCGCGTCTACCGCATCCACTACCGAGGCCAGCCACACATCCTAGAAGTAGAGTTCCAAGCGAGTGCTGATGAGCGGATGGCCTTGCGCTTGCTGGTCTATCACGCTGACCTCTTGTATGATTACAATCTGCCAGTGATCTCGCTGGTCGTCTATCTGTTCAAGACTACGGTTGTCGAACCACCTTTCAAAGAGATGAGCGGCAGCGAAGAATTGCTCTCGTTCAAGTATCGCAATGTCTCCCTGTGGACTCTGGATGCTAGACAGTATCTAGATGAGCACGTCAGGAGCATGTATGTGCTCTTGCCAGCCATGCGCAACGCCAATGCTAACCTCATTTTACAGGCCATAGAAGAACTGCTAGAATATTACCGAGACAATGAGTCCCAACTGGCCCGTCGTTTGTTGTGGCTCAGTATTTTTCTGCGACGGGCAGAAGCGCTCCCACCAGCAGACAAGCAAAGAGTACAGGAGAGGATCAACATGTTTGATGAGCTATTCGAACAAGACGAGTTTGTGCGCAAACAACGGGCTTTGGGCAGAGAGGAAGGGAAAATGGAAGACTCACGAGAATTACTGACAGAGATTGTACAAGCTCGTTTTCCATCTCTTGCTGATCTTGCAAAACAAAAAGCACAACGTATCACAAAACTTGCAGAGATTCATGAGCTCATAAGAACCATCTCCACTGTCTCAGACGAGAAAATAGCATGGCACGTCTTGAGTTCACCTCCGGCAGCATAGAGTTGGACTAATTCAAGGCCAATAACTCTAAACGAGTATAGGCATCTATGGCTAGCGCACAACATGTTGTAGTACAAAGGGCGCTTGTTGCTGAGCCAGTAGGCGTTGGCGTGTCACCTCGATGGCTAACTCACTTTGGTCGCAGGCAATCCAGCGGCGTCTCAATCGTTCAGCAACGGCAGGGGTGACACCGCTACCACAAAAGCAATCAAGCACGAGATTCCCTTCTTCCGAGGACGCGAGAATGATACGCTCCAGCAGTGCCTCCGGCTTCTGAGTAGCGTAGCCATTGCGTTCGGGGTCTTTCTGATGAAGATGGTGAATATCGCTCCAAACGTCAGTTGGTGTGATGAGTGAATCCTCATCATAGGTATACAGGCGGCCTGCCGAGCGAATAGTCCAGCATACATGACCATCGCCTTTTACTGTTTTACGCATATGATTGCGCCTTTGGGTGCCGCGCCGTTCTGCAATTCTTTCAGGGTGAAAGCAATACTGAGGCGATTTTGTATAGAGCAGAATGGTATCGTGTTTACGTGCGTAGCTCTTTTGCGCACGACCACCCGATTGGTACTGCCAGATAATCTCATTTCTAAAACCAGCGCCTGCAGAGTGTGTGCTAAAGATTTCGTCCAGCAGAATGCGGGCGTAGTGAGCTGCACGCCAATCGAGATGAACGTATAAACTTCCATTGCTTGCGAGCAACAGGTGGAGCAGGACGAAGGTGTGGTAGAGCCATTGCAGATAGCCATCGAGATCATTCCCCCACGTATCGCTGTATGCAACTTGTGCGTCTTTGCTGAACGTGCGACCTGTCATAAAGGGAGGATCAATATAGACGAGATCTACGCTTGTAGCAAATTCGTTTAGAAGAGCCGCAAGGACGCTACTCTTATCACCATGTAATAAGCGATTGTGCCACATTTGTGAGTCACTAGCAGAGTGCTCCTGTTTGCAAGGATGATCTTCTTTAATGTAGAGCTGCTGAGTAGCAAGGGCTGTTTCTGCTGCAATTGCGGCGTAGCTTTTCTTGCCTTTCCATACTAACTCAGCCATATTCAAGAGTACCTGCCTTTCCAGGATAGGCGTCAAGGGCACGATAAATCGGACCCCTATATACCTGCTGATGTGATAGACTAGAAGCGTGACATAAGAATAAGAACCTTCGGTTTCAAAACGAGAGAGTACTAGGTGGGGAGAACAGAGATGCAAGGTCTTCTTTGGACGCTGATAAGTATCGTTGTATACATAGGAGGATTGGTTATTGTTGCCCGAATGACCCTTATGATGCCCTCCCATGCGTTTGATGAGGGAGTGTTTATGGGTCTTGCTGCTTTGGATATCCTGGGAGCACTACTGGCCTTTGGTGCCATTGTAGTGACATACTTTCTCTTTTCTGGCAATATTGGCGTCAGGGCGTTAGACTTCCTCCTATTGCTGGGTATTCTCATCGTAGCGATGCGTACAACCCTGCGCAGTTTCCACCCACGTAGGACCGCAGTAACATTCGTTGCTTCGCGCATTCTAGCGGGAAGCTACTGCATCCTGCTCATTATTGCAGCTCTCTGTTATATTGTCCTCCTCTTCATCGCAAAATAACTCGACAAGACTCAAATAGGACGTTGTGTGGTATACTACTCCTATAGTTCATGCTCACATCAAATCTGGTTGAGCAATGGAGGTTTGGGGGTGTCCTCAAACCATCGCATAGGGATAATCGCCTCTATGAACCCTAGTATTTAGGAAGGACACGTGTTTGGAGGGCACACTGGAAACCCATCCATCTGAAAATTCAAATTGGCGTAAACATAAGAACGCTTGTCCATTTTACCGAGAGCGCTGGTTCCCCTGCAATGAGATCGAAGCAGGGGAACCAATGTACCAAGTATTCTGCATGAAAGGCACTCCTCCCATTACAGCAGAGGAACAAGATAAGTGTTTCCGCAGTAAGACATGCTGTTGGCGTCTTGCCGAGAAGAAGAAAAGCACGACACAGCAAACCTCAAAGAAAGAGCCTCTTCCATCACATTCAAGGTGAAGAAGGTAAACTTTTTTAAGCCTGTTCGCCCGAGGAATAGATGAATGTCTCCAGGATGTCATCGTACTCGAATAGTTCCTCAGGCTTAAAGAAGCGTTCCACCTCGTCCTGAGCGGTCTCCAGTGAGTCGGAACAGTGTATGAGGTTGGCCTGGACACTCATAGCAAGTTCTCCACGAATGGTGCCAGGTGCCGCCTCACGAGCTTTCGTCACTCCGCATAGTAGTCGGACGGTGTTGACAGCATCAGCACCTTGCCAACAACAAGCGATAACAGGCGTGCGTTGCATAAAGGATCTGATCTCTGGATAGAAACTGCGCCCGACGAGATGACGGTAATGCACATCGAGTAAATCTGCTGGCAACTGCATCATTTTGATACCAACCAGCTTAAGGCCCTTGCGTTCAAGACGCGAAATAATATCACCGACGAGGTCTCGTTGAACCGCGTCGGGTTTTAACAATACTAAGGTACGTTCCATATTTTCTCTTTTCTAGTAGCTTGCGACCATTTGCATAAGCTGGCGACAAGCCTTCTTCATCTCTAAGCGCATATGCCCGAGGTTAGTTGCTCCTTGCGTGGTGACTACCAGAATGAGATCACCCGCTTCTTCCATCTGTATTGTACCGGTCTGTGTCTCAATGATGACGTGTCGCGCCTCACCGCTGTTAATCTGCGTTGTGTAGCTGGTTATAGAGCCAAAAGTGGCAGCCGACATCGCCCCTATCACTTCCTCATCCTCACTATGCAGTGTTCCAGATACAATCAGGCCATCCTTGCCGACAAGAATAACTCCATAGACATCATTGAGGTCGGTCAATCGCTGCAGGATAGCCTCCACAAAATGACTCCTTTCACACAAACGCGCCAGGAAAAATATCCAGCACTGTGTCTATCTATTGGTCTTGACTACTCTTTACCCGCTTAGCCATAGCAAGCGCTTTGTTGTATGCCTCCATAGCCTGCAGATACTCGCCCAAGCGCATGTATGCATCTCCAAGCACACGGTAGCCTGCAGCATACCTGGGCGATATTTTTAGGAGGGCACGTACGTTGCTTACAACCTCATCAAGCAATTCAGGAGCACTAGGTATGATAATACGATACTCTTGCATTGCTTCGTCATAATCACCGAGCAGTTGATGCTGATATCCCTTGACTAAACGCTGCCTATGCGTGAGATTGTCGTCAGCACCCACCGACAATTTTTCTGTTGTACGCCTTCCAGCGGCTAACGTTTCTGCCGGCCGTGCAGCGGCTTTCGACTGTAAATGCACAGCAGGGCGTTTCATTGTCGCTTCTAATTCATCCCAGTGCTCATCATAGTGAGCGACACCAGCCTTTGCAGGCTCAGCAGTAGTAATCTGAACTGGACTCGGCTGATGCATAGCACTATGTGCAACGTCAGGTGGCATGTTATAGTACAGAGACGGAGGGACCGGCGACGCTTGAGACACATTAGCAGTGAAGGCAGTGCTTACAGGCGCGTGAACAGGAGTGGAACTGAGAGACTCCTGATGATGCATAGTCACAGAAGTGGGAGGTTCAGTAAGCACTGGGGATTGTGGCGAAAGGTTACCCAATCGAGCTAGGGCAGAAGAGAGAGCCGACTCCTGGGATACCTCCGCGCTCTCTTGCTCAGACTGAAGAGGGTCGTAGGCCGATGTGTCTGGGACTGTTGACTGAGCGCGCGTGATGTTAGCGAGCGAGTTGGGTTCCATGGGCACAAAACCTTGAGAACGTAGGTCGCGCTCCAAAACTTCGAGCATGGTGATAAAATCTTGTTCGTGTTGCGGCTGATCAGCCATACGAGAAGCCTGCTGAGCTTGTGCTAGCGCATCATCTTGAGGAGCAAGAACTCTTTGGTCTGCCTGAGCAGCCGATGTAGACGCTTGCAGTGTATTGAGCAGCGAACTAGGCTCTGGAACATGTGCAGTAGGAGAAAGATGTGTCTGCGCGGAAGTAGACTCTTCAGAGAATTCGCTCTCCATAATAGCTGCACCCAGTGCTTTCAGCCATTCTGGCCCAAAGGAGAAAGGCACCTTATCTTCACCTGGAGCAACTGCTAGTTCATCTTGCCATGACCTGCCACTAGTGGAAGGAGGTTCAACAGAAAATGAGGGCTGTTGAGCGGGTGCATGCTCTGAGGGCAGAGACTGCTCGTATCCTTCCGGCGAACTTTGTTCATCCTGAGTGAGCATACTTAGCCATGCAGGAAGGGCAGATGAATCCTGTTGCTCGGTCACATGAAGTTGCTCTGCGCTATGGCGCACGTCTTGTATGGCAGCGCCCTTTGCGAGAGCAGCATTATCGTGTATTTGCTGTTGCTCTCGCACATCTTGTTGCTGGTCTTGTAGCGTGTCAACCTGAGCAAGAGCTACCTCTTGCGGTGTAACAATCTTTTCTTGTTGAGATTGAATGCCAGCATCTTTTTCATTCCAGTTATCAAGCCCCTGCCAATTGGAAAGTATGTCAGAAGAGACAGCAGGGATGTTAATGCCATCATCCTGTAGATGCATAGTTCCATTTGGAACAGCAAGGGCAGGAGACGCACCTGCTTGACTCGGCATATCAACAAGAAGCACAGGAGGTTTTTTTAATACCTTGACGAAAGGATTATTTGGTTGGCTTGCTATAGTGTCACCAAAGAGCTCCTGAGCCATTACCAGCTCGGGGTCAAGCGTCTCTGCCCTCTTAATGAGCTGCTGTGACTTCTGCATATCCCTGCCAGAAACAACATGAGCAAGAATAAGCAAAGCTTTTAGACACGTGGGAACATCTGAGAGAATTTGGGCCGCCAGCAGCTCCGTGCGTTCATAGAAACCTTCTCGCCAACATGCCTCTAGTAAACCCAAACGTGCGTCGAGACGATCTGGACTGACAGCCAATACAGCTTCCCACTCCTGAATAGCCCGAGGAAGGAGATTACCTCGCATGTACAGGCGAGCAAGACCTGCTCGTGAGAACATAAACCCCTGCTGTCCAGCTTTGGCACTGAGTTGATTGAACTTTTGGCGTATCTGACTATTACCCCGGCTCAACTCATACGCCTGCTGATAACAATCAAGAGCAGTCTCATAGTCCGACATGTTTTCACTGATAAAAGCACGGTCGCAGTAGACGACCACATTCTCAGGATCATTGGTTAATACCCAATCAAAGGTTTGTCGCGCCTCATCTAGATGTCCCTGCTTAAGATAGGTTTCACCCAGAAGGCGCTG
>JAFAXQ010000125.1 GCA_019240835.1 Ktedonobacteraceae bacterium
CTATGGTGCAGGCACTATTATCCGTTTCAAGACTCGCATCCTGGGAGTGGAGCAGTCCCTTCACCACCATGTGAGTGAGCCAGAACCAGGCAAGGTACTAGTCGAGCAGGACATCGACTCTGTTCAAGAGGAAACTAATACCTTTACAGTGACCCCTCTAGAGCAAGGACGGAAGTCTCACGTCGAGATTGCCACGACGATGAACGCAAGTCCGGGACTCAAAGGCTTTGTCGAACGCCTCGTCTTTCTCCTCGTCCTTCCACCGATCTATCATAAGGAGCTTAGGCTGCTTGAGGCCGTTGCACAGAAGAGGGGAACTCCTTGAAGCAAAGACTTTCTGACCATTAGAAAAAAGGGTGTTTCACGTGAAACATTTCTTGCATTGTCTCACTAGCACGGTAAGGATGATTAACCATCAGCGAAAGGCAGGTTCCATTGTCGTCAATTGACGGGTCATGACCCACCAGTTCAAGTACATTATAGTAGTGAGAGCGAGGATGCACGGTAGCAACACCCAGATGCCAATCGACTGTGCCAGCGTCCCTACCAGCCAGGGAAAGCATGCCCCTCCAAGGACACTTATCCCGATGAGAATGCCAATCAAGCTAGAAACAAGGCGATCAGGCACTAGGTATGGCACTAGCACAATCGTGGAAGGGAACATAGGACCTACGAAAAAGCCAATCAGGCAGAAGCCAAGTGTAGTTGCCTGTGTGCTGGGAAGCAGCCAGATCAGTAGTGTACTCACACCTATCCCAGCTAGACAGCTATAGGCCGTCCCTGCCATGCTCATATGCAACTGCTTAGCGATTCTGTTCAGCAGGAAGCGTCCAAGTGTTAGACTCAACCAATAGCCACTCACGATCCATCCTGCTAACAATGTTCCCAGGTGTCGCTCTGAGAGTAAGAAACTGTAGCTCCAAATGCCCACACTGACCTCGATCCCCACGGCGAGGAAGAGAAACAGCATTGCCAGCCATACAGCATGCAGCTTAAGTCCTATGACGACAACATTTCCAGCAGCAGATAGTTCTGCTTGCTCAGTGCTAACACTAAGGGAGGGAGAGCGCAAGGAGACGACGCTGCCGATGAGCAAGGGCAAGCTCAGGCTGCACCAGACGAGGTAGGTCACATTCCATTCCCAATGTATGGTCAGCATAGCCGAGGCGACAAGCGGTCCAAGCAGGGCACCTAATCCAAAGAAGGCATGTAAGGAATTGAGCAGGTTGACCCTGCTAGGCAATACAGCAAGAGCAGCATTGAAGCCTACGTCGATGATGGCTGTGCTGAATCCCAGTAGTAGATTCGTTGCCAGCGCTAGTATGAAGGGAGGCTTCAGGGCAAAGGCAAAGGTGCTCACCAAGAATAGTGCAGTTCCTCCTGTCAGGTAGCGGCACTGGTCAAGCTTTTGAATCAAGAGGCCGGCGCTGCTGGCTGAGAGAAAGTAGCCTGTAGAGAAGGCAAAGAAGAGTAAGCCGATGACGGCTGTATTCACATGGTAGTAAACCATCTGGCTGGGTAGGAGGACTCCTACAGCCGCACCAGTTGCCCCAATCAACACGAAACCAAAGAAAGCCAGAACTACTAGAGGAGTAGATGATGGCCGGTTGGAGTCTGTCACGCGCTACCTTTCTTTTCATCGGGAGAGTAATGTTTCACGTGAAACATTATCGCATCACCTCTCTATCGTCGACAAGAATGACTTGACCGGTGATAAAGGGAACGGCAGGTGTAAATCTTTTCCCTGCTGATTCGTAGGCATTTATGGAACTACTGCTCGGTCAAACCCTATTTGAGCGAAAGATGTATAGTGGCAGCGCTGGTCGCTGCCATGCCAACCACAACGTCTTGTAACTTGCAACGCTTTGTAAACTACAGCAAAGGACATATAATATGACCCAAGCAATCGGCAGCAATAGCCCATCGCTGCATTCCTCTCTTTCCGTGCAGCGCTCACTTCGGTCGGTCTGGACACTGCGGCTGACCCTCGGCATGGTCGTCTTGCTGGGCGCAGTCATCTGCTTTCTCAGCACGAGTTGGGATATCCAGTGGCATACCTTTAAGGGCAAGCTGTGTACAGCTTGCCCTCCCTCAGTGTTTCACGTGAAACATTGAGGGGGGCAAGCTTTCTTGATATTCTCTCAAGGAAGCAACAGGGAGCTTTTGCGAAATTCGGGGATAAGGTCGAGGAGATTGTTTCCACCCTCGCACGTCCTAACGTATGCTTGGGGGTCACGCTCACGCATCTTCTCTAGATAGGTGAGTATCTCTTGTGCAATGCCCCTGACTTGCTGCCAATCCAAATGATACTCAAACTCTGATTGAAGAGAACGATTCAAGCGGTGATAGCTATTACGCAGGATCAAAGCGCTATCAGTACAGGAAACGTCAACGTAGTAGCCACCACAGCCAAACTCACCACAACCACAAGTGAAGAGAGGAACGAGTCCATTTAGCTGTTTGATGGCGAAGAACGTTTCGACATCGAGCACTTTAGGCATCTCGTTACCGTTGATGAGAACCTCAATGAACGTTATATGACCGTCTTGCTCTATAGTTATTTTTATGCGGTCCATAGCTATCCCTCTAGTTTTCTTATGCAAACAGAATACATTCTTCGCAATTGCTAGTTTACCATAGATGATAAGTCTTGTTTAAGAAGGGAGTCAGTTGATTGGCAACTCGCATTCTCGTTTGTGGTTGCTCCGAAGATGTTTCACGTGAAACGTATGGGTGTTCGTTGTGATGTAACATAGCAGCCCTCGTAGCTGCCACGTTACATCAGGCACTTCATTACGAAATCAGGCGATGCCCCTTGAGATCGAGTGTGAAAGAGTCAAGCAAGTGTGCTGGCTCACGCCAGGATTCCTGTGGGCGTGGTGCTGCAAAGTACTCGCCTTTCAGCGTCTGGGCAGAGACTTCTAGCCGCATATAGCCGTGACGATCATCACAGTAGCTGTCTAAGCTAACGCCCATCTCAGGCAACTGGTATGGCGTTTGTAGCTTGTTGCCCTGGTCATCCTTCGCTATGTAATGCAGATGCCAGTATCCTCCCGCACCAGCGACAATAAAGGGCACCTCGCGGTCATCCATACTGCGCGTGAAACGCTGGTAATTGTGGACGTGGCCTGCAAACACGGCATCCGGCATGCGGCCAGTTTTCTGAATCGCGCCCTCAAGTATTTGCCCCATGTATTCGCTACCGCTGTGGTAGCGGTCTGCAGAGTAGATAGGATGGTGCATTGCCACGAGCAAAGCCTTATCTGTGGGAGCATTGCTTAACTCTGACTCGAACCAGTTGATCTGATTATCATCAAGACGCCCGCCTTCGGGTACGTTTGTGTACAGACCAATGATGGTCACAAAAGGCGCGTTCAAGGTCCAATAGACGTTGGGTTGTGTCATAGCGTCGCGTGAGACATCGCCTGCGTCTTTAGTGATCACTGGCTCCGAAGCGCAGAAATTGGTCACAAAGCCTGCTAGGGATTGTGCTGAATCGTCGAAGATGTCACCATCGTGGTTACCTGGAATGGCGAAGATCGGCAAGGGATAGTGCTGGTACGGTTCGTAGAATTGCGGATAATACTCACTATCTTCACCATAGTAGTAGACAACGTCGCCAAGGTGGTAGAAGAACGATGGTCGAGTAGCTGGATCAGATACCTCGCAATCGCTCTCCATATGCATACTTACAATCTGCTGCTCCTGTGGCACTTTGATGCCGCCTGTGTCACCGACGATATGAAACACCACATGCTCGGATGCCTGGATCGCCGCTATTTGATCAGCAGGTAATACCTGGTCAAGCGACATACGATAGGGTGCGGCACCCGTCGGTTGCGGCAAGGGACGAAATGGCTGGTTCGGGTGCGTGCTGTGAAGTTTGCGCACCGGTGGGCCGCCTGCTGAAGAAACTTTACTACTGAATCTTCGTCGTGGAACACGAGTAGAGGACGGCTGCCCTATATCTTGGCCACTGTTACCCGAGACTTGATCTTGACTATCGTCTGACATAGAGTTTTCTCCTTTTCATCTACTGATGATTTTTATTTTAGGTTGTACCTTATCTCACGTCAGGGTCAGAGTGAGTTTTTGTGATTTTGTTTCACGTGAAACATCAAGATGTGCAAACGAAATAGGGTCCTTTTTTTTGATAGAGCTAGAACTGTAGCTCAGCCCTACTATACCACAAAGGGAACGGGCCTAACCATCTAGTATAACAACAGTCCTAGCGACTGTCATGTGAAATCATCGCCCTCTGTCTTTTTCCGTGCTATACTGTTGTACAGAGGTAGTCAACGAGGATTACTGGCTTCTAATTAAAAAGCGTCACGTAGACGTTTATACAGGATGTACATCAATGGGGATTCTACACAACATTTCTGTTTCCACTTCGCTGCAGCCGCAACGAGCGCGGCTCCGACAGTTGCATCGCGATATCATTCAGCGTTATCATCCACACCTACAAAAGGATCCTGTATCTGAAGAGGTACCCCAAGCAGAGTGGATGGCGTGTCCGCCTATTGACGCCCTCTACGATTATGTACAGTTCCTGCGAGGGGATAACACATTGCACGCTGCTACTCCGATTGCTGTTCTGCCACAGAGGCTTTGGAATACGCCAATCGCGATTGTCGGAGCAGGTGCAGCCGGACTAGTTGCCGCTTACGAACTGCTGAAGATTGGTGCGCAGCAGCCAAACGCATTAGGGCGAGCCTTACAGCATCCTGTTACCTGATGGAGTCGAGTTGTTGTGGAAACAAGGTCGTCCGATAGTTCAGCCCGGTCGCTCTATGCTCCAGGTCGACGGGGAGCTGTATGAGCAGGAGGAGGCGCGGGTTAGAGGCCACCAAGAAGTGAGCTTTCTTTAGCAACGTCTTGCCCTCACTTGCTCTGCAAGAGCAGATTTGTTACACTATTGTCAGACAGATGCTATGATTGTGGTAAACGTGAGAATGAGGAGTACACGATGCGTATCGTCGACGACAGCAGCTCCAAGTATGCGGCAGTTCTCCACACACTGCGGATTTGGAAACAATTGCCGGAGAGCGATGTTGCACGCATCTTGCACCAATATTTCCTCATCACTAATGACTTTCGCGAAATGGAGGATCAGGGGCTCATTACTATGTCCTTTGTTGGCGACGAGTACATGATTACTCCTACCCTACTAGGAAAGCTCTGGTTAGAGCGGTACGAGGAGACAAGCAATGGCAGACAATGAAGAAGAGGCATTACCTTACACTACTATTGGTACCGACGAGGCCAAACACATGATCGAGAACGGTACGCGTGTAATCGATGTACGTCAGCCCGAAGAATGGAAGCGCGGTCATATCGCCGAAGCAGAACTGGTACCTCTCGCAGGTATCTACTCCTTTGCTAAAGGACTCAGCGCGCTCAACATCTCGAAGGATGAGCCGGTTATCTTCACGTGCGCAATGGGCCAGCGTAGCGCAATGGCCTCCGAAATTGCATTAGTATCGGGCTTTACCAAGGTATACAATCTCGCAAATGGTATGAATGGTTGGATGAATCGACGCTATCCCGTCGAACGCTAGGGCGTTCTCGTGGTAAAGTAACTTTTGAGAGGAGATATGTTATGCCTTTGCTGGAAGGGAAGAAAGCGTTAATTTTTGGTGTAGCTAATCACCGTTCAATCGCCTGGGCAATTGCACAAGCCTTTGCCGCCGAAGGAGCCTCCATCGCGCTTACTTACCAGGAGCGTATGGAAAAGTATGTACGTGACCTAGCCACTAGGGTTCCTACTGCTGCCGTCATCCCGTGTGATGTACAACAGGATGACCAGCTTGACTCTGCTTTTGCTGAAGCGGGGGAAATCTTTGGTGGAGGACTGGATATCCTCGTTCATTCTGTGGCCTACGCTCCGCCAAGCGAACTGGAGAACCCATTCCTGGAGACTACGCGTGACGGCTTTCATACTGCCCTTGACATCAGTTCCTACTCACTCATTGCAATGGCGAAACGTGCCAAGCCACTTATGCAGGTGCGAGGTGGCGGCAGTATGCTGACGCTTACTTACATGGCGAGTGAGCGCGTAATGCCCAAGTACAATGTGATGGCTGTCGCCAAGGCCGCGTTGGAATGTAGCGTGCGCTACTTGGCCTATGAACTCGGAGAGCACAACATTCGCATCAACGCCATCTCTGCCGGTCCTGTCAACACCCTTGCCGCACGTGGCATCTCGGGCTTCACTGGCTTTCGCGAGCAGATGGGACACATTGCGCCGTTGCGTCGCAATATTGAACAGGATGAAGTGGGGGATGCTGCCCTCTTTCTGTGCAGCGATCTGGCGCGAGCTATTACAGGTGATATCTTATTTGTAGATGCCGGTTACAATGTTATGGGAGCAGTTTGAATGAAAGAGCAGCGAGAAAAACACTTTCTCGCTGCTCTTTCGTTTAGGTACTCTCACATCTCTGTGCGCCTAACAATCGTTGGTGCTGGTTCTCCGCAGATGCTACAGAAACGCGCATTAGGCCGGTTGAGATGGCCGCAAGGCCAGGGACGTAATACTGCGGAGGTGCTGCCCGTGTTAGACATCGAACCGGGTGCCTGATTGGGTTGCTGGCCCTGAGCCGCAGCGCCAAATGCCGTCCTGTTGTCTTGCAGTGTGGGTGTTATGTTAAATGATGGCACATTGAGGCCATTTTGTTGTGGAACAGGCATCGTAGTAAGCGGCTGCTTTGGTGCCGTTGCTGATGTAGCTTCCGTGACCTTCCTCCTACGGTTGCCTAGCACAAGAACTAACAGGAGGATTACCACCAGCAAGAGCAACACTACTAAGGCAATTGGTAGCAGTAGTGCAGTAAGCGAGTTAGTGCTAGGTCCGTTGCGACCAGGTTGTGTCTGCGTTTGTGTTGGTGTTTGTGTTGATGATAGTCGCTCCGTTTTTGCTTGCTCTTGAGCATATGACAAGTAGGGTTTGACACCCTGGAAGAGTGGGTAGTTCGTCGCAAGCTGGTTTAATTCTTGCGTAGCTCTGTGCCAGTGGCCGGGCGTAGTAGCAGAATAGTCATTAAAAGCCTGACTCCACAGCTTCTGGAAAGGACCTGCTGTCGTATCTAGATTGAGCGAATTGACCAGTTCAGTAGCACTATTACCGGCCTGTAGGAAGCTAGTACCGCTGGTACCACCAGGAGAATCAGGATTGACGATGCCGAAGCTGACAATACCGACGATGTTGCCCTGATTGTCCAAGGCCGGGCCACCGCTATCGCCTTGCTCCACGTTGCCGCTCACCTGGATCACCGGAGCTCCCGCGTCGGTTGTCTTAATAGAGCTGACGTTGATCTTGTTCACCGAAAAAGTAAGCAGATCAGTCGGCTTACTGCTCAAATCAGCATTGCCGGGGAAACCAATGATAGTCAGAGTGTCCTGAATGTGTACGGTGGAAGAGTCGCCCAATTGTACACTCGGCGTGTCTTTGAAAGGCGTATGAATGATAGCAACGTCTTTTTGATTGGCTGCGCTTTCTTTCTCGATCTTATCGACTTGTGCGCCTACTTGTGACGGCAGGCTCGGGAAATCGGGTGCGCTCAGCGGACCGGTATAAGCTGTGCTCAAGAAGACAACACTTGTCGGCGTATCGTAGATGGGATCAGAGGGTAACTGTCCGCTTTCGAGATTCTGGAGCACTTGAGCCTTTGTGACTGGAGTTGTAGCCGATTGTGCATTTGTATAATCTACGACATCTTGCGCTGCTTGTTGCTCGAGAAACTGTGTCAATGCCTGATCACGAGGTGGTGGGTTAACAACATGATCGGCTGTAACAATATCACCGTGTGATGTGATGAACGTGCCACTGCCCGATAGTTGCAGCAGATAACCGTTGCTGTTCCTTGGGAAGGTGACTGTGTTTGTTGGCGAAAAACGCACGCGCAAGTGCGTATTGATACTCGTAATAATGCGTACCACTGCTGGCTGGGCAATGTCGACAGCGCGCACTGTGGCATCGGTCACATTCCCTCCAGGGATGCTATCGGCCCATACCGTGGGTGTACTCCCTAGAAACGAGAACACGCATAAGCAGAGGAGTGTCATTGTTACATACAAGCGGTAAATAGAACAATGTTTATGTAACAGTCTCTTATGTGAGGAGGAAACTGTAGCAATCTTAGTGAACATAGCTTGCCCCATGACTACAAGAAGAACGTCCTTATCTCTATATTATAAATCATACAAAGTAGCTACGTATCCGTATAGGCACGAGTTGCAGTGGATGTGCCAGCCAAACGCGGTACATTCGCTGCACCTCATACCTCTTGTTTCCAGTCATGTGCCAGCATGGCATACACCGTTAAATCTACGAAGTGATCGTATAACCATTCTGCCTGTCGTATTAGACCTTCCGGCCTAAAACCCAGACGTTGCGGTATGGCGCAACTGCGGTGATTACCGACCGCGCAACGGATTTCGATCTTTCTTAACTGCAAAGTATCAAAGGCATACACTACCATAGCTCTACAGGAGCGGGTCATAATGCCTTTCCCCTGAAATACTGCTGCAAGCCAGTAGCCGATCTCCACTTTGCGATTAGACCAGTCAATGCTATGGTAACCAATCGTGCCAGCCAACTGGTGCTTATACCAGATGCCACAGGAGAAACCTTCATTATTAGCATATTGTGTCCACGTTGATTGTATGAAGGCGAGAGTATCCTCTACAGACTGTGTAGCGTCCACCCACGGGAGCCATTTGCGTAGGTAGAGTCGGTTTTGGTCGGTCAATGCAAACAATTGTGGTGCGTCTCTTGCTGTGAGCGTATGCAAATAGGTATCGCTGTCAATGTTAATACGCAGCTCTGGCGCGTTCCTTTCCCTGCGAGATGTCATATGCACTCAAACCTCTCTATGCTATGAAACTATCACTCAGCATTACACTCCCCCGCGCATCAGCCGTTGCGCCTCTTTCTCCGCCTCTTTGGCCTCTTTGCGGCGTCGCAACTTTCTTAGTGCCTCGGCTTTACGTTGCCAGTTATCGGGGTCATTGGGTGCCCAGCGAATTGCTTCATCAGCCGCAGCTAGCGCCTCTTCATTGCGATTGAGATTTCTGAGCACTAATGATTTGTTATGTAATGCACTCACCATGCGTGGTTCAATGCGTAGCGCTTGCTGGTAGGCGTCCAGGGCCTGTGCCTGATAGCCCAAGTGGGAGAGGACATTGCCCTTGCCATTCCAAGCCAGGGGAGAGTAAGGGTCCAGACGGGTCACGCGGTCATACGCGTCCAGGGCCTCCTCATACTGTCTGAGTTGGCAAAGAATGCTGCCTTTGCCATACCAGGAGAGAGCGAAGTGCGAATCAATATCTAACGCCTTGTTGTAGGAATTGAGCGCCTCGGGTAACCGCCCTAAATCGCCTAAGACAGTGCCACGTCTATCCCATGCTCTTACGTAGCGCGGGTCTATCCTAGTGGCTTGCTCGTAGGCATCTAATGCACTATTGAGTTTGTGCTGGGCGTAGAGGGCGTTGCCAATGCCGTACCAAGCTGGTGCGTATTTCTGGTCCAGCTTTATGGCTTGCTGGTGAGCTTGCAGTGCTCCCTGTAGTTGCCCCATTTCATAGAGCGTAGTCCCTTTGTTGTTCCAACACTCAACACAAGAGCGATCCTGGCTGAGTGCCTGGTCGAAGGCATACAGCGCTTGATCGTAGCGTCTGAGTTGCCTGAGCACTAGGCCCTTGTTCATCCATGCTTGAGTCAGACGCGGTTCAAAGTGCAAGGCAAGATCGAAAGAACTGAGGGCCTGTGTGGAGTAGCCAAGTGCATACTGAGCGGCTCCCTTACCATTCCATGCCAACGCGTTATTCGATTCGAGCAGCAGAGCTTGGTCAAAGGCTGCAAGTGCTTCCTGGTTGCGCTGGAGCATGTTGAGTGCCGCTCCTTTACCGTTCCACGAAGTGACGAGTTTCGGATCGAGTTGCAGGGTACGCTCGAATGAAGCGAGTGCCTCGCGGTGCAGTCCACGCGATGCCTGAGTTAAGCCAAGTCCTTGCCAAGCTAGAGCATTGAACCCATCGGTTTTCACAGCTCGTTCATAGGCAGAGCTGGCTTCTTTGAAGCGTCTTTGTGAGTAAAGCGTGTAGGCATCCAGCATCGATTTTGAAGCTACTCGCGCAGCAGGTTTGCTTGTGACTGTGGTAGAGAGTATACCCCTAATGCGCTGCTGATCAACGTGGCGTAGCACTTTGGCGACATCTTGGGCAGTGGCAGGTCGCTTGTTGGCGTCCATCTCCAACGTTTGCTGCAGCAACGTCTCCAGTTCCGCTGGCACAGCCTGGTTTCGCTGTGAGGCGGGACGGAAAAAGAAAGGCTGTTCGCTAGGGTCGTCGGCAGTGAGCAGACAGTGCAGGAGCGCACCCAGACTGTAGATATCAGAACGTGGAGTACTCTGGGACTTGCCGTATTGCTCGGGAGCGGCATAGCCGGGCGAACCGAGCGCAACCGTGTCGTGCAACTGACCAGGTTTGAAGATGCGGGCTATGCCGAAGTCGATGAGGAAGATATGACCGCTCTCATCGATCATTACATTGGATGGTTTGAGGTCACGGAAGATGATCGGTGGCTGGTGGTTGTGTAAGTAACTCAACACATCGCAAAGTTGCTCACCCCAGTCAAGCACTTGCTCTAGAGCCACAGGGCTGGTACCGGATTTTTCAAGATACTCTTCTATAGTCTGGCCCTTGATGAAGTCCATAATCAGATAAGAGCGCTCGTCCTCTGCGAAGTGATCGTAGATACGCGGCAAATTGGGATGCAGTAATCCCGCCAGCAGACGCGCCTCCCGCTCAAAAGCCTCTTCTGCCTCTGTGACGAGTGCTGGAGAAAGACCCGCCCGGCTCATCTCCTTAATGGCAACAGGTCGATTGTCAAAAAGAGTATCGGCAGCTTTGTAGACAGCGCCCATACCGCCTTGGCCAATACGCTTTTCCAACTGGTAGCGACCCTTGAGCATAGTATTATCGGGCAAGTCGCCCGTTGTATGTTTGAAGGGGAGCTGAATGCCACAAACCTGGCAGAAGCGCGCCGTTGGCAAATTTGCCGCCCCACAGTTTTCACAAAACTGCTCTTGCGTTGCCATATACTTTATCGCTTTTTATTTTGAACCATTCATTCTCTCCACTACATGCCACAGGCGCAACCATTCCTCAATGCTCAGCGTTTCGGCACGTCGCCCGCAATCGATCTCTGCCTCGGCTAGCCACGCTCGTAGATCTTCATTTTTACGATGCAGTCCATGAGTAAGAGAGTTATGTAGTTGTTTGCGCTTCTCCGAAAAACCTGCCTGCACAATGCGAAAGAAGTCATCACGATGACTCTGCGGGAGCGGAGGAGGATGCACGTCTATTCGTAGGATAGCAGAGTCAACCTTTGGTGTCGGGTAGAAGGCCCGGGCTGGAACGCGAGCGACGATTCGCGGATGCCCATAGAACTGGATGCTCACACCTAGCATGGTGAGCGCACCCGGACCTGCAACAATACGTTGTGCTACCTCAAATTGTACCATAACCACTATCAATCTCGGTGGGTGTGCATTCTCTAAAAAGTGTCGGAAAGTAGGCCCAGTAATAGAATAGGGCAGATTTGCCACCAGTTTGTATAGAGTTTGATCGAACACCTCGGTGGGTTCGAGAAAGAGCAGGTTTCGTGCTACTAGCTCGACATTTTGATAACCGTGGGTCGTCTTCGCCAACAGTTGCAACATGTCTCGCTCTAGTTCAACTGCCACAACACGCTTTGCGTGTTTGGCTAACTCTCGTGTCAGCACACCTGTACCTGCGCCTACCTCTAATATCTCGTCGCTAGGCTCAATCTCTGCCGCATCAACGATCTTGAGCAAAACAGAGCGATCAATGAGAAAATTTTGCCCGAAGGATTTGTTGGGTCGCATGTTATGTGCATGCAACAAGTTGCGTAGCTCATGCACGTTGGTCAGGTCTATCTCGCCATGTAGCTCCAATTCGTCTCGTGTACTTCCTAACAATCCGTTTTGTCTCTCTTACCTTTCTGATTTACCCTTTATTTTACCTCATCGCTGCTCAGGAAGCAATCACCGAGCATACGACGCTCAACCCCAGTTCCACGGTCTCCGTAGCCAGCCAAAGCGTAGTGGCATACCTAGCGCCGCGAGTACAATCAGAACCGTAACGGCGAGGGCTAATAGTATGCCAAAGATGAGAAGTACTGGCAGTAGCATGACGAAGAAAACTATTCCCACGCCAGCCAGTATAATTCCTGCCAGTATCAACACTGGTTTGATGAGCAAAAGTCCTAGTATAATCAGAACGATCCAGTGTAGCACGCCCTTCTTGTTGCGCTGTGGCCGTGCCCACGGCGGTACCTGTTGCCACTGCGGCGGCTGCATATTGTAAGGATGAGAGCCGTACTGAGGGCTGTCATACCTCGCCTCTTCCTGCTGAGCATATGTAGGCTCTACGCGATCTTGCGCTTGATAGGTATATCGTGGAATAGGTTCCTCGTAGCTAGATGGATGATCGGTTTTAGGCGTCGCTCCCGTCTTTGACTTCGTTGACCAGTAGTACGGTACATATCTGTTGTCGCTTTGCCCAGCTTGCGTGCCTTGCTGTTCTTCCTGGGATTGCGGAACAAATTCTTGCTGACTCATACAATACTCTCCTTGTGAACCTGAAACCCACTACTAAATGTACGCAGCGCTATTACGATAGTTGCACGTGTGCCGTATATCTAGGACCGTTGCAACTGACCGCACGGGCCAAGGCGACCTAGGCGTGCTCTGTCCCTCTCGCGGTCGTCCTTTACGCACAAGACATTTAGTCCTATAAGAAACGTTATGACCCGCTATTCGTTATAATAATATAGGATGTATTGTCCACTATAGAAGGGTATCATATTTCTATGGATGAAGACCACATCAGTGATAGCTATGATGACAGCCATACTGTGTTAGCAGAATACAATGATGAAGACGTTCATGAAGAACACAACGATGATGCAACGTTAAATCCTATACAGAATAGCGAAAAATCAATACAGGCACTAAAAAATTTTTCCACTACTGAACTTTGGGCACTACGCCGCATGCGCGTCAACCGCATCCTTATGCGTAAGCGCCGCCACGAGCGTTCGTCTAGCGTATTAGTTGGTTCGCGCCGCATGCTCGCTATGGCAATTCTTATCGCAGTTGCGGCCAGCTTGATTTCGGGCAGTATAGGTGCTGCCTATGCCTATTATGACTCGCAACTACCGCTGCTTAACGGTATCGTCCAACACTCGTTATTTCAGACTACTCATATCTATGATCGTAACGGTCATCTGCTCTATGAACTCTACGATCATCAGCAGGACCGTGGGCGACGTACGTACGTCAACTACTCCGATATCTCGCCCTATCTCGTCAATGCTACCGTGGCAACCGAAGATCATACATTCTGGACTAATGGCGGCGTTGACCTTGCTGGTATCGCCCGTGCAGCCTTCGAGAACCTTCAGCATCGCGGTGTGCTAGAGGGCGGCAGTACTATCACACAGCAATTGATTAAGAACCAGTTCTTTCAAGGTCAGCCGCGCACGCTCCAGGTCAAGGTTGAGGAGGCTATTCTTGCTGATGGCATAACGCAACAATCACAACACTATCCTAAATGGAAGATTATGGAGATGTATCTCAACACCGTCTACTATGGGGATCTGAACTACGGTGTCGAGTCTGCTGCTGAGAGTTACTTCGGCTTACAGCAGCATTGCACAGTTGCAGGCTGTATTCCTGCCGTTAAACAGCTCGATCTCGCGCAGGCGTCACTACTAGCAGGGCTACCGCAAAGTCCAACGGCTTACAATCCCACGCTGTACAAGGATGTTGCGCTGCAACGTCAAAAGTTTGTGCTCGATGCGATGCTCAAGTTGGGCATGATTACACCTCAGCAGGGGGTGCAGGCACGGCAAGAGATGGCGAAATACCACTTCAAGCCCTACTCTGCCACGCACCCAATGCTGGCACCTCATTTTGTGGATTATGTGGTCGATCAGGTGTTGGTACCCCTACTGGGCGCTCAGAATATCTTGGATGGTGGGTACAACGTCTATACCACGTTGGACTTGGACTTAGAGAAAAAGGTCGAGCAGAGTGTGTACGACCATCTCTACAAGCCACAACAAGATTCATACCTTGGGTACTACGGCCCTCTCTACCAGACGAACAATGTGAATAATGGCGCGGCTGTGGTGATGAATCCGCTCAATGGAGAAATCCTGGCCATGGATGGCAGTGCTAACTATAACGACAATAGTAGTCAGATGCAGGGTCAGTTCAATGCGGCTCTAGCTCCACGCCAACCCGGCTCTTCATTCAAGCCGATAGTCTACGCGACTGCTTTTGAGATGGGGTGGTATCCAGCGATGATCGTGGCCGATCACCAGACGGTTTATCCCGGCAATGCTACTCCACCATACTATACGCCGCAAAACTACGATGGTACCTTCCATACAGGCTATCCTATGACTATTCGTACTGCAATAGCAAATTCGTTCAATATTCCTGCCGTTGATGCTATCGAGTACGCAGGTATTCCCAATGTGCTTAACATGGCTGGCCGCCTCGGCCTGAGCGAAGTTGCCAATAAACGGTTGAGTGATGTGGGTCCTTCCATGGCACTAGGCTCAACGGAGGTTTCTCTATTGCATCTGACGGGTGCCTACGCCACATTTGCCAATCGTGGTGTGCGTGTGCCGCCAGTCTCTATATTGCAGATCAGCGACAATCAGGGTCACCCCATCTACACATTTGATGCAAATCATCCCTATGGCGTTCGTGCTGTGCGCGAAGATGTCGCTTACTTGATGACTAGTATCCTCTCGGACAAAGCAGCGCGCTATCACGAGTTTGGTGCTGGTAGCCCACTTGAATTAGACCGTCCTGCCGCTGTTAAAACTGGCACTACCGATAGCTTCCGTGACAACTGGACAATAGGCTATACTCCCCATCTCACTGTAGGTGTATGGGCTGGTAATAGCGACAACAGTATGATGCAGAACGTGATAGGTATCACTGGTGCTGGCCCAATCTGGCATGATATTATGGATTACGCCTCGCAGCACTATCACTATCCGCCAGACGATTTTATTCGGCCCTCTGATGTACACATGGGCCAAGTCTCAGCATATACAGGTCTTTTACCGCATCCTGGAGAGCCGACGGTGAGCGATTGGTTCATTGATGGAACTATGCCCACCATCCAAGGAGATTACTCCTACTATGTTCCTGCACGGACGACTCCTGTATGTAAAGATAAAAACAACTGCGAGCAGCCTCGTTGCTATGTGTATTGCAATCCAGACAGTGGAATACTACCAAATCCTGGTGGCTGGGGTATTTGGGGAAACCCTCCATACTATCCGTAGTCTGAGCGAATCTCTCCTAATTCTTGTGCTGTGTTCCCGGGCTTGAGAACTCCTCTGCCGCCGAGTCTTGCAAATGGCCAGCTAGAACTTGTCTATCAACGTGGTAGAATAGAAACGTCGATGTAGGAACAAGAACTCCTTGCATTTGATGCGAGGAAGTCTCAGTTACGCAATATTGTAATCTAGAATATCCTATCTGGAGTCAAGCGCTTATGAGCAAAGAGACTGCACAAAGCCACGTAACTCAACAGAATGAGCTACCAATGGTAGCAGCACTAGACCTGGGAGGAACTCAGATACGCACGGCAGTACTATGCGGAAACAGGCTACTTTCTCGTGTGCGACTACTTACTGGAGAGGAGCCCCTACCCGAACGCATTCTGCCACGCATTTTTGCTGCTATTCAACAAGCCGTTGATGAGGCTGGTGTGACGCTCGATCAGATTGCGGGAATTGGAGTTGGGGCACCTGGTCCACTCAATAGCCGCATAGGTGTGGTATACGCTCCACCCAATTTAGCAGGCTGGCACAATGTACCACTACGCGATCTTCTTGAGCAGCAGTTTCATCTACCCACTTTTATTGAGAACGATGCCAACGCGGCGGCTCTGGGCGAGTACATGTTTGGCGCAGGACGCGGCAGCAGCGATATGGTTTACCTCACTATCAGTACCGGTATTGGAGGTGGGGTTATCCTTGGAGGTAAGTTGCTACGTGGCGTCATTGGAACGGCTGGTGAACTGGGGCATATGACTATTGATTGGCACGGGGAACGCTGC
>JAFAXQ010000005.1 GCA_019240835.1 Ktedonobacteraceae bacterium
GATGTACGAGCGAGGTGGCTACGATGGTGGGCGTTTTGAAAGCCACCTCGCAACTCGTGAGATTGTCGAGCGTGTGTTTCAACAGTTGCCACAAAAATACGCGATTTGCTTGTGGCTCTATGAAAATGATGGCTTATCCTGTGCAGAGATTGCAGAGGTACTCTCCATCAGTGCATCGGCTGTCAAAATGCGCTTGATGCGCGCTCGGGAACGCTTCATCAGCTTGTATCAAAAAGAGGTCAATGTAGATTGAACTGCAATCAAGTATGGACAATCCTGGCCATCTATCGAGAGTTACATACGATTCAGACGGATACGACAGAGCTAGATGCGCATCTAGAACGCTGTGAACGCTGCCGGCAGGTTCTTGCTCGCTATCATGTCGTTGGTGAGCAGGTGCGCTCTTTATCTACTATCGAGCTAGCACCTGACGCTCACGCAAAGATGATGCAAGCTTTAGCTGCCGAGCATGTCCGTTTCTTACAGCGCTCTTCCTCGACGACATCTCGACCGATCCCTGATTTTCTCAAGCCATATTTACAAGAGCAAGCGCATGCGACCCACACCTTGGCTGCCTTCTCTTCTGCTGAAACTGGCCCGCTGCCGGTTTTACAAGCGCGCCGTAAAAGTCATACTTCCTACGCCAGTCAGTTTGCTATTCTCGGATTGGCGGCTATATGCTTGATGGTGCTGCTCGTGGGCGGCTTGACTTCGCTCTTGCTCCTGGCAAACCGAGGCCCGCTGAGCAACCAAAATCAGGCATCCATTGTGCTGCAATCGCAAGTGGCACGTGCGCAGTATGCCACAGCAGCAACATATACACGTGTGGTGAGCGTGGTAGCAGACCGTCAATACATCTACTATACGGCCTACAACCCTGCTACAGCACAGTCGATGCTATTAGAAATGAACCGTACAACGCAGATAAGCACACCCCTACTTGTAAAAGCCAGCGCCAGTAAATTAGTCGTGCTAGGAAGTAATGAAAACCGTCTGGTGTGGCTGCAGCTTGATGCTGCTAAAACAGTGAGCAAACAGGTGGGTCAGCACACCGTCAGCGATTTCGTGGTCACATGGCATTTGTATAGCCTAGATCTCACGCATCCAACCTCCCAGATGACATTGTTCACGGACACCTTCGACCACAGTGCTGTTCCAAGCTGGGTGTATACGCCAGTCCAGGGTACTTGGTTTGTACAGAACACACTGCTTGTGGCTCTCGTTGATCATACAGGCAAGGCACATCTGTATAGTTGTCAACTTGATAATGCGGCTAAAAACTCCACCCTAGAGTTGGCAAATGTAAGCCGAGGACATATATTTACCTCGCCAACGGCAAATAGCGATGGTACGGCTGTCTATTGGGGTGAGGAGTGGCTCACTAGTGACGGAACGTTACACGGCAATATATGGGCACAACAAGTACAGAGCGTGGGGTCTCTGCGTGCTCAGGCAGGGCAGCGTCTCAGCATCACCAGGTATCTGTTGCGCTCAGACGAGATGTCATTTCACCCGCAGGTTGTTCATGATACGCTCTTCCTCCTCAGTACCAATGCAACTGAGCAGGCGCAGTTGACTGCCACACCGATATCTCCGACTGTCACTGCAACGACGATGCATGCAGTGAAGACCGACCCACCGGCTTACACTCCGCAAATCGACCAAGCGGTACACGGCGCACTGCTGGCACTTGCGCTTAGCGGAGCCATGCCAGCCACTCTACTAGACAATGACGCTTTCGCCTCAATGCTGCAAGGTGGCACGCGCTTCCTGTTGTGGCGCGGTGGAAAGGGCTACCAGATGTATGATGCTGTCGCCAAGCTGCCAGTGACCGTTTATGACGCGCTTAAAGATACGTCATTGCTCACAGTCAACGGCGATACAGCCGTCTGGACGACTCAGCCAGGTGGCGCTAGTAGCAAAGCCGATGATGCAACAGTAATATTTAGGGCATTTGACTGGCCCACGAAAGCGTCGTAGAAGGCAAAGCAAAACTAACAACCAAGCATCTTGGCAATCACCATGCGTTGTACTTCGCTGGTGCCTTCACCGATCTCGTTGATCTTGACGCTGCGCCAGTAGCGCGAGACGGGATACTCGTCCATGAAGCCATAGCCGCCATGAATTTGTACAGCTTGATCGGCTGCACGTTTGGCCGTCTCGGAGGCGAAGAGTTTGGCCATCGATGCCTCTCTTGTAAAGGGTTTCTTTTGCATATGTAGCCAGGCAGCTTTATAGTACATTAAACGCGCCAACTCGATCTCGGTATCCATGTCAGCCAGTTTAAATTGAATGGCCTGGAATTTGCTGATCGGCTGCCCGAATTGTTTGCGCTCCTTAGCATAGCGTAATGCTTCGTCAAGGCAAGCTTGGGCTAGTCCGACGGAGAGGGCAGCGAAGGCCACACGCCCAGCGTCCAGGATATGCATGAATTGCTTGAAACCATCGCCACGCTTGCCCAGAGTATTCTCCACGGGAACAACACAATCCTCAAAGGAAAGAGGGCGGGTATCAGAAGCTTTCCAGCCCATTTTCTTATAACCATTGCCAATGATATAGCCAGCGGTGGCTCTGGGGACAATAATGTTCGTGATCTCGTTATGTCCATCGGGACGTGTTCCCGTAACGGTCGTAATGGTGACACCGCCGCTTATGTCTGTGCCGGCGTTGGTAATGAAGGCTTTCGAGCCATGAATATGCCATTGCCCATCACGCAAGGTGGCACGCGTCTGTGTACCCCCAGAGTCAGAGCCTGCTCCGGGTTCTGTCAGGCCGAACGCCCATAGTTGCTCTCCACGCGCTAGAGGGGGCAAGAAGTGTTCTTTCTGTTGCTGGCTGCCGAAGAGATGGAAGGGCATGGTCCCTAACGACGTGTGCGCCTCCATCGTAATACCAACAGACACGTCGGCACGTGAAATCTCCTCTATGGCCAGGCAGTAGGAGAGAAAGTCAGCACCCGCGCCGCCGTATTCCTCTGGAAATGGCAGTACCAACAGACCAAGTTCGCCCATTTTGCGAACGAGATCGTATGGAAATTGTGCAGTAGCGTCCATGCTCTCGGCAAGAGGTTTGATCTCTTGCGCGGCGAACTCGCGGCAAGTGTCACGAATGGCTCGCTGCTCTTCGCTGAGTGTAAAATCCATACATGCTGCTCTCTTTCTGTGATAGCGATTAAGAAGAAGTTATAGAACAGTTCTTTACTAGTGCTTTTATTATAACAATAGGGGCAAGAAACCAAATGTTTTGAGTAGGTGTGACACACAGACGGTAGGGGCCCAATTCATTGTGCCCCCGTTGGCCACACACAGGGCACAATGAATTGGGCCCCTACCGTACAAGGGGGATATCCGTGTCCACGTACGATGCAGTTGTAATCGGCTCGGGACCAAATGGCCTGGCAGCAGCGGTAACGCTGGCACGAGCGGGACGCTCCGTAGTTGTGTTTGAGGCGCAGGATACGATAGGTGGTGGCCTGCGCTCAAAAGAGTTGACCCTCCCTGGCTATATCCACGATGTCTGCTCAGCCATTCATCCGCTTGGGCTTGGCTCTCCTTTCTTCCGTTCCCTCCCGCTTGAACGCTATGGCCTACAGTGGATTCATCCGCCTGCTCCTCTGGCGCATCCGCTCGATGATGGAACGGCGGTGCTGCTGGAACGCTCGGTGGCAGCAACAGGCGCAACGCTTGGCTGCGATGCGCAGGCATATTGTAACTTGATAGCTCCTTTAAGCGACACCTGGGAAAGAATCGCCTCTGCTTTTCTTGGACCGCTACGGCTGCAATCGTTTCGTCATCCCTTTGCCCTGGCGCGTTTTGGCCTGCCAGCGCTACTACCAGCCCGTACATTAGCCGAACTGTGCTTTAGAGGTGAGCGTGCTCGTGCTCTGTTCGCTGGTATGGCTGCCCATTCGATGCTGCCCTTAGAGCAGTCGCCCAGTGCTGCTTTTGGGCTTGTGCTGGCGATCCTTGGTCGTGTCGTCGGTTGGCCCCTGGCACGCGGCGGCTCACAAGCAATCGCCGATGCGCTCGCCGCCTACCTACGCACACTTGGCGGCGAGATTGTCACAGGTGTAGAGGTAAAATCAATCGACGAGCTTCCTTCATCTCGCGTTGTTTTGTGTGACATTGGGCCTCGCCAGTTAGTGCATATCGCTGGGAAATACTTGCCCAGTAGCTACCAACGTCGCCTCTTGCACTACCGCTATGGTCCTGGTGCTTTTAAGGTTGACTATGCCCTTGACGGCCCAATTCCGTGGAAGGCCGCTGAATGTCTGCGAGCTGGCACGGTCCATCTGGCTGGTACTCTGCCAGAGGTAGCCGCTTCCGAGCGGCAAGTAGCGCAAGGTATGCCGCCCGAAAAGCCTTGTGTGCTGCTTGCGCAACAGAGCCTCTTCGACTCAACGCGTGCTCCGCAGGGAAAGCACACCCTGTGGGCCTACTGTCATGTCCCCAACGGCTCAACGTTTGATATGAGCGAGCGCATTGAGGCGCAGATAGAGCGTTTCGCGCCGGGCTTCCGCGACCGCATTCTGGCGCGCCATACGATGACACCTGCCGCGCTACAGCTCTACAATGCGAACTACATCGGTGGCGATATCAATGGTGGTCTGCAGGACCTCACCCAGCTCTTCACACGCCCTACGATCAGCCCGGTGCCATACGCCACTCCGGCAAAACATATCTATATGTGTTCCTCATCGACGCCTCCTGGTGGGGGGGTGCATGGCATGTGTGGCTACTTTGCGGCGCGGGCGGCGTTGCATGCTGTCTTATCTGAGTAGGCGAATTCAAGGGTGATCTGTTCCACGAGCCGCGCTACTTTACAGAACAGAACTGTCACCTTCCCTCATTCTGCAACGTAACCTCTATGAGATGGAAAAATTTTAAGACGGAAAGCGAGAAACCTATGCCCAAATGGAGCCAGCACGACGTGCATACATACATGCAGGTCTATTCTTCCGATCAGCAAGATCTCGGTCATATCACCGCTATCTATGAAGAGTCCTTTCTCGTAAGCAAAGGAGTCATATTCCAAGACAAGCGCTATTATCCCTACAGCACCATTGCTCGCATTGAGGACGAGCGGGTGGGGTTGACGATGAGCGCCGATGAGGCGAACCTCTTAGAGTGGACAAAGCGACCAGATTATGAGAATCACCTGGGGGATCCGCTCCAACTGTTTTATGATCGCGGACATGGCATCCATGACCCGTTCGATGAGACGAATCCTGACAGGACCTAGGTGAGTGTGATGGCCGCTTGAGGAGGTGAGCCACATCGCTCAAGTGTCTGCTGTCCATGCTTTCCTCCATATAGGGCGAGTGTGTTCGCAGGGTGTAGGCACACCGAGGTAGGTGGCAGCGACCGCCAGGATGTCTTGCGTCTTAAACGGTTTGACCAGATAGACTTTGACTCCCACCAGTCGTGCTTTGAGCGGCTCGAGGACTCCATCCCGTCGTGAGAGCATGACAATCACCGTGTCTTGTAACTGCGGTTTGGCTTTGAAGTGCTGAGCCACCTCAAAACCATCCATCTTGGGCAGCCCGAGGTCCAGAAACACCAGGCCGGGTGGACGTGCGTGTGGCGAAGCCAGCCACAGGAGTGCCTCAACTCCATCGGGGAAGCTCTTGGCGTGGTAGCCTGCGCGTGGGAGGCAGACTTCCAGGATGTTACATACCGTGGGTGAGTCATCTATGATTAGCACGAACGTGTTCATGGCTTTTCTTCTCTTTCTTGTGAGTTATTTTGTCTGTAAGTCAATTGACAGGCGAACCTACTTAATGTCGCTCTTGCCCGTCCAGTCATGGAGTATAGCTGTAGATGAAGAGCAAAAGAATACCATCGGGTGGCCAAAAGTTTGTAGAAGAGATGACAGCCATGTTATACTAGAACAAGGAGCCGTGAATATTGCTGATTGCATATGCGCGAACGAGTATAAACAGGAATCGGAAGTATGGAAGCGAACGAGAAGAAGCCAAATAGCCACCTGAGGCGCGAACGAGATTTGAAGGGCTGGTCTCAGCGAACGCTCGCCGAGAAGGTGGGCACGAGCGAGCAGGGAGTCAATCGCTGGGAAAATGGGCACCATAAACCCAATCGCTATTTTCAAACCGAACTGTGTAAGGTCTTTGGCAAAGATGCTCAAGAACTGGGCTTCATGGATGACCCACAGACGGCAGAGCAGGCAGCACAGACTGACCCAGAGGAGCAGCAGAAGGCAGAACGCTCTCTTTCGTCCTCTCAGGCTACTTCAGTGGATGTGAGAGAGAGAGATCATGAGCCAGACGATCACAACGAACAAAGTACACATGAGCGACGCACTTTGCTCTTTCTGCCTTCCTCGGTAGTGCAACTAGGAACATGGGAGAGATCAGTGGTCCCTGATGGCATAACTACGTTTGGCATCACGTTCTCGCGCATCATCACACTCATTCAACAATGGTACGGCATGGCTCTGTTTTGCAACGACCTGCAAGCTCGACTTGATCAGGAGATCAAAGGACTTGTTATGCTGAAATTACAATATCCCTTTGAGGAGGCTCCCCTTTCCCGACATGATTTTCTCGTCATGCTCGCGACTCTTCCTACCGCGCTGCTTGTTGAGACGAAACAAGCACACAAAGTAATGGTGCGCGTAGAGGAATTCCTGCCCCAATGTGCTGCCAGCATCACTGCGTGTTGGCATTTGAGCGGAGGAAGCCGTCTTGAGACGATACCACCGATTCTTGATTCGTTCCTGCCAACACTGCTCTCGATCGTCACACACGTGCCCGCCTACCGGGAAGTGGCAGCGGACTTAGTCGCACAATGCTATGCCTTGAAGACGCTCCTTGCTTGGCATCTGGAAGGGCTTAGCCAGGCAGAAACCTATTGCCTTCAAGCTCTCAACTACAGTGTCGTGGCGCACAATCCGAATTTGCAGATGGAGGCATTGAGCCGACTCGCGATCATTGCTTATTATGACAGAAATTTCTCGCTGGCACTCAGTAAGAGTGAGGAAGCCCTTGCCATTCTCCAACGGATAGACCAAGGCCAGGTGTTCCCGGTAGTGAAAGGCCGAGTCTATGGGTATTTGGCAGCATTCCAAGCGTATCATCGCTTAAAGCGTGAAGCGGAGCAGTCATTGGAGGACGCGCAGAAAGCAGTCGCTGCACGGTCCTCTCATGAGTCAGTTCCACTCTATATTGATTGTGGGCAACTCCTCATCAGCTTCTGGGGTGGGTTGACGCGCTATTATCTTGGGCAAGATGATAGACGGCACGCCGCGCAGGCGTGGAGTGCCATGAAACAGTTTGGACAGTTACAGCCCAGCACCACGATCCCTGAACGGCTTCGCCTGGAGTGTGTGAACAATCGGACGTTAGCTGCAGTTCAACTCAACGAGATGGAGGAAGCCATTGCCTACTTTGAAGCGGGCAAGCAAGGAGCAGGATATCTGGCAAGCAAGCAACGCAGTACTGAGGTCGGCCATGTGTACTCGGAGATGCTCAAGCGGTGGCCCAGAGAAGAACAAATAGTGACGTTAGAACCCTCTTCTCAGCAGTGAGAAGAGAAGGAGGGATGGTCATTCTTCTTCTTCGATGGGGAGGGAACTATGCAGATTCCGTCTTTTTAGGCTGGCGCAGCAACTGCTCAGTAGTTGCTGCGAGAATTGGAAAGCCCTGAGACATATAGGTGAGGTGGCGTGACGGTATAGCTGCACTATGGTAAAATATAATGACCTAATGCAGAATAGAGGTGGGTACACGTATGAAGAGCTTTCTCCCAGCCATCACGACAGGCCTCGTGCTTATCAATTCCTTTCTGCTCGGTGGTATCGCTTCGGCTCATGCCGCATCCTCTCCCGAGCGACTGCACTACTACGGAGCGAACTTGCAACGCGTCGTACAGGCCACCGGGGTGCATCTAAACGGCAGTGTTGATCCCAATGCTCCCTGGCCGCAATTTGCCCAGAATTACTGCTTTATTGCTGTGGTGTAGGCGCTGGTGAACTACGATGATATCGTGCGCGGACTCCCTCTGCGCTATCCTCACCAAAGCGATCAAGGCCCGGCCTCGGGCAATCCTAGTGATGAGCAAGCTGGTCAGATTCTTTGGGATATGGATCATCACATGATCCCTCCTGGTGGGCCGTTAGCAGTCAAGGGCAGCGGACTGTCTCGCCGTCCTTTTACCCTGGGCAATATCGCCTATGATTTTGGCGGAGATCCCCGTGTGCAGGCGTTTGCTACCAATTATGAAGCTCCCACTGGCGAGATGAAGTATCACGAGCACATCTATCATACCAGTGCTGCCGCTGCAACCTTGGATATGGCCAAAGCGCTGGCTCGCTATAGCAGACCTGTGCTGGTGCTGGCCAATCATGCCGAGCATACGGTGCTGGTAGCAGGCTTCTGGGCGACGGCCAATCCACTGACCAACCCGCAAGCGCAGATTAGTTCGCTGGCCGTTTTCAATCCGTGGAACAGTGCCCTATGGAAGCAATACATCACGACTGGCCCTTATCAACAGGTTTCCCTGAATGATTGGCTCAATGCCACGGACTTACCAGCGCACACCACCCTGCTGAACCTGCCCTACGCCAGCAATGGGGGACTTGATCCCGACCCGTCTATCGGCATCTACCAAGCTGGCCCTGGCACCAAGAACCCAAGCAGGACGCACTGGATTGGCAACTTCGTTATCATTGAGGCGGATCCGCATGCGCAGAGTGCGAACTTCGCTTTTGATGAGAACAATAGGCTGATGCTGCAGCCCTGAGTGTGGCCGCGCTAGCATCTTTCTGCTCACTGCCTCAAGCTGCTGGTTGCTTGCTTGAGGCGGTGAGCAACTCAGTCCGCTATAAAAGGCTGGTGAAGCGCTGGACATCACCTTACATAAATTGAGGTGGAATCGGCCCTTCTAATGCCTTGATATCCCAGCCTGCAAGTGTTGCACTTTCCGTATAGGTCGTTTCAAGAAAATGCAGAATCATCTTCTCCGCATCTGCTGCTGTTCTCACGTCTTCATACGGAAGAATCCATTCTGCTAATTGTGTATGAAAGTAGGCACCAATTGGTCCAGTTTTCATCGTTTCCACTCCTGGTGGTGCAGGATAGATATAGGAATACAAAGCAGGATGGGGAAACCGTTCATCACCTGGCCAGAAACCAAACGCGAAATTTTCCTCATTTTCCGCAAAGCGCATAATGTTGCCTAGTTCCCCACTCATGGCTGGAGGAGTAGCTTGTTTTCCTGAGAAGCGAGTCCCATTTAAGTCAAATGAGCCCCAAAAAAAGTGTATTGGGCTACTTTTGCCTCTGAATGGGGTGCGAAAACTCTCGAAAATAGTATAGAGGCGTAATTGTATCTGCCACCAGCGAGTCACATACGGCGCATCGTAAGAGCTGTGTGCGGTATCCTGTTCAAAAGGAATAGGATGTGACACTTCTGAAGGAACAGGATGAATGGCAACCTGTATACCCAAAGCGTTAAGCCTATCCATAAATTCTCTATAGAACGCTGCAACCGGACGAGCTTGCAAGAGCATTGTCTCTTCTTTTCCATCACTTGTGCAAATCACGAGCGTGTGACTGGTAAAATCCAAATCAATAGCAAACACCTCATAGTCATACGGAATAGGCCCAGTTGTCATTCCACGAGGTGTTATATGCAAGGCAACCTCCCACCACTGGTTGAGAAAGGGAGCACATGCCAGTTTTACCTTGCCCACAATCTGCATCCACATATGAAGCGTATCCAAGGTAGTTTTCCATTCCTCATACGGTAAGGAGGGCCATTGTTCTTTCTCTTGGAGTTTTGTAGGTCCTGTCGTCATAGATTCTTCTCCCATGCGTTTCTCACTAGAAGCGTACTGCTCATTGCATTATCTGTAGAGTTTCGATAGTCCTAGGCAAAGCATACCACAGAGAAGAAGGTGTGACTAGCCGTTTCGGCGAGGAGCGGGACTATTCCAAGGACCGAAGGCGCATGCAAGAAGCGCAGTGGCTCCATTACAGTGACTCGCTCTCATTTTGCGTACTGACAGAATAATCCCTTCACTTTACTTGAACGGAAACATGGTGTAAATTGTGGAGTGTAAGCTTCATGGCCACCTTTGATACAGGTGGCGTAGGCAAAAGGACTCTGTCATGGTGATCCTGAAAGGAAGAATGCATACGATGAGTACGAGTACTATTACCACTAAGGACGGCACCACGATCTATTACAAGGACTGGGGCACGGGGCAGCCCGTCGTCTTCAGCCACGGCTGGCCACTCAATGCCGACGCCTGGGACGACCAGTTGGTCTTCGTCGCCTCCCGTGGCTATCGCGCCATCGCCCATGACCGTCGCGGCCACGGTCGATCCAGTCAGCCTTGGGATGGCAACGATATGGACCACTACGCCGACGATCTCGCAACGCTCGTCGATACACTCGATCTACACAATGCGGTGCTGGTCGGCCATTCCACTGGCGGCGGCGAAGTGACCCGCTACATTGGTCGCCACGGCAGTTCCCGCATAGCTAAGGCTGTGCTGGTGGGCGCAGTTCCACCACTGATGCTCAAGACGGCTGCCAATCCCGGCGGTATGCCCATTGAGGCGTTCGACGCTCTGCGTGCTAGCATCAGTGCGGACCGCTCGCAGTTCTACGAGGACCTCAGCCCACTTTTCTACGGTGCCAACAGACCAGGTTCCAAGGTGTCGCAAGGCCTTCTGGACGTGCTCTGGCTGTGGTCGATGCAGGTCGGTCTCAAAGCTGCCTTCGACTGCATCAAGGCCTTCTCCGAAACGGACCTCACCGAAGACCTTAAGAAGTTCGACGTCCCGACCCTGATCATCCACGGCGACGACGACCAGATCGTGCCCATTGCTGACTCGGCCCTGCTCTCCGCGAAGATCGTCAAGGACGCCACGCTGAAGATCTATGCGGGCGCGCCCCACCTTCTCATGAGCACGCACCAGGAGCAGTTCAATGCCGACCTGCTGGCCTTCCTGAGGTCCTAGACCTAGCAGCGCAGCGAAGCGTCATTGGCCTGTGAGGGATAACAAAGCGGAAAAGCACGCCAGCGCCCTGACAAAGCGAGAGTGTCAGAAACTGTCTGAAGAGGCATCTCAAGTGGCTTCTGAAGGGGCTTGATGTGCTATGCTAGATTATGCTTCCTGCCCGTGCTGTGGTGCGGCGGGTTTTGCCGCCGCAGGCGGTAAGTGAGCAAAGGCAGGAGAGAGCCGAATAATTACGCTGAAAAAATACATGGAGGTCTATTTATGAATACGATGAGGGATTTTGGTGAGCAAGGGCTGCACAGCGGCTTGGCCGCCTTGGGGGGATTCAGAAAGTTTATTCTTCGTGGCAACGTCGTGGATTTAGCCGTTGGTATCGTGATCGGTGCTGCGTTTAATAGCGTTGTCCAGGAGTTTGTCAAGGACCTTATCACGCCTTTGATTGGCATTTTTGGTGGGTTCGATTTTTCGAGTTGGGTAGTCATAGTCAACCACAGCCGCTTTACTATAGGAGCATTCTTGAATGCAGTCATCAGTTTCTTAATTGTAGCTGCTGTGGTGTACTTCTTCGTCGTGCTTCCAGTAAATGCATTGCAGGATCGTTTTACGCCGCATACGGAGCCTGCGAAACCTACCACCCGCGAGTGTCCCTTCTGCCTGAGTACAGTGCCGCTCAAGTCCACACGGTGTGCCTACTGCACAGCTCAATTGCCGCCTGCGGATGAAGCAAAGGTCCAACCAACATTAGCATAATGAGATAGCACAGGGAGTGTTCTCCTGCTTTGTCGGCGAACACTCCCTTACGTCTTGCTGTCTAGTTGGCTCTTTGGACTGCCAGTTCCACCAACGTGCGCACGCCAACCCCTGTAGCCCCCTTCTCCTGGTAGGGCCTCACACTATCAACATAGCTCGTGCCAGCAATATCCAGGTGTGCCCACTGCGTATTGCCGACAAACTGCTCTAGAATCTTCGCCGCCGTTACTGATGAAGCTACGCGGCCACCTGATTGCTTGATATCGGCAATATCGCTTTTAATCTGCTCGGCGTATTCTTCGTCGAGAGGCATGGGCCAGAACTTCTCTCCTGCGGCCTCTCCGGCCGTGAGGATGTCTTTTGTCAGTTGCTCATTGTTGCAGAAGAGGCCCGTCATGATGTGCCCCAGCGCTACGACAACCCCACCGGTGAGCGTTGCCAAGTCGATTATTGGTGACAAACCTTGCTGCACAGCGTAGGAGAGGGCATCGGCTAGGATGAGGCGTCCTTCGGCGTCGGTGTTGACAATCTCAATAGTCTTGCCATTCATAATGCGCAGAATATCACCAGGGTGGTAGGCAGTGCCGCTGGGCATATTTTCACAGGTGGGGATCAGGGCAGTGACATTGATAGCAGGCCGCAGAGCAGCAATTGCCTGCATTGCGCCCAGCACTGCCGCTGCTCCCGCCATATCTCCCTTCATCTCGTCCATAGCATCAGCGGGCTTGATGGAGATACCACCTGTATCGAAGGTAATACCCTTGCCGACGAGTGCCATGCCTTTGTCTGAGCCTTGATCAGCACCGCGATAGCGCAAAATGATAAACTGTGGTGGCTCCGCGCTACCCCGTGTCACGGCCAACAAACCGCCCATGCCTAGCTCTTCCATCTTCTTCCTGTCGAGTATTTCACATTCCAAAGCGAACTGCTTTGCCATGGCGCTCGCACGATGAGCAAGCTCATATGGTGTCAACACGTTTGGTGGCTCGTTGACGAGGTCGCGAGCAAAGTTGGTAGCCTCAGCTAACGTTTGCCCGCGTCGCAGTGCCTGTTCAAGTTCATCCATCTTGTCGACTAACAGCAGGAACTGTCCTATGCCCCTACCCTTTCGGTCTGAGTGCTGGTATCGTCTGAAGGTATACGATCCTAGTAGTGCCCCTTCCACCTGTGCCTGTACAGCTTGCACATTATTGATGTGCTTATTGTCCCATTCAAGAGCGAGAGCGACCTGATGTAAGCCAATGTCTTGTGCGTGGTGGGCAGCAATCTGGCTAGCGAAGCACAGGGTATGTGTACGTATCTTTTCCTGCGTTCCCAGTCCTACGACGATCACACGCTTTGCCGCGATACGTCCCATAGTATGTATTGTCAGCAATTCGCCCAAGTCGCCTTTGAACTCGCCATCTGCGCAAACGTTGCGAAGCACTCCATCGAGTACCCTATCTACAGTTGTGGCGGGTGAGGAGAAAAGCGCTTCCTGCTTGCCCCCGCCTATAGCATGATGCGCAACTGCTACGATGAGCGCATCGCAGTCTATATCTTGCACAGCTTGAGTTGTGGCTTGAATATTCATGTCAAAAACTCCCACTATATAAATGGATTATAGTTCCAAAAGAGATTGACCGACCATATGCCTGGTCGGTCAGGACCTATACATTTTCTATTATATAGAAAAGCCCGCAAAGATACAATATCTGCCAGAAGAGAACTTTTTGGTCATGTTCGTGGCAGCAAGCGCTCCACCACTTCCAGCAGTTGGCGTGGCTTAAACGGCTTGGTCAGATACTCTGTACAGCCCATTTGTCTTGCTACTTCCCCCTCATCTGCCAGTGCAAAGGCCGTAACTGCGACGATGGGGACATGCGCTAGATGAGGACGGGCACGAATTAATTGGGTAGTGCGATATCCGTCTAGGACGGGCATGGAAAGGTCAGTAAGAATGAGATCCACAGGCTCATTGTCGAGAATAGCAAGTGCTTCACGACCATTTGACGCAGAAAGGCAACGATAGCCACGTGTGGATAGCACGCGCTCAACAAGGATGCGGTTAGATACTTCATTCTCCACAACAAGAATAGTAGTGGGACGATTGCCATCTATCGGTGTACTCATCGGGTTTTCTTCTCTCTCAGAAAGAGTTCAGTAGGGATGTTGAGGGTGGGCAACCCCTAAGCGGGACTTCTTTCAACAGTAGGTTTTTTGAAAGGGGAGAGCACAGGGAGTGTAAAGGAGAAGGTTGACCCCTGTCCTAGTGTGCTCTCCACTGCCACCTCGCCTGCTTGCAGCTCTACGAGTCTCTTTGCAATAGTTAAACCGAGACCTGTGCCACCGAAGCGTCGGGTGGTACTGCCATCGGCTTGGCGGAATGCGTCAAAAATATAACCAAGTGCGGCAGGTGAGATGCCTATACCTGTGTCATGCACAGAGACACGCACCATCGTAGCGTCTTTCGTAAGCCTACAACGAATGGTAACCCCACCCTTCTCGGTAAATTTCACGGCGTTAGAAACCAGGTTGAGGGCTACTTGGCGCACACGATGACTGTCAGCTTCCACCTTTGGTAGCCCCTCTTCGGCTTCAAGCGTAAGATAGAGCGATTTATCATTGGCCATCGGCTTGAGTTGGTCCAACACATCCTGCAAAGATGCTGTCAACTCTAGTGGTTCGGGCTTGACCTCTATACGGTCAGCTTCTATCTTGGAGAGGTCGAGCATGTCATCAACCAAGTGCGAGAGATCACCAGCTCGACGTACCATGAACTGAATATATTCCTCCTGTTCCCTGGTAAGCTCTCCATCAACAAAGCCCTCAAGTATCAACGCGCCATAGCTGATGATACTATGCAGAGGTGTTCGTAGCTCGTGTGTCACGTTTGCCAGAAATTGCGATTTGAGTTGATTAGCACGTTCTAGAGCGACGTTTTTTTCTTTTACCTCTGCAAAGAGGAGAGCATTCTGGACCGCCATAGATGCTTGAATCGCAGCAGTACTCAGCAGAAATGTATCGCGGCTACTTATCTGGCGTGGTTTAGCTGAGTAGAGAATGAAGGCACCTATAGCCTGTTCTTGCAGCAGCAATGGAACGGCGATAACGGAGTGATATCCCTCTTCTAGGGCTAAGCGCGCCCAGTTTTCTCTGCGCTCCTGGTAAATGGCCTCGACATTCTCTCCGTAAGCAATCTTTTGTCTCTGGATGACCATGCGTGCTAGGGTCATATCCAGATCGCGTAAAGCGGGACGTGGAATGCGCGGACGGCGTAGCCCATAG
>JAFAXQ010000059.1 GCA_019240835.1 Ktedonobacteraceae bacterium
CGAGCACGAATATCAGGCATTCGTCGGTAACAAGAAGTCGGAGGCGCTGCAAGACCGCATCATTCTGGCCAAGGTGCCGTACAACCTGCGGGCGTCCGATGAGGTAAAGATCTACGAAAAATTGCTTAAACAGAGCGCTTTGCAGAATGTGCATATTGCTCCATATACACTGCGCATTGCCAGCATCTTCGCGGTGCTCTCACGCCTAGAACCTTCTAGGAAGACGGGTATGAGTCTGATGAAGAAGCTTAAGCTCTATGATGGTGAAGATATCGAGGACTTCAAGCAGAAGGATATTAAGGAGCTACAAGAGGAAGCTGTACGTGAGGGTATGGATGGTATCTCGCCACGCTATGTTATCAATCGTCTCTCCAATGCACTTGTGAAACAGAATGTGACCTGTATCAATCCCATCGATGCTCTACGAGCGCTGAAAGATGGACTCGATCAGCACACCAGTATCACTCGTGAAGAGCGCGAACACTACCTGACCCTCATCAGTGAGGCGCGTAAAGAGTATGACGAGATAGCAAAGAAGGAGGTACAGCGCGCCTTCGTCTACTCCTACGAGGAGTCGGCACACACTCTGCTGAACAACTATCTGGATAACGTTGAAGCCTACTGCAATAAAACCAAGCTGCGCGACCCCATCACCGACGAGGAACTGGATCCAGACGAGCAACTGATGCGCTCGATAGAGGAGCAAGTTGGTGTGGGTGAAAATGCTAAGCGCTCTTTCCGCGAAGAAATTCTTATTCGTATCTCATCATTGGCACGCAGAGGCCAAACTTTTGACTATACCAGCCATGAGCGGCTCAACGATGCCATTGAGAAGAAGCTATTCGCCGACCTGCGGGACGTTGTGAAGATTACCACATCAACACGCACTCCCGATAAGGAGCAACTGCGTAAGATTAACGATGTGATCAACCGTCTCATGACAGAGCATGGCTACTGTCAGGTATGTGCGAACGAAATCCTGCGCTACACTGGCAGTCTCTTGAATCGTTGACGATTGATAGCATGGAAAGCTTGCGACGAGTCATATGGTCGATATGTGGGCGCAGTTCTCTGCGTCCACATATTGTTTTCGCATAGTAAGGAGCGTGCTCAATGTCAGTCTCCCAACATGACTGGTCACTGCATCGCAAAGGGCAAGTCGATCAAGAACGTCACAAAGAGAAAATCCGCGAGGCACTCAAGAAAAATCTGAGTGATATTGTCAGCGAAGAGTCCATTATCATGTCGGATGGCAAGAAGGTGGTGCGCGTACCCATTCGCTCCCTTGATGAGTATCGCTTCCGCTTCGATCCTGGGCGTCAGCAGCATAGCGGGCAGGGCAATGGCAAGAGTAAGGTTGGCGACGTGGTTGCCCAGGAGCCACGCCCAGGCAAGGGCAAAAAGGGCGATGCTGGCAAAGATGCTGGTTACGATTACTATGAAGCCGAGGTCAGCATGGATGAGCTAGCAGCTATGATCTTTGAGGATCTTGGCCTACCCAATCTGGAGCAGAAACGCCAGCAAGAGATGGAAACGGAGTCTGTGCGCTTTACCGATGTGCGCAAAAAGGGTCCAATGAATAACTTGGATAAAAAGCGTACAATTCTAGAGAACATGAAGCGCAATGCTGCCAAGGGTGAGGCCAGATTTCAGGATATCAAAAGTGAAGACCTGCGCTTCAAAGTGTGGGAGCCTACGATTAAATATCAATCCAACGCGGTTGTGATCGCTATGATGGACATTTCAGGGAGTATGGGTGAGTTCGAGAAATACATCGCCCGCAGTTTCTACTTCTGGATGGTGCGCTTCCTGCGTACGAAGTACAACAATGTCCACATTGTCTTTATTAGCCATCACACAGAGGCAAAGGAAGTTACAGAGGAAGAGTTCTTCCATAGAGGCGAGAGCGGTGGCACCCAGGTCTCGTCTGCCTACGAACTGGCCTTGCAGATTATCAAGGAGCGCTACAGTCCTGACGACTGGAACATCTATCCCTTCCACTTCTCCGACGGCGACAACTTGCCGTGGGATAATGACCGTTGTGTTCAGTTGGTCACAAAGCTCATGCAACTGTGCAATATTTTTGGCTATGGCGAAATTCGTGAAGGGCACTACCGTTCCCCCAGCACGCTTATGTCGGCTTACAACAAAATCACCGATAGGAAATTCATTGCCGTAACCATCTCCGATAAAAAAGAGGTTTACCCTGCGCTGCGCAAATTCTTTGCCCAGCACGAGCCTATTCCCGCTCTGTAGGGGTATGATTTACCATACCCTCGGGGGGGCACACACAGGAGTTTGCGAAATGACAACGCTACCTGAATACAATGATATCGAGCGGCTACGCGATGCTATAGATCATGCTTGGCAGGTAGCCCAAGATTTTGGGCTTGACCCATTTCCCACCCACTTTGAACTAGTGCCCGCCACGATTATGTATGAGTTCGCTTCCTACCTCCTACCCGGGCGCTTTAGCCACTGGACGTACGGCAAAGCCTACTACAGGCAGAAGATGCAGTACGACTTCGGGTTGAGCAAAATCTACGAGATGGTAGTCAACACCAATCCAAGCTATGCCTTCCTGATGGATATGAATAATATGCTGCAGAATACCTTCGTTGCTGCTCATGTCTTCGGTCATACTGACTTCTTCAAGAATAATGCATACTTCCAGCACACTTCTCGGCGTATGATCGACAAGGTCAGTATTCATGCTGAGCGCATCGCTAAGTATGAATTTGATCATGGCAAGGCTGAGGTCGAACACTTCCTCGATGCTGCACTCTCTATCCAGGAGCACGTGGATTATAACCTGTTCTTGCGCGGCGACAACCCTCCCTCTAACGAGAAGAAAGAGGAGAAACCGAAGGAGCGTACTAGCGAGTACGACGACTTGTGGGGCTTGGAAAAAAAAGCTAGGCAAACGGAGGAAGAGCGTGATAAGTATCAACTCAGACCAGCTAAGTTTCCAGAGAAGCCCGAAAAAGATATCGTACTCTTCCTCTTACGTCATTCTCCTGTGCTCCTGCCCTGGCAGCGTGATATCCTCGAAATCGTGCGTCAGGAGTGGCTCTACTTTGTACCACAAATGCAGACCAAGATACTCAATGAGGGCTGGGCCAGCCTATGGCACTCGCGTATCATGCGCCAGCTCGGCGATGAGGGCGTCATCTCCGATTCCGAGATCATCGAGTTTGCCCAACTGCACTCAGGTGTGCTCTCACCCTCGCGCACTTCGCTCAACCCCTACTACCTGGGCTTTAAAATCCTTGAGGATATCGAGCGGCGTTGGGACTCACCCACGACGCACGAGCAGAAAAAGTTCGGTCGCAAGCCGGGCATGGGCCGTAAGAAAATCTTCGAGGTACGTGAAATGGACAATGATGTCTCTTTCTTGCGTAACTACCTGACCGAAGACCTGGTAAAGGATCTCGACCTCTATCTCTACAAAAAGGAAGGGGACGAGTGGGTAATCGTTGAGAAGAATTGGGAGAGAGTGCGTGATGGTATCGTGTCCACTATGACCAACTTTAACCAGCCCTACCTCGTGGTTGATAATGGCGACTATCATGGCAACCGCGAGCTGTACATCAAGCATCTCTTCGAAGGCCAGGAACTTGACCTGGTCTACGCTGAAAAGACGCTGCAGTACGTCTACCTGTGCTGGGGACGGCCTGTGCATCTAGAGACGATCTACGACGGCAAGCGCATCCTGTTGACCTATGATGGTGAGAGAAACAGCAAAAGCACACTGGAGAAGTAACTCGATTAGGAGGAGAGGCTGTTATGAATATCTTTCTCCTGGCGCTTATCGGTACCCTCGTCGTCCTGACAGTGCTGACAATTGGACGACTCGGCTTCGCACGACGTGAAAAATTTGTGCAGCGACGGTTTTTTACCTGGTTTGCTTGGTACTTCGTGATCAATTATGTGCTTTGTTTCGCCATTCTCTACTTTGCAGAGCCTGCATTGACTGGTCCATTTGGTGGCTGGCAATGGGTGCTCTGGCCCCTACTCATTAGTAGTATCGCCAACTTGTTTGCCCTTGTAGGCCCAGCGATGGGCATGCTTGAGGGGACTGCTACTATCAGCCAGGGACGCTATGGCAGCACTCCTAGGAGCCGCAACATGCCAGTAAATAGCTCGCGGGGCGTTATTGCTGCAGGTATCTTTGGCTTGATTATCGTTGGAGTGTTTGGTATCGCGGTGACTATTCTCATCTCTATCTTCACTACGTGGTTTGATGTAAACGCGAAAGTATTGGCCTCTATTCCTAACGTGAAAGTGCAGTCCTCGCCCCAGCTTCCGCCGACCGATGCCAATCACATTGTGCTGGTCAGTGACACGGTCGCTGCGTATAAGGGTCAGCAAGTACTTGGCTCCAATGGGCAAAATCTTGGCTCGACCTACAACTTTGCTCCCAACAGCTACACACTGCAATCGATCAATCATCATCTCTACTATGCCGCTGCGCTTAGCTACAATAATATCTTCGCCAACTTGAATAGCCGCACGACTCCAGGCTTTGTTGTGGTGGATGCGGAAGACCCGCAGCCTGTGCCACAGTTACATACTGGAAGAGACGATACAATTGCATATCTGCCCGGTGCGCTACTTAATCAAGATCTACTGCGCCATGTTTATCTGGGTGGCTATACCTATGGTCGCCTGCTTGATCCCACGCTGGAGCTTGACGACAATTTCCATCCCTACTGGACGATCTCACTGATGCAACCAATACGTGGCTACGTAGGAGATGCGCTCAGTGAGGTGCTGATTGTCGACGCTCATACGGGGGTTATCAGGCCGTATAGTCCCCAAAATGTTCCTGCCTGGGTAGACCGCGTAATGCCGTCCGATACCGTCTATCAATACCTGCAATGGTGGGGACTGTACCATGCCGCACCCTGGTTCAACCCTTCCGGGATGGGCCAACAGCTCCCCGCAAGCGAACCAAGACTGCTCTATAATAATGCCGATCAGCCCGTCTGGCTCATTCCTATGACCTCTTCATCGACGAATGACAATTCGAGTACAGGGGTGTTCCTGTTCAATACACATAAGAACGAGGCCGATTTCTACCCGCTCTCCGGCATCGGTATCGGCGACAATGTCAGGAGCACTATTCAATCGACACGCGCTAATATCCGCGGCTACGCTGTAGATAGTATCCAGTTGTATCAGATTTATGGTACACCTACTTGGGTCGCGATCTTCGTGCAGTCTACGGACAACGGAGACATTTTCCAGGCGGTGGGATTGGTAGATGCTCGCAATCTCAATGGCAGCAACGTGCAGTTTGAGCCAACACTGGGCCAGGCGCTCCAGGACTACCAGCAGTGGCTCACTCAACAAGGCAGCGGCGCGAATACACCATCTGGAGGGGTAACGCAGTCTGTGACAGCGAAAGTGCTACGCATCTCATCAGTACAGCAGGGTACAAATACTGTTTATTATATTCAAGTGGCAGGACAGAAGTTCATCTTCACTGCGAACCTCTCGCTCTCTGCCAAATTGCCGCTAGTGCAGCCGGGCGATACTGTCACGTTTACCTATCAAGGTTCGAGTGGAGAAGTGGTCAACTTAAAGACGTTCGATGACCTGTCGATCAAACTTGGCGCGGGAGGGACACTCACGCCTGCTAAGCCATAGTCTGCCTGCAGAAAAGAGGTAACACATGTCCCATTATTTCACACGTGAAGAAGCAGAGGCTTTACTACCCGCCATTTCTGTTGCACTACGTAGTATTCAGGAGAGCCGCCTAGGTATCCGTGCTGTGGAGGAGGAGCTAGAAGCTATTCGTATGGAGGCGATGAGCAATGGGCATCATCTCCATGAGAGCACAATGAAGTTGCAGCGAGAGTTAGAGTCATTGCTTCAGACATTGCACATACAGTTGAGTAAACTACAACAATTTGGATGTGAGCTAAAGGATCCAGCCAGCGGATTGATTGACTTTCTCAGCCTACGCGACGGCCAAGAGGTCTACCTGTGCTGGCGGCTTGGCGAGGAGCGTATTCGCTTCTGGCACCACCTTGATACTGGTTTTGCGGGTCGCCAACCTCTTTAGCCTAGAGACAGAGTTATGGCCACTCTTGGAGAATTGTTCGTTGAGGGAGTACGACGACTTGCGCAGGCAGAAAACCGTAATGCGCGCTTGGATGCCCAGGTGTTGCTAGAGCATGCAACAGGCATGGAACGCTCTGTGTGCTACGCTTATCCAGAGCGCGAGGTGACGGCTGAGCAGGAGCAGCATTTTTTGGCGTTGCTCGAAAGACGGCTACAGGGTGAACCCGTTGCCTATCTGGTAGGACACAAGGAGTTCTACGGCCTTGACTTTCTTATTGATAAACGCGTGCTCATTCCACGTCCCGAGACAGAACTGCTTGTTGAAGCTGCACTAGAAGTTATCCGCCGTAAGCTTAGTGCTGGTCAGGTGCCTATTATTGCCGATGTTGGCACTGGAAGCGGCATTATTCCTGTAACGCTCGCCGTTGAGGAGCCACGTCTACCCTATCTCTACGCCAGCGATATCTCTGCTGATGCTCTAGAAGTTGCGCGTCTCAATTGCCAGCGTCATCGCGTAGCACAACGCATACGACTGCTGCACGGTGACCTGCTGGCATCTCTTCCTGAGCGTGTTGACGTGCTTACTGCCAATCTTCCCTATATCGGGAACAACGAGATTGACATGCTCACTGCTGACGTATTCGATTACGAACCCCATCTCGCCCTGTTTAGTGGCCCACATGGGCTAGACCTTCTGCACCGTCTTTTGATTGCAGCGCAACAACTCGCTATCCTTAAAGAGAAAGCAGTTGTACTGCTAGAAATAGGGTATCAACAGCGCGCAGCGCTGGAGCAGTTTTTGCACGAAGTCTGGCCGCAGGCAACAGTCACCTTTACGAAGGACTACGCCGGGTGGGACCGTTTGTTACTTTTGCAAACATAGCAGGGAGGGACTGGGAATTGTTCATTGCTCGATCAATCAGCAGCATGCTGATATCCTTCAACATAGGGAGTGCATACATGGCCCAAGTCAGTGTAAGCCACATGCAGGTAACATTTCCTTTTCGGCTTCCTGATACCATAACTTTGTTCGTCGGTAGCATCTGCGCATTCCTGCTGGCCTACCTCTTAACCTTCGGCGTAATCGCGCTCTGCCACAGGCTGGGCTGGCTCGACCGACCTGCGACGCGTAGAATTCACAAGCAAGCAGTGCCGCGCCTCGGCGGTATTGCTATGTTTCTGGCCTTTGTCATCGCTTCGCTGCCATTTTATACCCCAGGCAGCTCAAAAGAAACGGTTATCTACTGGCTGTTACTGGTGTCGGCACTGACGATTGTGCTTGTTCATGCTTATGATGACGTGAAAGGGCTGAAGCCACTGCCAAAGTTCATTGCGCAGACCATTGCTGTTATTATCATTCTCGGTCCATTCGGAACGCAGTTCCACGGCGTGCTGCTGTTTGGTATAAGTAACCCCTTCGGACGGGCCATTGCTAGTACACATCAGCCATGGTACCTCAAGCCCGAATTGACGCTATTTATTCATCAGCCCGAGATCAGCTTTGCGGCAATTCCTGCTGTGCTTTTTACTTGGTTCTGGATAGTTGGTATGATGAATACAGTCAATTGGATCGATGGCATGGACGGATTGGCGACAGGGCTGGTAGCCATTACGGGCGTCTTCATCACTATTACAAGCTGGGTACTTGGACAACATAGCATTGCGATTCTTACTGCTATCTTTACAGGAGCGGTATGTGGCTTCTTGCCTCACAACTGGAATCCCGCCAGGATTTTTATGGGCGATAGCGGTTCACAATTTCTCGGTTTAGGTTTAGCTGTACTCTCGACGATGGGTGGGGCAAAAGTAGGAGCAGCGCTCATGTTGCTGGGTATACCTATCCTAGATGTGGCGGTGGTGGCCATCAATCGTATCCGCAGTGGCCAGCGGCCGTGGCACTTCGACATGACGCACCTGCATCATCGTCTCCTGGCGACGGGCCTGAGCGTGAGGCAGATTTGCTATCTATTTTACGCAATGACCATCTTTTTTGGCCTGCTGGCGCTCTTTCTCACTCGTTTCTACAAGCTCATAGGCATTGGCTTGGTTGGCGTGACGATGGCAGCGCTTATTATCTGGCTCGACTACCTGCAGCGTCGGCGTGGCGTTCCTATCCGACTTGGTGGCCCCGACAACGAGCCGCCTAATGGATTGGTCACTGCGGAAGACAACACTACTGTTGAGTATAAGCGTGCCACTCCCTCGCAATACGAGGAACAGCAAAAGATGGTAAGTACAGGAGGACTGCCTCCTTTGACATCAACGTAACCTCTCTAGAACGGCGTTAAGGAGCAGTTCCGCGCCTGCTGAGAAGTCTCGTGGAGAACAGCTATGCGTATATCGACTGGCTTTGGTCCCCGTCCCACCAACGGCGGTTTTGAAACCTTTTCATGGTACTTTTTGCGTATCTCAGGAATTCTGTTGTTTGTACTCGTAATTGTTCATCTCATTATCATGCACGCAGCAAACGATGTTTCATGTACCACATATCAGTTCGTAGCATTTCGCTATGCCAATCCACTCTGGCGACTCTTCGACTGGCTATTGCTGACCTTCTCACTAACGCATGGTATGAACGGTCTGCGCATAGTAATCGACGACTACGTGCATTCCGTGACTGCGCGCTTCTTTCTGTTGTCGGCTCTGGCTATACTGCTACTGATCTTCTTTATGTTGGGAACCATTACACTCATTACCTTCCAACCTGTGGTCGGTAACCTCGGCCCGCAATGCCTTCCTAGATAGGAACGAACTATGCGCTACAAATTTGACGTTGTGATCGTCGGCTCCGGTGGTGCTGGTTTGATGGCCGCTATGCAGTTGCCACAAGCAAGTGTTGCAGTGCTTACTAAGCTCTACCCGACGCGCTCACATACAGGTGCAGCACAAGGGGGTGTAGCGGCAGCACTGGGCAATCAGGAAGAGGACCACTGGAAGTGGCATATGTATGATACCATCAAGGGTGGCGACTATCTGGTAGATCAGCCAGCAGCGGAGATTCTAGCCCGCGAGGCTATTGATGCCGTCTACGAGTTGGAGCATCGCGGTCTTCCTTTCAATCGCACAGAGGATGGGCGCATTGACCAACGCCGCTTCGGTGGCCATACGCGCAACTTCGGCGAAGCGCCGGTGCGGCGCTCTTGCTATGCAGCCGACCGCACAGGGCATATGATCCTGCAAACGATGTATCAGAACGCTATCAAGAACCAGGTACGCTTCTTTAATGAGTATCTCGTGCTTGATCTGCTTCTCAGCGCTGGACAAGCGTGCGGCGTGGTTGCACTTGAAATTCGCACAGGTGAAATTCATAGCTTTCACGCGAAGGCTGTACTTTTTGCAACAGGCGGCTATGGACGTGCATGGCGTGTGACGAGCAATGCTTTTGCTTGCATGGGCGACGGTATGTCGATTGCCTACCGGCGCGGTATCCCCCTGGAAGATATGGAGATGTACCAATTCCATCCTACGGGTATCTATAAAGTTGGCGTGCTATTAAGCGAGGCGGCACGTGGTGAAGGTGGCAAACTACTCAACGGCAAGGACGAGTACTTTATGCAGCGCTACATGCCTACACTCAAAGATTTGGCTCCACGCGATATTGTCTCACGCTGCATCGTGCAGGAGATCAAAGAAGGACGTGGCGTCGAGGGCAAAGATTACGTCTTGCTGGACGTACGCCACCTAGGCGCGCAGAAAATTGCCGAGAAATTGCCCGATATCACCGACTTTGCCCGTAACTACCTCGGCGTCGAGCCTATTACTGAGCCAGTGCCGATTCAACCGACTGCACACTACGCTATGGGTGGCATTCCCACCGATATCGATGCGCGTGTAGTCATTGACAAGCATTGGACGCCTTTCCCTGGCTTCTATGCCGCTGGTGAAGTAGCTTGTGTCTCTGTGCATGGAGCCAATCGTCTGGGTACAAACTCTTTGGTGGACCTGATCGTATTCGGGCGACGTGCTGGCAAGCACATGGCGAAATTCATCACTGAGACGGATCATGCCCTCTTGCCGTCAGAGCCAGATGCCTTCGCTCGCGAGCTGGTTGAACACCTGTCTAGTTCAACGGGCAGAGAGTCGGCGGCACGTATTCGCTCTACATTACAGAACGAGATGGACGACAAGGTGTTTGTTGAGCGCAGTGAAAGTAGTCTACGCCATGCTCTGGATACCATCGACGGTCTACAAGACGCGTACAAGAAGGTGCAGTTAGAGGACAAGGGCAAACTCTTCAACACTGAAATGGTTGAGGCTCTCGAACTTGGCTTCCTGCTCGATTGTGCAGAGGCCACTATCCACGGAGCGCTTGCTCGCACTGAGAGCCGTGGCGCGCACTACCGCCTTGACTACCCCAAGCGCGACGATGCCAACTGGCTCAAACACACGCTTGCCTATAAGGGTACAAAGACACACGACGTTCGCTTGGACTACAAGGATGTGATCCTCATCGACGATCCTCTCTTCCAGCCGAAGGAACGCACCTATTAGGAGCAACTCATGAACGTATTAATGCGTATCAAACGCTACAACCCTGAAGTAAATACTAAGCCGTACTGGAAAGAATATTGTGTTGAGGTTGAACCGATTGATCGCCTGCTGGATGCTTTGAACGTCATTAAGTGGACTCAAGACGGCACACTCACCTATCGCCGCTCCTGCGCTCACGGGGTATGCGGCTCCGATGCTATGCGTATCAATGGACGTAATCGCCTTGCCTGTAAAGTACTGATGCGCGACGTGGGCAATAAAGTAACCATTGAGCCGATGCTGGGCTTCCCAGTGATCAAGGATCTCGTAGTCGATATGGAGCAGTTCTTCGACAAATACAAGTCAGTCAAGCCATACCTCATCAACTACGACAATGAGCCGACGACCGAGCGACTACAGAGCCAACAGCAGCGGGCACGCTTCGACGAGGGTACGAAATGCATTCTGTGTGGTGCCTGTACCGGCTCCTGTCCCTCTATCTGGGGCAACCCCGACTGGGTTGGACCTGCTTCAATCGTCAACGCCCACCGCTTCATTTTTGACAGCCGCGATCAAGGCGCGGCAGAACGCCTAGCTATCCTGAGCCAACGCGACGGCGTATGGCGTTGTCGCACCATCTTTAACTGTGCCGATGCCTGCCCGCGCAACATCCCTGTTACGGACCTGATTGAGCAGGTGAAACGCGCTATTGTGTATAATGATACGAAAGATGTATAAGCATGAATTATGGCTGATCATCAGTCACACTCACCACGAGTATGTGCTGGCTCGGCCCACCGAGCCAGCACATCATCATCCTTCTGCATCGCCTCGCGCCTCAAAGGTATTTTCTCGCAATTTTTCATCCAGTCTATGGTATACTGCCCTCAGACTTTATCTCTGATTCTTCGTGAGTATTGGATGGTCGCTAAGTATGGGAATAACTGACCCTGATCCTACTGGATCAAAGATACAGCTAGAGGTCTTACGAGAGAGGCAGAGGCACTCAGAAGATAGGATTCGTCAACTAGAGCAGGAGTTAGCCCAAGCTTACACAAATTTGGGTCGCAAGGAGCAGGAATTAGAGCAGATAAGAGACGAACGTACGGATTTAAATACAAAATGGGAAGTACTAAAAAAGGACCTCCACTATGCTCAAAATTCATTAGCGCAAAACAGCCAAGTCAGTGCCAAGAAGAAGACCACCGCGAAGTTGCAAGCTTTCTTTGCAAGCCTAATATTTCTACTCTCCTCGGTGCTTGTCAACATTGGAACGGGTATGCTTACATCAAGTCCTCCCAATCCATCGTTAGGATGGACTATGCTCGTGTTGGCCGTTGCTATGTACATAGTAGGAGCACTTATGACACTATTGCTTGCACTGGAAGGAGGAAATTAATGGTACGCTCTCGTACCACCCTAATTGCCGTTGCCACAACCATTTTGACTATTATTGTCTCTGTAATTGTCGGTCTAGTAGCAAGTCAGACTTATTCAGGGAGTTATGTAACCTTGCTTGTCATGCTGTCAATCGTTACGCTAGGCTTTGGGATACTCCAAGTCCTTGGCAAAGCACATGAAGTGAGGGAAAAGAGAACACAGGAACAGCCTCGTCCGATCAAAATCACGTTAAAGATTGATGGAGAGCCAATCACTATTGAGACTTCTGATACGGATCGAGTGAAGGAGGTCTTGAAGCTGGTACAAGATTTACAAGCTAATCATTCTTCCAACGTTAACGATGGACGACAACATTAACGATGGACGAGAAAATGTCTTCTCTAGCCCAGTTGGTGATATTGCTGGTCATGCTGGAAGATTGCAGGAGATGCAGCGGCAGAGGGAACTTCACCGTAATTGACAAGCCCCCTTGTGCCATGCCATACTGTGACTAACGAGTGCTCGAGCACTCCCCTGAGAAGTATAGCAGATGAGTGAAACAGCATCTATACTTTTGTTGCGTGCTAGCTGCTAGATGGGTATAACTCTCTTCCCTCGACAGGTGTACACTGGCTCCACTATACTTATGTGTTTGTGGAATAGGAGAACCTGACGATGTCTGCGACGAAGAAAGACCTCCCGCTTCTCAGCAATGATGACCTGCTTGCCCTCATAGCCCCAGACCAGCACGGGCAGCCCAACTACGGTGCGCTGCTGCGGTATTTTCGCCGGCAAAAGCACTGGAAGGTGGAGGACCTGGCCTGTTACTATAGTCTGGCTTTGCGAGCAGAGGGATGTGACCAAGAAGAGATTGCGTCGGTGAGCGAGCAAAGAATCTACGCGATGGAGAACCAGAATAAGGTTCCTAAAGACCAGAAACGGCGCTGGATCTTGGCCACGCTGCTGGATATTCCGCCCTTTCTTTTCGGCCTGGAAGCGCGGCCAGTCCCGCCCCCGCTCTTTTGCTGGAAGCCGGTAGACGTGGCCGAGTACCGCGCCAAATTGGAACACTATTGTCGCCTGTTCCATCGTGGCAGCGTGCAGCAAGCTGTGCCGCATATCCAACGACGCATCAACCACCTCAATCACGCGTTTCGTCTTGCCACCAGCCCACGGGAGAAAGGCGAGATGCTCAAGCTACTGTGTGAGTACTACACCTTGGCAGGAGATATTGCTCACAGTCAAATGTACCCTGATGAGGCCATCGCCCTGCTCAGTAGTGCGATCATGATAGCCAGAGAGCAGCACTTCTATGACCTGTGGGCCTATGCTCTGCGGCAGCGAGGGATTGGCTACTTAGACCGAGGAGAGATCACCGCCATGCGAGCAGGTTTTGCAACGGCTCAAGCTGATTTCGAGGCAGCCAAGCGAGACCTGGATGAGGCACGCAGTCTGGAACCGCATTTGTCTCCCCAGTGGTACAGCGCTCTCTTGTTAATAGCTGGGAAAGCGGAGGGCTATTTCGCACGCGATGGACGAGAACTCAAGCAGGCGTTGAAGCTCATTGACGGAGCAAGCAAGCAGATCGGCAAGCCTCTGTATGGCATAAGCTCAATAATTATCCTGGATGAAGAAAGATATCACCTGGACAAGGCAGCAGCCAGTATCACATCGCCCTTGCGAGCGGCACGTTTGCCTGAAACGGCGCGTCAAGCGTTGGAAGATGCAGAGCAAGCGGCAACTTTTGTCTCCAAGCCCCGTCAGGCATCCCGCGCTGCGCGTTGGGCGAAAATCTACTTTGTGGAGGAGTTCTATCCGGTAGCGACGAACCTGGCAGAGGAAGCGCTTAGCATTGCGCAGGACATCGATTCAAGCATCCATAAGGCTTACGTTGAAGCGCTCTATAGGAGCTTGAGGGCAAGTCCCTATGGCAAAGATGCAGAGGTTGCACGGTTAGGGGCAAAGCTCTTGCGCGTGCAGCAGCCAGCCCTTTTCGAGTAATGCCTGACGGCGCATCTACGCTGCTTGCAGTCCCTCCACGGATATGCTAGTATAGACTCAGCCGATGGAATCTGTCGACCCACTAGGGAGGCAGAGATTGTCAGTACCAGCAGGATGGGGCAGAGGTAACGTAGCAAGTGACGGTAATCCACAAGGGAGAGCATGCAATGGCCAAACAACTGCACTACGACGAACTAGCCTACTACTACGATACGCACCCCACCGAGGAGGACTTGTTGGGGGAAAC
>JAFAXQ010000067.1 GCA_019240835.1 Ktedonobacteraceae bacterium
GTTTCGCGGTCGATGACAATGACCATGCCCTGGTGAAAGAGGGTTGCTAGGAATCTACCATCGGGTAGTTCCGCTGCCGAATTAACGTGCGTGGTTTGCTGCAGTGTCCCGTAGCGAAGCGTACGGTGATCTGCCGTCTTATCTATGATACGCTGACGACCAGTGGGTGTCAAATCAAAGCCATGATCGGTAGCCCACCAACTCCAGAGAATGTCTCCATCTCTGTTGAATTCCACCAAGAGATCTAAGCCAGTGCTGGCCACGAGATAGCCACGGTGAGTACGGGATATAGAGTGCAGTGCATTGAAAAGAGGTAAACTCACCACATTTCGACGTATGATACCCAGGTCAGTATCAAACTCGTGGACACCTGCAAAGGAAGTGACAAACACTCCTTTCTCGGAAGCTACCATACCAGCGGCCATTTTTAGCTCAACCGTCTTCTGTGAACATCCCATATCCTTAACTAAGCACAGCAATCCCCCAGTATCTTCCTTGGGTTTCTCATAACTGCCCACAACAGTAAGGGGACACTGAACATGCTCACTGGCTCGATTCCAGTGCTGTTTGAGGACCGAATGTTTCGTGGAAATGCAACTGAGTAGCAATCTCATCTTTTCTCTCCCCGGCCGCCTGCGGCCAGTAAACAAGGAAAAAGAGGTATTGCGGGGACACCCAGCGCCCCGCCAAGGGTAGCCGCCCCCTGGAACCTCACTCTGCAAGCCAGTTTCAGGTCAAACTAGTGCTTCCGTCTGGGTGTGTAGATACTCAAGACCGACACGGTAGCAGAAATCGCCAAAGGTCTCTCCCGCTCTCCTCTTACCTCTCCATAAGACGAGCAATGGACGCACCGTTGCCGCCAAATCTTTTAGGCACACAGAGGCAGCGTAGAGCGTATTCAGGCGTGTGTTGAGCAGGTCACCGCCAACATACACGTTGTAGACATCCTTGGTGCGACCTACGAAACCGATATCTCCCATATAGGGACGTGCGCAGCCATTCGGGCAACCCGTCATGCGTATGCTCAGAGGTTCATCGGCTAAGCCTAGTGCAGCCAGATCCGCCTCAATCTGCTTTACCACTGTAGGTAATACACGCTCAGCATCGGTGAGTGCCAATCCACAGGTGGGTAGTGCTGGACATGCCATAGCAAAACGACGTGTGCCCAACTGCGCAGGGTCCGTAGCTATGCCATACGTAGCCAGCAGGTCCGTCAATGGCCCACACTGTGCTTCAGTCAAGTCAGTAAAGAGGATATTCTGCTGTGCAGTTAGGCGAATAGCGGGTCGAAATTCCTCGACGGCATGGCGCAGTCCTGTGCGCAAACGCGCTGTAGTATCGTCTTTGATACGACCATTCTCAATATAGAGACCGAGAAACCAATGTCCGTCACCTTGGGCATGCCAACCCAGGTGATCCTCAACATCATGCCAGGTAATTGCACGCGGGTCCTGCACACTGCGACCCAGCCTACGCTCCAGTTCAGCACGAAACCAGGGAATGCCACGTTCCTCTACGACGTACTTCATGCGTGCGTGCTTACGATTCTGACGATCGCCATAATCACGCTGAATAGTGACAATCGTTTCCACTACTGACAAAATTTCGTCGCTTGTAGCATAGCAGAGTGGCAGAGCGAGATGGGGGAAGGTCTCGGCTTTGCCGTGGGTCATGCCCATGCCACCACCGATCAGCACGGTGAAGCCATGCAGGCGTTCACCCTCAAGGGAAGCAACCAGGCCAATATCCTGAGTGTAAACATCAATACAGTTGTCGCCTGGGAAGGCGACACCTATCTTGAACTTGCGAGGCAGGTAGGTCGGACCATACATTGGCTCGGTTTCATTTTCCTCAGCTCGCTTCGGAGTCTCCACCTGTTCGCCGTCAACCCAAATTTCGTGATAGGCACGGCTACGAGGAGCCAGGTGCATAGCAATGCGATGCGCAATTTCTTGTACCTGGCTCTGCGCACGGTTGGCAGCAGGAGCAGGACAAGCCATGACGTTACGATTCACATCGCCACAGGCTGACAGCGTAGAGAGTAGAGACTCATTGATGGCATGGATAGCAGGGTGCAGATTGCCCTTGAGGACGCCGTGCAACTGGAAGCTCTGACGTGTAGTAACACGCAATGTGCCATTTGCATAGCGACCTGCCAAATCATCGTGGACACAGTACTGCTCAGCAGTGACCGCACCGCCAGGGATGCGCGAGCGTATCATGAATTGGTACGCTTTCTCTGAACCAGCCGCCTTACGTGTGTGACGTGCGTCACGGTCCTCCTGTTGATAAATACCGTGAAACTTGATGAGCTGCACCTGCGCTTCAGAGAAGTGCGTGCTCTCCTGAGCTAACTCCTCAGCTACCTGCCCACGCAAGTAGTTACTCTCGCTCTTAATATGCTCGACCTTGCTTCCCACCCCAGGCCCTAGGCTAATCAAGGTGTTCGTCGTCTCTTGCTGGTCAGGCATGACTGCATTCCTTCCTTAAAAACATCCTCGTGTGATTTGTCCAGGCATATGGCAGACTGGGATACGTTTGTTGATCTAGTAGATCAACAAACATAACTATATGCTCAAACTATACACGGAATTCAGAGGGAATGTCAACCCTTTCCAAAGAGAACCGGTGCTTTGATATGATAAATGCATACTTATGAGCGTGAGGAAAGGTGAAAATGGCATCAAATATTTTGAATTTTCCACTCCAAAGGGACCTGTGCGACCTTTTCACGCTCAGATGGTTTGTGAACAGGTTGTCCCATTGGACGCGTTCTTAACTGCCCATGAGAGAGTTGTCTGATTCTTTGCTGACTGATCTCTATGTACTGCTCCTGCTTCTCTATGCCAATTGCTCGACGCTGGTGCATCAGGGCTGCCACAAGTGTTGATCCCACACCACAATATGGGTCTAGTACACGATCATACTCATGGGTAAGAGCGAGGATACAGCGTTCGACAAGCTCTACAGGAAACTGACAGGGGTGGATGGTCTTTTCTACGTGATTGGCTTTGACATTGGGAATCTCCCACAGACACGTTTCCCACTCTTCGCAAAGAAACTTCCACACGTCTGAGGGATTTTTGCCAAGGGGATTTCCTGAAAGCTGCCCTTTCTGTGGCCCTTTAAAGTGTCGCTTGCCGGGATACTTGGCCGGAACACGCACGGGATCAAGGTTGAACGTGTAATCATCGCTCTTGGTGAACCAGAGTAACGTTTCATAGCGGCCTGAAAAGCGCTTGGAGGCGTGCAGCCCGTGCTCGAAGTACCAAATAATGCGGTTTCGTAGCTTTAAGTGATGCTTCTTGAAGATGTGATAATAGAAACTATCGAGAGGGAAGACTTCACCATCACGAACATAGTTGCCTGTTTGCCAGCAGATACTTCCCTGTTCAGTAAGCACACGTACCAGCTCACGAATAACATGCTCTTGCTCAGCCAGATACGCAGCTACCTCTTGCTTCTGCTCGTAGGATTTTCCGATGTTGTAAGGGGGAGACGTCACGACAAGCGAGATGGTATTGTCAGGAATGGTCTGCAAAAAGGTTCGTGCCTCTCCCCGGTGAAGGGTGACGGGGTTCCCATCATCATAGGTGTCGTGAATAATACCAGCGTCAACCTCTGTTGTAGATTGAAATAATGGAGATACATTCATACGACTACCAACCTTATTTCAAGAAATATGAGTTACTAGGTCGCATTATATGCGATTGAATAAGGCTACACAAGATACATACATGGAGGGTTCTAATACCGCATAGTACTACTTGCAGATAACATAGCTGGCGACATACGTTGATACTTGATGGAAGCTATAGCCATTCAGTTCCACAGGAGGCATTTTTGTTGAGGCGTGCCAGACACCGTATTAACATGTCAAAGGATAGCACCTATTCCAAGACAGAGCTAAGGAGGCTGGAAGATGACCCGTACTGGATTGCTTAGTGGTCAATACAACGAACCATCCACTCCAACTCCATCGTCGGCCAAGTTGCTCAGTGGTCGATATGGGCAATCGCCTATGCCAGTTGTATCGACAGCATGGGCAGAGCAAGCACAAGAAGAGTCAGCAGTTCAGGAGCAGTCAAGACTGCCTGTGCCCTATCAGAACGGAGTTTCACCCCAACAGTTACAACAGGTAGACGCTTTTCAACCAAACCAAATGTCGATGCTGCCAGCTATCCCCGACGAAACACATGGAGCTATTTACGTTCCACCGATGTACACCGAACCCAGAGCTATCATTCCACGCTATCGTGCTATCAGTGGACTGCTCAGCGTCATTGTTGTCGCCCTCCTCGTGTGCGGGGGCACGGGCTACTATGCAAAGACGAGTGGAGTACTCAATAGAATTGGACAGGCAGTTGGTCTCGAACTTCCCCCGAGCCTGCATTCTACAACAGGGATGCAACTACCGGACCCACCAGACAGCATTGAGAAGGGCCCCGCGTTCAACATCATCGACTCCGCCACCACCACATCGTATATTGACCCCGCAACGCGTGCTCCTCGCTTGACCGAAAGAGTATTTACGGTCAATCATCTCTTCTACGTCACTTATAGCGTACAACGTCCACCCCAAAGCGGCGTCGTGACGGTTAAATGGTATACCAATGATGCGTTTTATAGGGAGGCAAAGAGCAAGCCCATCAAGGCGGGCATGACTATCAACGGCGATTCAGAGATGATCTACGTGGTGCCCGCCCGGGGGATGGTACAGTTATATTGGAATGACCAGTTGGCGCAGGGCCTCTACTTCGTAGTGCGCTAAATGGCTCCTACACGGCCCGATTATTTGCACTGAGTATCGACGGTGACGTCACCGAGAACCTGCACCTGGCAAGCAAGGCGCATATTGGGATTCTTCTTGAGATCGTTGCTCAGCCAGAGCTTCTCCAGGGGGGTAAGGGGGCTAGTATTGGTTGCAGGCGATACTGCGACGCGATCAGTGCCACAGAAGCCGTTGCCATGACAGTTAGCAAACTTCCATAGGCCACAGTAGATGGGCACATCTCTCTCCAAGGCAGGGTAACGTATCCTGTCCCCCTCGGGAACTTCTACTTGCACGTTTTCGCGTGTAAACGTAATAGTTGGCATGAGTATATCCTCCGTCGTACGTATTGTGTATAATTGCTAGCAGGGTTCATAGAGCAAGGGCCAGGCGTTCGCGAGAGTCGTCCCTATTATACACGCTGCGTTGTTTGCGGTTGCCATGCCCCCGCCCACCGTGCTCCTGTCAGAGTGTAGCATAGGTTCGTAGAGGGTGCAACCCCGCGAGGAACAGGGCAATCCTTCCGGTCGCCCCGAAATACACGTTGTGCTGTTCCTTCGCATATAGTAGTGGCGATCCCTTGCGGTCGCCATGCCCTCTATACGGCTCACGCTAGATTTTTTAGAGGGCAAGTGCTTGTATTACCAGATTCTTTTGATCTCCTGAGACGGTAATAGAAACACTGGCACTAAGATGTATACCGGCTGCATTAATTCCCAGGACCGTGATCGTGTAGGAACCAAGTGCAACGTTAACAAGGGCGAAATTTCCATTGGAGTCGGTGGTAACTTTCTGGACGCTCTGCCCCGCACTATTTAGCAGGTTGACAGTAGCACTAGGCAGTTGTAGGCAGACTAAAGTGACACAAGCTTCTACTACACCAGAGATAGTAAAGCCAGTCACCGTCAGATTGACCTGCACAGTCTGAAGACTACTCTGCACTGCTGCACCGTTACCACTCACAGAGATAGTGAGCGTACCCTGGTAGTTGCCAGGAGTGAGAGAACGAGCATTGGCACTCACCTGGGTTGACCCGCCAGAGCCTGAGTCTGTACCATTGGCTGTATCGAACGTAAGCCAACCAGCGCTACCTGCGTCCTGGGACACCGACCAAGACAGGGGCATTGTACACGTGCCGGTTTCATACCAACTTAATTTCTGGGCCGAGGACTTTTGACCCTGGACGACTGTGAAGGATAGACTAGATACAGGCATTTGTAATGCGCAAGGCTGTTGCACGGTCAAGGTAGCTGTGAAATACTGCGGGCTTCCCTGTGCCTGCACGTTGGAAGCATCAAGCGCAGTTACGGCTACTTGTACACTATATGTTCCTGGTGCCAGGCCAGCAACGCTCGGAGCTACACTGATCGTAGCTGATTGACCACTAGCACTGAACGTGCCACTGGCAGGTGAGATATTTAACCATGTAGCAGTAGAGGTAGTATATGCGCTCCAGCCCAGCGGCCAACCACAATTGCCAGACGCCGTTATGGTTAGCGACTGTACAGCCGGATTAGCTCCACCCTGCATCGCGTTAAAGGAGGGCATACTGGCAGATGGCTGTCCCAGAGAACATGGAGGCAACACCAACAGATTAACAGTAATTGTCTGCGGGCTACCACTGGCCACCGCATTATTCTCGTCTACACCAAGCAATACAATCTGTCCTACATAGGTGCCCGGCGTCAAGCCACTTGTGTACACACTTACAGTCAACTGGGCGGTCTGGCCAGGGGCAATAGTACCGCCAGTTGGCCCGGCATGTAGCCAGTTCGGTGCCAGCGTAGTCACTTGGGTCTGCCATTGCAGTGTACCACCACCACTGTTTGTAATTGTCACGGACTGACCAGGTGGGTCACTCTGCCCCTGTGTCGTATTGAAATTGAGGCCCAAGGTTGAGACACCCAGTAGTGGTGCTGTAGGGGGTGGTGTGCTCTGCATTGTCAATGTTACTACCACTGACTCTGTACTCTTGGGCGTCAATATCGAGAGGAGGGCAGTATGAGAACCCACACTCAAACCGACCGTGTTCACTGCGGCAGTCATCACTACACTCGTAGATCCTTTAAGTTGACCACTTGACGGTGTAACAGTTAACCATTTTTCGGAAGAAATTGCACGCCATGCCACGCCATTGCTACAACTTGATAGTGTACTAATAGTCATATTCAGCACTTGCGTGCTGGGATTGCCCCGCCCCATCACACCTGTAAACGACATGTTGCCTGAACTTAGCATCAGAGCACAGGCCGGTTGTATCGTCAAGGAGATAGCTACTTCCTGTGGACCATCAAGCGCACCTTGCCCACTGTTGAACAACAGTGTGTTCATATAAATACCAGGCAGCAGGTCACGACTATGAACCCTGACATCGATAACATTGGTCGCCCCAGGCTTCACGACACCCGTCGTACGGTCTAGATTCAACCAGTTCGTATTTGTATTTGATGATTGCAAGAATGAATTCTGACTGGCCGAACTAGTAGGTGAATTGCTGGCCAGCGACCAAGAGAGTGGTTGAGACCCTGGATTGCTCACGACAAGTAACTGTAAATCAGGATCAGCGCCATCATCCGAGGCAGAGAAAGAGAGCACACTAGGCGTTACAGATAGCACAGGGCCTGCGTTCGATGGCAACGGGTTCACTCTCATCTGCACCCGTAAGGTTTCGGGCGCGTTCACATTGGAGGAGAACGTGATTGTGCCCTCGTAAGATCCGGGCTTCAGACCGACGCGCTCGGCAGCAATTGCAATGCTTTGCTCATGGCTAAAAATACCCCGTTGAGGTGTCAGCATAAGCCAAGTTTGATTACTGCTGGCAGCCCATGCAATTGCTCCAGTGCCAGAGTTCGACAGTATAAACGAACGGAGCGTGCTCGCGCCGACTATGGCAGAGCCAAAATCAAGCTGCTTCGACTTGAGCTGTAGATGTGACGGTATCAAGGGACCTGTTGCGACTTGTAGCGTTGCATTAGCCGAATAGCGAGTTCTTACATCCTCAGCCTCAATGGCATGAAAACCGGAACCCCAATCGTTGTAACCAATCTGCGTTGCGACATCAGCCGAACCAGCTTTGTCTACACGTATCAGCGACCTAGCGTTACTCGTCTGCAAGGGCACATGAATATCGTGCGTCAAATACACATCTGTATCAGGATAAAAATTACGAATGTGTAGCAGCACAGTTTGGCCGTAGCTGGCTACGCTCGTTGAAAGTGTGAGTATAGGAGGACCATGCACGACACTACGATGATTAGCCTGGGAGAAAGCTACTACCACCAGGATACTATCTATTATCAAAGCCAGCACTGCCAGCAAAGAGAGGCCGAAGAAAGCGAGGCGCATACGGCTATTACGCCGAAACCGCTTTGGAAGGGAGGGAGCCAACAATCCCTCAGCGGCAGCTCGACGCATATCCTCTTCCTCAATACGCGCCGACTCAGCAGGGTTAGGAAAGCGTCTTGAAAGCAAAGGGTCAGTTTTATTAGCCCAGGTGTCATGCTCACCATCGTCTGAATCCCCATCATGCCACGGCCACAAATCAGGCATCCTTAAGGCAAGGTCTCCTTTTTGTTTGCTCTCCATTTGACCAGAAACCTTGGATGAAGGTGTGTTAAGGCGCTGAATATCTGCAGAGATATCACGCAAAGGGGAAAGACGAGAGGCATGTGGAACACGGCGATAGTGATGCTCCACAGCGTCAATACGCCGCGCAGCATCACTCAACTTACGTATTGCCAGCTCAACGGCATTTACATACATG
>JAFAXQ010000224.1 GCA_019240835.1 Ktedonobacteraceae bacterium
GTGGATATGGTCTAGAGCCTGGTAAGCACGCGGCGACACTGGTAGCGGGTAGACCCGGCGTGCTGCACGGCACAATGAGCTACTTGCTGCAGAACGAAGACGGCCAAGTACTTGATACGGAGAGCATCTCGGCGGGACTAGACTACCCCGGTGTCGGGCCAGAGCATAGCTACCTGAAAGAAACAGGACGCGCAAGCTATGTGAGTGCCAGCGACGAAACCGCTCTACGCGGCCTGCAAGTGCTCAGTCAGAGCGAAGGCATCATCTCTGCCCTGGAACCCGCCCATGCTCTGGGCTACCTGCTCGAAAAGGGCGAACGCGGCGAAATTCCTGCCGGCTCACTCATCGTCGTCAACCTGTCTGGCCGTGGCGATAAGGACATGTTGACAGTAGCCAAAGCTCTACAAGTTACCTTATGATTCGTCAGGGGTGCAGGGAACAGCGATCTCTGTCGTCCTCACATCTTTTTTTGTTCGCCGTCTCTGGCGGCTAAGGGAGATAATATGCAACTCGACTACTTCAAAACGTTATTCGACTACAACTACTGGGCCAACAAACGCATTCTGGATACAGCAGAGCACCTGGACGAGGCTCAGTTGCACACGACAACACGCGGTAGTCATGAAAGTCTGTATACAACGCTTATCCATATAATGGGCGCTGAATATAGGTGGCGCATGCGTTGCCAAGATGCTGCGGTGCCAAGAAGGCTCAACGCCGATGACTTCCCCACATTGGCAGCGCTTCGCACTCGCTGGCAGGAGGAAGAGCGTCAGATGCGCCTCTTCCTCTCTACACTTCGCGACGAAGATATGACGCGTACTATCTCCTTCAGCTTTGGTCCAGAACTGAACTTTTCGTCTCTTCTCTGGCAAGCACTGGTTCACTTGGTCAATCATAGTACGCAGCATCGTAGCGAAGTTGCGATGTTACTAACTGAGTTAGGGCATTCACCTGGTGATCTGGATTTCATGATGTTTGTGCTTAGTTAGATGCTCGCATCAGGATACTATTTAGGAGAACATATGAAAACTATACATGAGGACACAACACCTCCCTCTCATGAGACTATACATGCCACAAAGATCACGCACGCCTTTGAACGTGCGAAAGCAGAAGGGCGCGGCGCACTCATCCCCTACTTCATGTGTGGCTATCCGTCCGCTGAACAGAGCGTGAAACTGGCGCTGGCGGCAGTGGAGGGTGGCGCTGACATGCTTGAGCTGGGTATGCCTTTCAGTGATCCACTCGCCGACGGTGTGACTATCCAACACGCTGGGCATGCCGCGCTGGCAGGCGGTATGAGCGTTGAGGGCTGCATGGACATTGCACGTCAAGTCTCGGCACGCTGCACAGTGCCGTTGCTGCTGATGGGCTACTACAACCCGGTCATGGCTTATGGCATCGAACGCTTTTGTGCAGCGGCGCAGACAAGTGGTATCGCCGGTCTCATCATCCCTGACCTACCACCTGAAGAGGCGAGGCCGTTGCAGGACGCGGCGTGGCAGCAGGGACTGGCGCTCATCTTCCTAGTACCACCTACCACGCCCGATGAACGCATCGCCAAAGTTGCTGATATTACTGCACAAGGACCAGGGGGCTTCATCTACTGTGTTTCTTTGAGCGGAGTGACGGGGGCACGCAAAGAACTGCCGCCTCATCTGCGCAGCTTTATCGCCAGAGTCCAGGGCCACACAAAAGACAAACACCTTTTCCTTGCCGTTGGCTTTGGCCTCTCAACACCTGAACATGTTGCAGAGGTAACACAGTACGTAGATGGCGCAGTAGTAGCCAGTGCTATCGTCAACTTGATCGATGGGCATGCGCTCAAGGAGCAGGTTACGGTAGTGAGGCATTACATCCAGCGTCTTTGTCAAAAATAGGGCAATACAGACATAGCGTCAATGCCCAATCTCAGGTACACTTACAGCTACAGCTCCTATCGCTGTATTCTTGATGTTCTGGCAGGTATCTCTTACAATGAGGGTACATCCGTGATGTCCTAACATAGGTGAGCCTGATTGTATGTAAGAGGGGTAAAGCTCAATGTATTGTCGAGGTATTCGAGGAGCAACTACTGTAGAGCATAATAAGCGAGAGGCGATTCTTGCAGCTACCACGGAGCTATTACAACTGCTCATAGCAAAGAACGAGCTGCGCCCAGAAGATATCGCCAGTGCCATTTTTACTGTCACTGATGACCTGAACGCTGAGTTTCCAGCGCTCGCAGCCCGTTACTTGGGTTGGACGGAGGTAGCACTGATATGTACACGTGAGATTCCTGTGCCAGGTAGCCTAGGCATGTGTATTCGTATTCTCTTGCACGTTAACACGGCGCGCAGCGCTGCGGAGATAGAACATGTCTACATCAAAGGTGCAATCAACCTACGTCCCACTTTTGCAGCGCGTAGTTAGCAGAGGCCCAAGGAACAGCAGTCCCTTGGTCGGAGGCGGGATGTTGTCAGCATCCTCCCCTTTTCCTTATTCAGGAAGCCTCAAAGAGTGCTTGAAAATGTTACGTTTTCCTACGTTTGGAAAGGCAGTCATTGATGATTGTTGTAATGAAAGCATCTTGTACCGAGCCAGACATCGAGCATGTCCTGATATTCCTTGAAAACCACGGTTTAAGCGGTCACCCCTCGCGTGGCGTTGAGCGTACCGTCATCGGTGTGCTCGGCGGAGTAGGTCCTTCCGGTACCCCCGGCGGCGTTGGCGGCATCAACCCCACATTGGGCGAAGCGCTGGAAGGACTACCCGGAGTCGAAGCCGTCCTGCGTGTCTCCAAGCCATACAAGCTCGCTAGCCGCGAGTTTCATCCAGAGGACACCACGGTAGCAGTAGACGTGCCCTGTGTGTCTCAAGGATATGTCACCATCGGCAACCATGAACTGGTGATGATGGCAGGCCCTTGCACCGTCGAGAGCGAGAAGCAGCTCATGACCACAGCAGAGGCAGTGCGCAAAGAAGGAGCCATTATCCTGCGCGGCGGCGCATTCAAGCCTTCCACTTCACCTTATGGTTTCCGTGGCATGGGCGAGGCAGGGCTGAAGCTGCTCGGCAAGGCACGCTCAGCGTTCGGTATGGCTATCATCACCGAGGTCATGACGCCCACAGATGTGCCGCTGGTGAGCGAATACGCTGATATCCTGCAGATTGGCACGCGCAACATGCAGAACTATGTGCTGCTCGACGAGGTAGGGCGCACAAGAAAGCCGGTGCTGCTCAAGCGTGGCATGTCGGCTACTATTGAAGAGTGGCTGCTAGCAGCCGAGTATATTCTCTCACACGGCAACCGCAGTGTTATCCTGTGCGAGCGTGGCATCCGCACCTTTGAAAAGGTCACGCGTAACACTATGGACATCAGCGCCATTGCACTCATCAAACGCCTTTCCCACCTGCCTATCATCTCAGACCCTAGCCAGGGTACCGGTCGTCGCGACCTGGTCGAACCAATGACACTAGCCTCAATAGCAGCAGGGGCCGACGGACTGCTCATCGAAGTCCATCCCAACCCCGACGAGGCCCTAAAGGACGGAGCGCAGTCACTCACCATCGAACAGTTCAGCCAGCTCATGCCTCGTGCCCAGGCTGTAGCCCAGGCTACTGGACGTGCATTTGTGACAGAGTAGGGGCACGGATCAATCGGGGGCACGATTGATCCGTGCCCAAGGGAAGCGAAACAATAATACGACATATTTTTTAAAGAACGAGGAGGTAGAACACAATGAGTGCAAAGAAGCTACTTATGCTCGTAGGCGATTACGTTGAAGACTACGAAGTGATGGTACCATTCCAGGCGCTGCAGATGGTCGGACACACTGTTCACGCTGTCTGTCCCGGCAAGCAGGCGGGCCAGAAAGTACGCACTGCTGTTCATGACTTTGAGGGTGATCAGACCTATAGCGAGAAGCCCGGCCACAATTTCCCGCTTAATGCCACCTTCTCAGCCACCAAACCCGAAGACTATGACGCCCTGGTCGTCGCTGGTGGTCGCGCCCCCGAGTACATTCGCTTGAACGAGCAGGTCCTTGCGATTGTGCGCCACTTTGCGACGGCCAACAAGCCAATTGCCGCCATTTGTCATGGGCTGCAAGTGCTTGCCACCGCAGGAGTTCTAAGAGGGAGAACCTGCACGGCCTATCCTGCAGTTGGCCCAGAAGTGACACTAGCAGGAGGCACATACAAAGCTGTGGAAGTAGATCAGGTCGTGGTCGACGGAAACTTAGTCACAGCCCCTGCATGGCCTGCTCATCCTGCATGGCTGGCCGCATTCCTCAATGTATTAGGCACTCGCATTGAACTCTAAATAACCTTGATGTGTGTTTGTAGGCTGAAAGTCTACAAACACACCACTTTTATGTCACAGACGCTGAAGATGTGTCACTTGACGATGACAGTCAGCTTGACATCGGGATGCTCCATACTACTGATGGTGTAAGTACCATCTTTGCTGAAATGGATAATCTGCATCTCATTCTTAGAAATGATTGTGCCATCAGCAAAGCCACCATTCACGTTGCTCATCAGAGTATGAGCCTCATCTGTCTGGTTCATAAAGACAAGCGTGTCGTTATTGACGGTTATGCTCGCTGGCTCGAACATGTACTGGTCTTTTCCTCCATTGTTGGCGACCATTTCCATGATCTTCACCTGGGTGAGAGGGGCTAATGCACCAGAAGCGTTGCCAACCGTTACTGCCAACATGGCATCAGGATGTTCTGCACTGCTGACTGTGAAGGTTCCAGCCTGAAGAAAGCGAACAGTCTGCGTCTCATTCTTGGAGATCATGTTGCCATCAGCAATACCTCCTGCAGGAGTACTCATCAAGGTATGTGCTTCATCGGTCTGGTTGATGAAGTTCACCATATCGCCCGCCTTGACGCTGAGCGTAGCGGGGCTAAAGGAGTACTGATCTTTGCCACCATTCGCAGCGACAACTTCCGTGATCTTCACCACCTGTAGACCTCCACTCATACCCACTGAAGTATTGGCAGACGACCCGGAATTGGACGATGTGGTCGCTCCTGTACCACAAGCAGTCATGGCGAGTGCCAGAGCAATAAGTGAGACAAGCAGGGTCAAATAGGTTCTACGACGAAACGACGCAACAAACACTGTGCTCATGCGAAAGAATCTCCTTACGTTCTACCAATTAATCAGCCACCATTTGCTAGTGATCAGTCAGCAATCCTATACGTATAGTCGTGCTTGATGACCTGTTGACAGAGCAAATATAGCTGCTTGCAATAGCAAATCCGCTTAAGAATTTGGTATCACACTGTTGTGATACTACTATGGGTGTTTTGCTTTTTCCACGGAAACCCGGCTGTTTGGGAGAAAGGTACCAGATCAAAGTAAAGAATTCTTTACCAGACAGATGCTCAATTGCATCTCTACGGAATGTATCTTTGAGTTTCAAAAGAAATCATTTTATTTCTTCAATGGACAGTCAGCATATCCAGGTGATGATTTCTTTACTATTTCGCAATACCTTTTGTCTGTGCTAGGATGTCAAGAATGTGGGGGCGTGACTTCGAAATCTATATGCGAAAAGTTCTTCTTCTTCTCGTTTTCATAGGTGGATACGATCTTTCTCTTCGATCGCTATAGCCTAAACACCAATCTTTTCTGCAAAGTTAAAAGGACTGACATATGATCTATGAATATTGGGTAATCGCAGGTCTCTGGCTGCTGTGGGCGGCCTACTGGATGCTGTCCGCACAGAGCACGAAACAGTCCGAGGAGTCTGAATCTGGGTCATCTCGTCTCATCCATCTCGGCCTGGTCATCGCTGCGTTCGCTCTGGTGGCTTTGCCTGGCTTGGGGATCGGCTTCCTAGGATGGAGGCTTCTGCCTGATCCCTTCATCGCATTCCTCATCGGCGTTGCAGTGGAGGCGTTG
>JAFAXQ010000237.1 GCA_019240835.1 Ktedonobacteraceae bacterium
AAGGTGGTGATCCACAAGGTAACGGTAAGGGAGGACCCGGCTATAGCTTCGCAGACGAACGCGTGAGGGGTGCGTACACGGCAGGTGCGGTAGCAATGGCAAACAATGGTCCCAATACGAATGGTAGCCAATTCTTCATTTGCACTGTAGATGACACGGCGCAATTGCAGAATTCGTATAATCTTTTTGGCTATGTTGTCAAGGGGATGGACGTAGTGCAAAAGATTCAGGGTCCCAATCCCGCTGACCCAGCTACTAAGAATAGTAAACCGGACGTGATGGAACACGTTATTGTAGTTCCAGCGCCCTAAAATGTAGGAGGTATTTCTTGCCACAACAGTATAACAAGGCACCTGAGATGCGAATTGATCTTAGCAAAAAGTATACAGCAATTCTGCGTACGGGAAAGGGTGACATCCACATCGAGTTGTTCGCGGCCAAGGCACCGATTACTGTCAATAACTTTGTGTTTCTCGCTCGCGAGGGCTTCTATAACAACACGACCTTTCACCGCGTGATTGGGGGCTTCATGGCCCAGGGTGGTGATCCTACTGGCAGCGGTAGAGGTGGTCCCGGCTACAAGTTCAATGATGAAGCGAGTGCCCTCAGCCTCAAACACGACAAGGCCGGTATTCTGTCGATGGCTAACGCAGGCTCTAACACGAACGGCTCTCAGTTCTTCATCACCTACGGACCCACGCCACACCTGAATGGTAAGCACGCCGTCTTTGGTCAAATTACGTCGGGGATGGATGTGCTGAAGTCTATCCGTGAGCGCGATCCACGGCATGATCCCATGCCAGGCGATAAGCTGCTCTCCATAGATATTGTCGAGAGCTAGGGCAGAGCAACAAGCGAGCAAAAAAATCTTTCCGCGCTGGCAGAAGATTTTTTGCTCACTTGTTATTTAGAGGTCATGTAAAAGGGATGCCTTCTCGTCGCGAGCCATGCTCCCAACAGGCCAAGTAGGCCACCAACGACAGCCCAGATTAGCAAAAACACTATCGAGAGCATAATCGCACTGATGACGATAGCCCCACCAGTGCCACTACTACCAGCGACCATGTTGCCAGGATAGTTGGGGATGTAATGCACGGCAAATGCTCCAATATAGGTAATTGCACCGGCCAATGCACCAGCGAGAAAGCCTAGACGGCGCTGCACAGCAAGTTTGCCAACGATATAGCCCGCAATAGCACAGATGAGCAGGCTGATGAGTAAGGTCAAAGCACCGATACCCGCCAGCGCAAGAGCGGTATTATCACTTGGCCTGGTGATGGCCGCAATTTCCCGACTAGCTTGCTGAAAAGTGCCAACGTTTAAGAGGGTGAGAGCAATACTTTGTAGTACACTGAGCACGCCAGCTAGTAGTCCTGCGCTAAGAGCATACTGAAAACCATTACGCGGCAACGGTGGGGACACGAGGCTCACTAGCTTCTCTCTTCCTAGCGATTGACCCTAATGTGCGCATAGACCGAGGGATAAGTGTTGATAACCTGCCAATCATTGAAGGGCCAATACACTACCACGGCCTTACCGACAATAAAGTCTTTCGGCACATCGCCAAAATAACGCGAATCTTCACTCACGTCGCGGTTATCGCCCATCACAAAGTACTGGCTTGGCGGCACCGTCCATGTATTGGCAACCGGATTAGCCGGAACGCTGATGTACGGTTCGTTCAGCTTCTGACCATTGACCCACACCTCGGTGCTATCCGTCCTGATGACATCTCCTGGGATGCCAATAATCCGTTTGATGAAGTCTTTGCTTGGGTCAGCAGGATAGTGAAAGACGATGACATCACCGCGTTCGGGCACATGAAACAGGTATGTTACCTTATTCACAAGTACATATTCATTCGTGTTGAGACCGGGTTGCATGCTCGGTCCATCAACACGGTAGCTTTGTATAACAAGGCGAATCGCAATAAAAATTAACAGGGTTAATGCTACAGTTTCAACAATCTCACGCACCAGATGCGAACGTTTCACCGCAAAACCTCGTCTGCATATTTCACCCAGTATCGCCACGGTCTATCATCTAGAAGACATTATAGCTGATGAGCGCTAGTGCTTGCATCTTCTTATGACTAATGGGATACTCATATGTGACCGTCACTTTTTGTACGTACGATAAAGGGATGTGGTTGCAGCACCATCCAGCACCTCCCAGGGCGACCGCAAGGGTCGCCCCTACGATACACGTAGGAAAGGCACACCCTTAAGCTGTAACCTCTTCTTCTGCGAGGGATTGCGAGAATTGCTCGTTGTAGAGCCGTGCGTACAGCCCACCGTGTTCGAGCAACTCCAAGTGCGTGCCACGTTCGACGATCTCGCCCTTGTCGACCACCAGAATCACGTCGGCAGAGAGAATGGTCGAGAGGCGGTGGGCGATAGCCAGCGTCGTGCGTCCCTTCATTAACGGCCCTAATGCTGCTTGGATGAGGCGCTCGGAGTGTGTATCCAGCGCACTAGTGGCCTCGTCCAGAATGAGGATGCGCGGATTCTTGAGAATGACGCGTGCAAGAGCGATGCGCTGCTTTTCACCGCCAGAGAGCTTATAGCCGCGCTCGCCGACAATCGTGTTGTAGCCGTCTTCGAGTTCCATGATGCGATCATGGATGGCCGCTGCTTTGGCTGCTGCTACCATCTCTTGCTCAGTTGCATCAACGCGTGCATAAAGCAGGTTCTCGCGAATTGAGGCATGGAACAGGTAGGTTTCCTGCGTGACGACGCCGATAATCGCGCCAAGCGACTCCAGGGCGACATCCTTTACATTTTTGTCATCGATCTCCACCGAACCGCTATCCACGTCGTAGAGTCGTGGCACCATATAAGTAATAGTAGTCTTGCCTGCGCCGCTGGGTCCGACCAGAGCTGCCAGTTGCCCCGGCTTAATAGCGAAGGAGACATGGTTGAGTGTTGGGCGGTCGCTGGCCTCGTCAGTGTTAGGCATTGAAGGTGAGACGACACGTGTAGCCTGTTCCTTGCCATCGCTCTCGTTATCCATGAGTCCCTTGAGCACACTCGGCTCATCGCGCTTGTAGGTGAACGAAACGTCTGTGAAAGTGACCTCGCCATGCACCTGTTCGGGTTTAAGACGTAGCGCGCCAGGGTGGTCCCGGATGTCGATTGGCAAATCCAGATACTCAAAGATTCTGTCAAAGAGAGCAAGTGCTCCCTGAATCTCGATCTGAATGTTGAGCAACTGGCCTATAGGGAAGAACAATCTGCTCTGTAACGTCGTGAAAGCCACGATGCTGCCCAGGGTGATGTGAGTGTCAAGCCCATGAATAATCTGCCAACCTGCGATCAGATAGACGATAGCAGGCATAATTGAGAAGAACGTGCCGATGAACATGAAGAACCAGCGCCCAATCATCTGCTGGCGTATCTCCAGGTCGGTAAGCCGCTGATTCTCTTCCTCAAACTGCTGCTGTGCATACTTCTGACGCCCAAAGGTTTTCATAAGCAAAATGCCGCTCACCGAGAGCGTCTCCTGCATGAGTGCAGTAAGCGACGCCAGGCTCTGCTGTGTCTTTTCGCTGGTCGTGCGACGCACCTTGCCGACTTTGTAGGTGATCCACAGGAACACGGGCAGCAAGCCGAGTGAGACGATAGTCAAGGGCAGACTAAGAAAGGCCATGGCAATAACAGTGCTCAAGACTATTGAGACATTAGCGACGGTACTGGTAGCAGTGTCAGTGACTACGCTCTGCACGCCTCCTACGTCGTTGGAGAGGCGTGACTGAATCTCGCCCGTGCGAGTAGCGGTGAAGAAGCGCAGCGACATACTCTGCAAATGCTGATAGAGCTTGTTGCGGAAGTCACGCATTACCCGCTGCCCGATGATGTTGTTAAGATATGTCTGCCCGACACCGATAATCCCCGTGACGATCGGGGTGATAACCATCAGTGCGACATAGAAGATCAGCAACCTCTCCCTATTGCTACCTGTGCCAGTGATGTCGTCAAAGACGAGTTTGATGAGAAGCGGGTTCACTAGCCCGAGAACTGTGGTGAGCAGGATAGCGATGGCTACCAGGATAACCTGTAAGGTGTAGGGGCGAAAGGCAGCTACAACGCGCTTCACAGTCCGAGCGTCAGTCTTACGCCCACGTCTCTTCTGTTCCTCTGCATAAGCGGCCATGCCACCGCCCATCCCGTGAAATCCCATTAGTAACTCCTGTTTTATTAGTTAAAAACGCTTTGCGCGTGAAGCATATTCCCGGCAGTTACTATATAACATTGACTTCGTGTGGTACAGTGAGCAAAACTATGTACACAGCTTATCGTTTTCTCAACACGGGCATGCAGAGTGCTGCCCTGAATATGGCCATCGACGAGGCTATCCTGCTGTATCACCTCGAAGGCAGAGTACCCCCAACTCTGCGCGTCTTTCGCTGGTGCCAACCCTCGATCTCTCTAGGACGTTTTCAGAATGTTGCACGCGAAATAGACCTAGATATGTGTGGGCGGCACAGCATAGCCCTTGTGCGCCGTCCTACTGGCGGGCGTGCTGTCTACCATCGTGACGAGTTTACCTACAGCATTGTGATAAGCAAGCAGTATGACATTCCATCGGGTGTAGTAGCCTCTTACGCCTATCTTGCACAAGGGATCATCGCGGCCTTTGCGCGATTAGGGGTGTATGCTGAGTTGAGCGATGGACGTGCGAGCAAGCACCCATCGGCAGCGTGTTTTGCCTCCTCGACACAGGCTGATTTGAGTAGCGGCGGCTTTAAACTTGTAGGCAGTGCGCAAATGTGGAAGGATGATGCACTGCTCCAGCAGGGTTCGTTACCACTTGCTGACCGTGCAGCGGAGTTTTTCTCCCTGCTACGCTATCCATCGGAAGAGGCTCGTCAAAAGGCGCTGCTTCTTTATCGAGAAAAAACAACGCCCCTACATGCGTTCGCACCTGCAGTATCCTGGGAGGATGTGGCCTTAGCATTTCGTGAGGGGTTCGGGCAGGAGCTCAAGGCCGTTTTTGTTCCAGGCGAACTGAGCCAGCCAGAGTGGGAGATGGCCCACCATTTAGTACAGGAAAAATATAGTCGGGTGACGTTGTAGGGGCAACGCTAGTGGTTGCAGTCGCCCTAGGCGATGCATTGCACATATATGGCAGGTACGGTACAATGGAATCGCACAGCAGTCCAATAAAAATCGATCAGGAGGTCAGTCATGAGTCGAGAATATCCTGGCACCAGCAAGAAAAAGCGAGCACGCATCCAGCGCAATCAGCCTAGTCTGGTGACTTCTACAGATGATACACACAACGAACAAGCAACTCAAGATACAGCCGTGTCTGTAGAGGAACCAACACCGCCGGTGGTGACGCAACAAAAACCTAAGCGTCCGATGTTCTTCTCGACTCTAGCTGGCAAACGGGAAACGAGCGGGCAGGAGGCAAAAGAGACAGAGGTCACCCAAGCCCGTCTTGCTCGCGCCACGCGTGGAAAAGGCAGTGCAGCCAAGACCAACAACACAGCAGACAAAACTACAACCACCAAGCCATCACAGGCTGCTACAGGCAGAAGTACGACGGCGCGTCCCTCCAGTCCATTCAAAACACGCTACATCATCGGCATGGGTATCTACCTGTTAGGCGCAAACTTTATCGGTGGGCTTGAGACACAGTTGCTGCGCAGCTATAACCTAGACAAAGCATTTCCCCCATTCAATCTCTTCGGAATCCCTCTCACTATTACTACGTCAACGCTTCTATTCCTAGCGACGCTTGTACTTATCCTGGTTATTCTTGCCCGCTTTGACCTCATTCCGCGCAGTCTTAGTGCCGTCACAGGCTCAGCATCTCAGAATCGTGCAACCACCTCCCGCACTCAAGAGAGGGCTAGCGAAGAACGGACGCCTCCTCCTACCATTCGGCAAGGTGTGAAGGGGCCTGACGATCATCTCTATCAACAGTATCGCCTCAAGCAACGCCGTGAAAGAAAGAAATAAGTTGTTGTGTTATGGCACGTGGGGGCGTAGCTCCCACGTGCCATAACACAACAACCATCGATGAACGTCCTATAGCTCTTGACAGATGTAGTATGCCACGCCTATAATCCTTTCTAGCAAAGAAAATTGGAAAGTTGTCATATGCTCAGCACAAAACAACAGCAACAATTCAGTTTTTACTACTGGTTTAGCCCTCCAGCATGATGGTGGGCCATTAGGGCTGAGCAAAAAACCACCAGCGTGCTGGATAAGCAGAGGAAACGTCCTCTGCTTTTTTGTTTGTCAAAATTGTTTGTTTGAAAGAGGATTATTCACATGATTATCACTATTCGTAGTCAAGCTAACAGCGAAGAACGTGCCCAACTCATGACACTCTTGTGCCGCATCACTGGTAATCAAAGTCAGATTGCCAGTGTGATCATGGATGAACGCGAAGTGATTGCCTTAAATATTGATGCACAGGCTCACACCCTTATCGTTCAACAGAGCGCTGTAGAGAGTGTCTTGCCCATCAAGACAGCTTACCAGCTTGTGAGTAGAGCACTCAAAGCGAAGCCGAGTAGTGTTGTGGTGGGAAATGCACGTGAATGTACGCCCGTCGTCGTTGGTAATGGCGTGCCCGTTATTATGGCTGGCCCCTGCGCGGTGGAGAATAGGCAGCAACTTCTCTCGACTGCCCACGCAGTACAGGAGGCAGGCGCGAACATCTTGCGCGGTGGAGCTTTCAAGCCACGTACCTCTCCCTACCAGTTCCAGGGTTTAGGAATCGAAGGGCTACACCTGCTCACAGAGGCACGTCAGCAGACAGGGTTACCCATTATTACTGAGGTCATGGAGCCAGATATGGTAGAGACTGTCGCACAACACAGCGACATCTTGCAAATCGGTACCCGTAACATGCAAAACTTCCCCTTGCTGCTCGCCGCCGGGCGGCACAGTCAAAAACGCCCCGTGATGCTCAAACGTGGCATAGCGGCCACCATTGACGAATGGTTGTTGGCAGCGGAGTACATTGTGGCAGCAGGCAATCCACATGTCATCCTCTGTGAACGCGGCATCCGTAGCTATGACCCTCAAACGCGTAACGTACTTGATCTCTCCTGTGTCCCCCTGCTGCATGAACTCACCCACCTCCCCGTGATTGTTGATCCCAGCCATGCTACGGGCCGCCGTGAACTTGTACCCGCTATGTCACGTGCCAGCATCGCCGCTGGTGCTAACGGCCTCATCATTGAAGTTCATCCAGATCCTAACAACGCATTATGCGATGGTCGCCAGTCTATTACACCAGAACAATTGCGCAAGGTTGTCCAGGAAAGCCGTATCCTGGCGCATATGATGAGTGAGCAGGAGGGCCTAGTCTATGTGGCGTGAATAGAGTAGCAAAATATACCTCGACTCATGCTGTGTGATATGATATACTTTTCATACGTAGTGAAGATGAGAGTATCCTGAAAAATCAGAGGCTACGAGGTGACACAGTGCCAACACGCATTATTATTGCAGACGATGAAGCTATACAACGTATGGACTTGAAAGAAGTGCTGACCAAGCAGGGGTATCTCGTGGTTGGGGAAGCAGGCGATGGGCTGAGTGCCGTTAATTTGGCACGTGAGTTGCGCCCGGAACTGGTCATCATGGATATTCGCATGCCCGATATGGACGGTATTGCCGCTGCAGAGACGCTCACGCAGGAAAAGATCGCACCGGTCTTGCTGCTCACCGCCTTTGGAGACCAGGCGCTGGTCGAACGAGCAAAGGAGGCTGGTGTGGTAAACTACATCGTCAAACCCTTGCGCGAGAGCGAGGTTGCTCCTGCAATTGAGGTAACGCTAGCTCGCTACAATGAGTTTCGGATGCTCGAAGAGAAAGCTCAGACCCTAAGCGAACAACTTGAGACGCGCAAGGTGGTCGAGCGTGCTAAGGGCCTGCTGATGGAGAAACAAGGTCTCACAGAGCAGGAAGCGTTCCGTAAGATCCAGAAGGCCAGCATGAATAATCGCAAATCAATGCGTGAGGTGGCTGAAGCTATCCTACTGACAAATGAAATGTAAGTAAGGCATAGCGCACGTGCTAGAGTATCTTTTGGCAAAATCTTTGTCTAGTTAAAGAATAGGACGATTATGTCACTGGCAACAAGCACAGAAAAGACGGTCACTATTGTTGGTATCCGCTTCCGTCCCGCTGGGCGTATTTATTACTTTGATCCACACGGGCAGTCCTTCACTACAGGTCAATATGTCATTGTAGAGACTGCACGTGGAGTGGAAGCAGGACGTGTAGTGATCGCACCTAAGAAAATTGCTGAAAGTGACGTAACTGATCCGCTCAAACCAGTGCTACGCTTGGCACTTGAAGATGAGTTGCGCATGATGCTCTCCTTCAAAAGTAAAGAGAAGGAGGCAATTGTGCGTTGTGCGCAAAGCATTGCCCTGCACAATCTGCCTATGAAACTCGTCGAGGCCGAGTATACATCCGATGGCAGTCGGCTCACTTTCTATTTCGTTGCTGATGAGCGCGTTGATTTTCGTGCGCTCGTACGCGATCTAGCAGCGATATTCCGTACACGTATTGAGTTACGCCAGATCGGAGCACGGGACCAAGCGAAACTGCAAGGAGGGATCGGCCCCTGCGGTAAGACGTTGTGTTGTAGCTCCTGGATTAAAGAATTTGGTGTCGTTTCGATTAAGATGGCCAAAGAGCAGGGTCTACCGCTCAATCCATCGAAAATCTCTGGTGTCTGCGGCCGTCTTCTCTGCTGCCTCTCTTATGAGAATGAAAACTATATTCAGGCTAAACAGCAGATGCCACAAGTGGGCACAATACTTGAGACACCTAGCGGGCCAGGCAAGATTGTTTCGGTGAATGTTCCCCAAAACTCAGTCGAGGTAATGCTCGAAAGTGGTGTCACAATTCAGGTGCCAGTTCCGAGCAATGCTGCAAGCGAGATGGGGGACCATAAAATCGTCGGAGGCTGCGCAAGCTGTAGCGTCAAGGGTGGAGGGGGAAGTTGCAGGTGTAGTGCTGGCACAACGCGTGGTGACTGTCATTGTGGCAGTGGGGGTTGCACTACGCAAGCTAGCGGCTGTAGCTCGTGTGGCATAAAAAAAGAAACTGCTAGCGTCTTGTCTATACACGAAGATTGAAGGAGCCAACCCAAAAACCGAGGAGGTACCGCCATGATCGACAAGCTACGAGAACTTCTGGCACAATCTCGCACATTTCTCTTGATGATAGGCTTGCCCCTCCTTTTCGCTGCATTGACCATGCTCCTAGTTGTGCCTCCCGTTGCCAGAGGGAAAGCGGCGCTTCCGCCAATAGGTCTCTGGCCGGTTATCGTCGTCATTCTTATCGTTGCTATCGCACAAACCGTCTATGCGTATTATTACGCAGACACGGATGTTGGTATTCTCGCTATTGGCACCGTGGGCGGGTTTTTCCTCTACCTCTTGATTGTGACCTTCTCTCTTTTCGGCTTAGCTGCTGGTGTGGCTCTGCTTCTCTTCCTGCTGCTTCTTTCCATTGCACTGTGGCGTGTGTCTGTGAAAATCGTTCCTGAAACCCATGTCGCCATTGTCTACACGTTCGGGAAATACAGTCGTACCCTCGAGAGCGGCTTCAATGTGGTACTCCCTTGGGAGAAGGTGACGAAACGACTTTATTATGTAGGAGAGACACAGTGGGTATGTCCGCTGCAACGTGTTCAAATGTCACTACACGATCAAGATGTCGTCGCACGCGCCATTGTCTCCTATCAGTTGCTGCCCCAGGACGCGTATCTAGCTGCTACCCAAGTCAAAAACTGGGAGGAGAGCCTGCGCGAACTCTTCATCTCCCAACTACACATCGTTCTCAATAGCTTCACTCCAGCCGATCTTACTC
>JAFAXQ010000240.1 GCA_019240835.1 Ktedonobacteraceae bacterium
TTCGGCTACACGTACGGGGTCTACTTCTCCGATCAGGTCAGAAATGGTAATATCAGGCGTCGCCAGTTTCTCACCATAGCGTCTATCACGTGCAAGCCAGGTAATCTCTACACGATCACCCAACTCTTCCACTTTATCACAACAAGCTTTGCAGATTGGCTCGAAAGGGTTATCGTTGATCTCACAGCCCGCGATAATTGGCACGAACTCATCAAGTAGGTTGACAAGGTTACGGGCCATGCGTGTCTTGGCCTGACCGCGCTCGCCAAGAAAGATAATGTCCTGGCCAGAGAGAATAGCGTTTTCGATCTGAGGAATAACCGTATCCTCATAGCCGATAATCCCCGGGAACAACTCTTCCCCTCTACGAATCTTCTGAATGAGATTTCTGCGCATTTCTTCTTTTATAGAAAGAACTCTATACCCACTTTCACGCAACTCTCCGATTGTGCGTGGTCGTGTAGTGATGGTCATGCGGTTTTATGCTACCTTTCTTGGAGGTTGGTTACGTGGAACATACGTCGGATAAGAGATGATCGACCCTGCGTCATTCTACGGTACCAAAGATATTGTGGAACCATAACTGATTCTACCGCTTGTTGCAAGAAAACGCAAGAGGTGGAGTTTCAAGCAGAGTTTTTTGCATCAGTGGCAGAACGAACCAGATGCTGCCCAGACCGAAGAGCGCACCAGTAACCGTACGCAATACCCATGTACTCTCGCGCCAGCCGAACAACTGCGTGGTGCCATCCCAGGCCATAGGCAGCAAGAGCAACACCCACAGCCACCAGGGGAGAGCGGGCAGGCGCTTTTTGCTCAAACTAAAGATGAGAGCGCCAAAAAACATCGAGCTGTAGATGGCTAAGTTGCGGGCACACAGGCCGAGCTGATGACCCAGAATGAAATACGAGTGTGAGGGTATTTGAGCGCAGACATAGTGCATGGAAAAAAAGAGTGGCTTCGCGATTGCGTCCAGTCCGAAGAAGGAGAGGAAGGGAATAGCTAGCGCGCTAAGTACAAGCAATCCCAAGACGACGGTGATAATGTTGGCCCATTGGCTCAGCAAAAATTTGCCTATTAGGTACATTGCACGCCGCATAGACTGCTGCTAACCTTTCTGCCCATATACCCCAAAAGCTCTCGCTAAGGTAGGATACTCAATGCGTCCCTCAAGCAGAGTTGTTGCAGCGATGATAATAACTGGAATGCGATAGCGATACTCTGCAAATAGCATGGGGTCACTACGAATATCAACCTCGGTCAACATGTAGTCTATTTGGGTGGCGATATCATCCAGCATTTCGCGTGCCTGTTCACATAAATGACAGCCCGCTTTTGTATAGAATATTACTTGGAGGGACGGTTCTTTTTCCACGATAGTATTGTACCACCATATTCAAGAACAACTCATCTTCGCTCCTGCCCTTCGTGTCATCGCTGTGTTGTGCTACTCTCTGAGACAGTCGAGAAGAGTAGGCTTTGGTGCTGCTTTGGCAGGTAGAAGACAGCAATCGACTGATCAGTCGAGGCCGCGCATGCGTGCTCTTTCGTGTTGTGTCAGATACTTTTTGCGCAACAGAATAGTGTGCGGCGTGACCTCGACCAATTCGTCGTCGTTGATGAAGTCGAGCGATTGTTCAAGGCTCATGACGATGGGCGGTGTCAGGCGCACAGCGATTTCAGAGGTGGAGGAGCGCATGTTCGTCTTCTGCTTCTCCTTGCAAACGTTGATGGGCAGATCGGCGGGACGGCTGTTGAGGCCGATGATCATGCCTTCGTAGACAGGGGTGCCCGCTTCAATGAAGGTATCGCCGCGCTCCTGTGCGTTGCTAAGCCCGTAAGTCACGGCTGTGCCGTGCTCCGAGGCGATGAGTGCGCCCATGCGCTTGCTGCCAATCTTACCCACCCAGGGTTCGTAGCCGACAAGCATGCTGCTCATGGCTCCGTTGCCCTTAGTGAGCGTCAAGAAGGCACCACGGAAGCCAATCAGGCCACGTGTGGGAATGTCGTACTCAAGGCGCACATTGCCCGAGCCGTCGTTGGTCATGTTGGTGAGCCGTGCCTTACGCCCAGCCAGATTCTCGGTCAAGGGGCCGATAAAGGTGTCACGTGTATCAATCACCAGGTGCTCAATAGGCTCTAGCAGCTTGCCACCTTCTTCCTCACGCGTAATGACCTCTGGACGTGAGACTTGAAACTCGTACCCATCGCGGCGCATATCTTCGATCAACACAGAGAGGTGAAGCTCACCACGTCCCGACACCACGAACTCATCAGGCGTGTTCCCATCCTGCACGCGTAGGCTCACATTGGTCTCCAGCTCACGATAGAGGCGGGTGCGTAGTTGGCGTGAGGTCTGGAACTTGCCCTCACGCCCAGCGAACGGGCTGGTATTGACGCCAAAGGTCATCTTGAGCGTTGGCTCGGTAATAGTGATGGTGGGTAGTGCCTCTGGTGCTTCGACATCGGCAATAGTCTCGCCAATGTTGGCAGCGGCGATACCTGTCAAGGCCACAATATCGCCCGCCAGTGCCTCGGGTACCTCGACGCGCTGCAAGCCTTTGTACGTGAGTACCAGGTTGATCTTCTGGCGCGAGACGACGCCATCGCGGTTGATGTGTGCGATAAAGGTGTTAGGGGTGACGCGACCACGCACGACACGACCAATGGCGTACTTACCCTTGTAGTCGTCGTAATCCAGAGCTGCCACTAGCATTTGCAGCGGTGCCTCCACGTTGACCTTGGGTGCGGGAATGGTATTGACGATGGTCTCAAACAGCGGCTCCAGGCTCACCCGCACATCGTCAGGGTGGTACATGGCTACCCCATCGCGTCCAACAGCGTAGAGCACGGGAAAGTTCAGATGCTCTTCTGTGGTCGCCAGTTCCAGGAACAAGTCCTGCGTCCATTCTAGCACCTGCTCGATACGTGCATCGCGGCGGTCGATCTTGTTAATCACCACAATCGGCTGCAGATTTAAGGCTAACGCCTTTTGTAGCACAAAGCGCGTCTGCGGCATCGGCCCCTCC
>JAFAXQ010000252.1 GCA_019240835.1 Ktedonobacteraceae bacterium
CTACCTGATTGGTTTGCTCTTGCAAAATCCTGAGCTTAGTCTGCATGTTTGTGATATAATAAATGATGGTGACTTTGCCGGGACAGACACGCGAGAGTTGTACCGCATTCTCAACTCTGTGTATCAACGTGGTTCTTCCCCCTTACCCCAATCCATAGAGCGGATCGTGCCTTCTGCGTTGCTGGCAACAGTAGCCAGAGCGCAGGAGTGCGTTGGGTCGAACTCTCAAAAAGACGGAACGGCATTAGTCAAAGAAGCTGTTCAGTGTGCTATGCGACTCAAGCGCACACGACTGTTACAACTGAATACAGAACTTAAGTATCTTTTGCACGAAGCGGAAGAGATTGCTGATGTGGCTTCGTGCAAAAAGCTTCGGAGTCAATTGTTCGCTATCCAAAGACAGATACGAACAATCGACACTGTAACGCATCTGCAGGGCTAGACCCTGCGAGATGTTTCTTTAATGGATGTGTGGTGTTTAGCGGTATCATTTTTACCTGATCTGAACAGGGGACAGGATTTTTCCTAATATGCTTTTATCATCATAAGCCTGTTTTCTGAAGGGGGATGCCAGAATGGTGAATAGGGAACAAGATGTGATTGATCGAGTACACAGCGAGCGCGTAGTCAGTGCGGAGCCATTGCGAGACACGTTCTCACTTGAGCAGTTTGGTGATGAATTAAATGATACGGAGAATGTCTTTGATACTGGTGATGTAGGTAATCATGCTCATGCTGCCGCCGCTGGAAGTCTAGTAGCTCCTATCGGAGAGAGCGAGCCGTTTGACCTGTTCAAGCTGCAGGACGAAGAGCCTATGGACACCTTGGATTCAACGAGAGAGCCTCCACCCGACTGGGAGCCCGGCCCTGAAGACGTAGTTGACGTTATAGCAGGAGCTAAGTGGGATGAGCTACAAGATAACTTGGGTATTGCTGATATAGAGAGTAGTCTTGATGATCCTGTACGCATGTATCTTCGTGAGATTGGGCGAGTTCCGTTGCTGTCTGCGGAGGAAGAGGTTCGACTGGCACAGTTCATGGAACGTGGTAAGGCGGAGCGCTACAAGGCAGAGCATCTGAAGATACCCTACAACCGACGCTATATCGAAGATGGTGAAGAAGCACAACGCCGCCTCACTGAGGCTAATTTACGCCTAGTGGTGAGCGTTGCCAAGAAGTATATTGGCCGGGGCATGAGCCTCCTGGATCTCATCCAGGAGGGGAATATTGGCCTGATTCGTGCTGTTGAGAAGTTCGACTATACCAAGGGCTATAAGTTTAGTACGTACGCTACCTGGTGGATTCGTCAGGCGATTACACGCGCTATCGCTGATCAGGCGCGCACCATCCGTATTCCAGTACATATGGTCGAGACGATCAATCGTCTCATCCGCATCAGCCGCCGTCTTCTGCAGGATCTTGGACGCGAGCCTACCTCGGAAGAGATTGCTGCTCAGATGGAGATCACTCCGGAGAAGGTGCGCGAGATTATCAAGGTAAGCCAGGAACCAGTGAGCCTGGAGACGCCAATTGGCGAGGAAGACGATAGCCATCTAGGTGATTTCATCGAGGATCACACTGCATTGGCACCCGCCGATGCAGCCAGCCATCAGTTGCTTAAAGAACAGGTCGAGGATGTGTTGGATAGCCTGACCGAGCGCGAGCGCAAGGTGCTTCAGCTCCGCTTCGGCTTGGACGATGGGCGTAGCCGCACGCTGGAAGAGGTGGGCAAAGAGTTCCACGTCACCCGTGAGCGCATTCGCCAAATTGAGGCCAAGGCGCTACGTAAGCTGCGCCATCCGAGTCGTAGCCGCAAACTGAAAGACTACCTGGACTAAAAATAAGGGGTCAGCCTCGCTGGCCCCTTTTATTTTTTTGTGCTATACCATTGTGTTTGCTTTGCGTGCAATCTCTACGAAATCGTGCTTAATGCTTGCTCCCCCGATGAGGGCACCGTCAATATCGGGATGCGAGAAGAAGTGGTGGCAGTTCTCAGATGTGGTGCTACCGCCGTAAAGAATGTGTAGTGCCACGGCAGATTCGTCACCATACATATTACAGTATAGCTGCCGAATAAGGCTTGCCACGTTTCCAGCACCCTTCCCTGTTGCTGCTTTGCCTGTGCCGATAGCCCAGATGGGTTCGTAGGCGATAACGACATCTCTGGCGCGTTCGGTCGGAAGATGTGCCAGGCTAGCGTGTAGTTGCGTGCGAATGACCTGTTCTGTCTGGCCAGCTTGGTACTGTGCTTCATTCTCACCAATGCATACAATCGGGCGCAACCCGTATGTAAGTGCAGCCAGCGTCTTTTTATTGACTAGCTCATCGCTTTCGCCAAAGTACGTGCGCCGCTCAGAGTGGCCAAGAATAACAGTGGTACACAATTCGCGGACCATGATGGGAGAGATTTCACCCGTAAATGCGCCTTTCTCCTCAAAATACATGTTTTGCGTACCTAGCTCTAAGCGCGGTGAAGGCATCGTATCCATCACCTCTCGTACCACACTTAACGAGATGGCTGGTGGACATAGGATGCACAAAAGACCTGGGTTTTGGCGCGTGAGCTGTCCAAGTTTGGGCACTATTTCCATAGCGAAATGAGAGGCAGCTTCCGGACCATAATTCATCTTCCAGTTGCCCGCTATGATAACGGAGCGAGATGCTGTCATACCTTACTCCTTGTCGTGAAGTGCGCCAACGCCTGGTAGTGTGCGGCCTTCAAGAAACTCCAGTGAGGCTCCTCCACCGGTGGATACGTGGGTCATTTTATCCGCGGCACCCGCGTGTTCAACGGCAGCGGCTGAGTCACCTCCACCGATGATTGTAGTGGCACCAGCTTGAGTGCGCTCTACTAGAATGTCGATGAGCGCATTGGTGCCTGCTGCAAAAGCGGGCATCTCTGCTACGCCTAGCGTACCATTCCATAAAATAGTGGAAGCTGACTCAAGTGCCGAGCGGAAGTTGGCCACGGTAGCTGGTCCGATATCAAGAATGCGCCAACCCTGAGCGGGTACTTGATAAATAGGTACGGTTCTGTGTTGAGCATTGGCGGCAAACTGATCAGCGATTACTACGTCGGAGGGAAGATGAAATGCAATGTTTCTTTGATGAGCTCTAGCGACAAGTTCACGTGCTGTTTCTAGCTTGCCTTCTTCAAATAGAGATTCGCCGATTTCGTAGCCCTGGGCAGCAAGAAATGTATTCGCCATGCCCCCACCGATGAGTATGATGTCGGCAATAGTGATGAGGCGATCCAGCACGGCGATCTTGTCTGATACCTTCGCGCCACCAACGACGGCAGCGAAGGGCCGTTTGGGATTTTCGAGTGCCGAACCGAGAAAGTTGATTTCTTTCTCTAGCAAGAAGCCAGCCGCTACAGTGTCCAAATGGGATGTCACGCCCTCGGTTGAAGCGTGAGCACGATGGGCTGTGCCAAAAGCGTCGTTAACATACACATCACCGAGGGAGGCTAGTTGGCGGGCGAACTCGGCATTGTTTTTTTCTTCTTCCTTGTGAAAGCGGAGATTTTCGAGCAACAAAACCTGCCCAGGTTGTAGTGCTTTGGCCTGTGCCTCCACCTCTGCTCCGATACAGTCGGATGCAGCTAGCACCGGTTTATGCAAAAGTTCGCTCAGGCGCTGCACCACCGGTGTCATACGCAGGCTGTCTACTACCTTGCCATCTGGTCGACCGAGGTGCGACATGAGTATGACAGCAGCGCCTCTGTCGAGTAGGTATTGAATAGTAGGTAAAGCGGCCTTAATGCGGGTATCGTCGGTAACATGCTGTTGATCGTCCAGGGGGACATTGAAGTCGACGCGTACCAGCACGCGTTTCCCGGCAACATCAACGTCGCGTACTGTTTTTTTGTTCATCTCTCATGGCGGCAGGAACCTCCTAGCAAACCTCGGCTATAGTGGGGGATGCCGCCTCCTTTCTTTCTCTCCTTGCGGGGAAATACGAGAAGTGAGGTCTCGTATTCGTTTCCAGAGATAGTTGGCACCCTTGTCCGTACAAAGTATGCATGCCCCTGGCCGGGGAGGAGATCTGGATTGATTCCGGCTGGGAGCTTTATATCAATTATAGCATTTCGCAGAACGGGCGTGAGGGGCAAGGAAGGTCGCTCCTAAGATATCTCCATATTGCCTTATGAGACCACTTCTAGTGGTAGGGTTGTGTCAAGGGCAGAAAGATCAAGAGAAAGTAACTGAGCAATAATTTCCCGCTCGGAGAACTGTGTACCAAAAGTGGGTAGGGGTTGGTGCAGAAGTTTTCTCACGGAACCTCCTCATTTGCTTAGGTATTTGCTGTCTCTTCTGTTTCAAAAGATTACATCTTCATAGGCATCTGCAACACGGAAGCGTATACCAAGGGTTGCTAACTCAATCTCCTCATCAGCTTCAAAAGCGTCATAGAGCCACTTTTTTTCTTCTTTGCGATATGTCTCTATTCTCATGGCTCGTGTGTCTACCAGCAGGCATTGCTCAATAGATGGGCAAGCAAAGTAACATTGAAGCTTTCTTCCCCGGTCATGTGCCTCTGTGCTTGGGGAAAGTACTTCAACGACAAGATGTGGTGATTGGATGAACTCAGCATTACCACGATCACGTGGATCACACGTAACCGTGACGTCGGGAAGGAAGCAGCACTGTGCAGAGACACGTACCTTCATATCGGAGTTGTAAACGCGGCATGGACTTCCACGTAGTAAGCCCTTCAGGATGGCATAGATATTTCCGCTAATCGTCGCGTGATTGGCAGTTGTATCTAACATCAGGTACACGTAGCCGTCAAGGTATTCGTAATGTACGTCAGGATCATCCTCTTCGATCTCAAAGTACTCCCCAGCACTCATTATTGGTGTGCGCTCTAATTCCATATGCGTATTCCTTCTGTGTAGCTTGAAGCTTTTCTGTGATACGTCGGTTTTATTATAGCATGGATGGGTGCGAATGATGAATAGATGGCCCAAAGGCCATCAGAGGGGAACTTTTTTGTACGAGTAATGTTTCACGTGAAACATTGTGTGGCCCAATAAGTTTGGCATCTTGAAGAGGTGGTCTAATCTATGACGGCGACGATCGACGATTGAGACACAAATACTTAGGGCATAGCTTCCGAAATGGATATGCTATGGGCATAGGAAAACCATTGCTAGATAGGCTGCAAGTATGTATTGTGTAGAGAAATGTCGAAGAAACACTCAGATTGGAAGGAAAAGACAATGCGTATTCTCGTTATCGGAGGAACGGGCTTCATTGGCCCTGCCGTTGTGGGTCGTCTGAGCGAACAAGGCCACGACATCACCCTCTATCATCGCGGTCAGACCCAGGCTGATCTGCCGCCTGCCGTTCGGCATCTCTGCTCAGGCAAAGAGCACAGACCAGTGCAGTTCTTGCTCCCGTTTGTGGATGAATTCCGGCGTTTCGCTCCTGACGTTGTGTTGCACATGCTTCTGCTCGGTGAACAAGATGCCCGCGAGACCGTAAAGACCTTCAAAGGCATAGCCCGTCGTCTCGTTGTTATCAGTAGCCAGGATGTCTATCGGGCCTTTGGTCGGGTCAACCATCGAGAGCCTAGTCCGCCAGATGCTCTCCCTCTCACTGAAGATTCGCCTCTGCGCGAACATCTCTATCCCTATCGTAGTGAGACTCCTATAACTTCTGATGATCCAGAGTACTGGAAGCAGACTTATGAGAAAATCCTGGTCGAGCGCATCGTCATGAGTGATGCAGGTTTGGCGGCAACGGTGTTACGCTTGCCGATGGTCTATGGTCCCAGGGACTACCAACATCGCCTCTTCCCCTATCTGAAGCGGATGGATGATCGGCGCACTGTCATTCTGCTTGATGAGGCTGAAGCACAATGGCGCTGGACACATGGCTATGTCGAGAATGTGGCCACGGCCATTGCTCTAGCTGTAACTGACGAGCGCGCTAGCGGTCGTATCTACAATGTTGGCGAGCAAGAGGCTTTTCCTCTGCAGGAGTGGATACGTCGGATTGGACAAGTAGCGGGTTGGCAGGGTCGCATCGTCGTCGTCCCACAAGGCCAGCTTCCAGCAAACCTCGTGCTGGGTATTAATGCAGCGCAGGACGTAATCGTTGATGCCACTCGCATACGTAGACAGCTTGGTTACGCTGAGCCAATCGCTCTCGACGAAGCGTTGCGGCGTACGGTTGCCTGGGAGCGAGCGCACCCACCAGCAGAAATCGACCCTAAAGCGTTTGATTATGCTGCTGAAGATGCCGTCCTCGCGCAGTTGGACTACTCCAACTGGACGCTGGGGTGGCACAATAGGGATTGCAATGAAAAGACGAGTTGGGCACACCTGTAGAAGCCCGCAGGTTTGGCTATACCCAGAGTCACATGATCGCCGTTAATGTCGCCGCATGGGGAGGAGGCGTCGAAGTAGCACAACGCTTAGAGCAAAACGACCTGCTCTTCTCACTGCTGAGAAGAAGGGGCTAGCGTCACTATTCGTCTTTCGTTGGGCCACTGCTTGAGCATCTGCGAGTACACATGGCCGACCTCAGTGCTGCGTTGCTTGCTTCCCAGGTCTCTCGCCCCTTGTTTTGCTGCTTCGAAACAGGCAATCGCTTCCTCCATCTCGTTGAGTTGAATAGCAGCTAACGCCCGGCTATTCAGACACTCCAGACGAAGTCGTTCAGAGATTGTGGTGCTTGGCTGTAACTGTCCAAATTGTTTTAAGACGGTCCACGCCTGCTCGGCATGCTGTCGATCCTCTTGCCCAAGGTAATAGTGCGTCAACCCACCCCGGAAGCTGATTAGCAGTTCCCCGCAGTCGGCATAGATCGGAATCGACACATGACAGGACTGTGCAGTGAACGCTTTCTGTGCTTCCTCCAACGACTGTTCCGCTTCACGCTTTAAGCGATGATACGCTTGGAAGGTTGCCAGAGACATATAGACTTCCCCTGCCATGAACGGGAACACCCGGCCTTGATCTGTCTTCTGAAGGAGGGCAAGGGCTGCTTCACTCTTGGTGAGTGCCAGCGAGAAATTGCTATCATAATAAGCAATGTCCGTGTGTCGGTTCAACGTAATCATCTGCAAATTCGGATTGTTGGCCATGACGCTGTAGTTAAGAGCTTGCAGACAGTAGGCTTCTGCCTGGCTCAGCCCTTCCAGATGCCACGCCAGGATGGTCTTCAACAAATAGCATTGTGCGACTAAGTCTGCTGCCACTTCCCGGTAGGTGGGCATGTATGTGGTAATCGAGAGCAGCGTTGGTAAGTACGCATCAAGAATAGGTGGAATTGTCTCAAGCTGGCTGCCCGCGCTCAAGTGCCAACACGCCGTGATACTTGCTGCACATTGAGGCAGGAATTCCTCTACCCGCACAATCACTTTGTGCGCTTGTTTCGTCTCTGCAAGCAGAGCAGGAGGCAGCGTCGCTAGCAGCACGAGAAAATCATGTCGGGAAAGGGTAGACTCCTCAAAGGGAGAGTGTAAGTTCAACATATCAAGTCCTTGGATCTCCTGGTCAAGTCGAGCTTGCAGGTCGCTACAAAACCGAGCTATGCCATACCATTGCTGAACGAGTGTGACGATGCGTGCAAACGTGATGCCAAACGCAGTTGCGCCATCAGGAATCACTGATCCCTCCAATGCTCCTAGTTGCACTACTGAGGAAGGCAGGACGAGCACAGTGTGTTGATCACGCACGCCTTGCTCGTGTCGCTCGTCTGGTTCATGAACTTCCTCTCCCGGTTCCGGTAAAGGAGCCGGAGAGAGCGCAAGGGCCTGTTCCGCTCGTTTTTCTTCTCTGGCATCAGTCTGTGCTGCCTGCTCTGCTGTCTGTGGGTCATCCATGAACCCCAGTTCTTGAGCGTCTTTGCCAAAAACCCGACACAGTTCGGTTTGAAAATAGCGATTGGGTCTATGGTGTCCATTTTCCCAGCGATTGACTCCCTGTTCGGAGGTGCCCACCTTCTCGGCCAGGGTAGCCTGAGACCAGCCCTTCAAGTCCCGTTCGCGCCGCAGGCGGCTATTTGGCTTCTTCTCGTGCGCTTCCATACGTCTCTGTTCCTCATATACGGTTACTCATTCACCGAGCAAAGAATGCGCTTCTACACTTTCTACTATAGCATGCTTTCCCTTCTTTGGCTACCTTTTCGTAAAAGAATGCGCTTCTTTTGTTATGCAAACACAACTATATTACAGCGCGAAAGGAAGTTCTTTCGAGAAGAGGACGACCTTCGAGTGTGACAGTGATTGGAATCAGAAAGGGAATATATGAGTCAAAGGCGCAAAAAGAAAGACGAGCAGCAAGCAACGGCATTGCGCATAACGAGGCGGGAGATGGTTGCCCTGCAAGAGGTTCCTGTGGTCTACGCTTCATTGGTGCTCACCACGCTTCCCTCATCACCATGCCGAGAAACGATTCTCGACACACTGCAAAACGTCGAAAGACGAATCATTGCTCTGCTGACCCAGAGAGGTACCTCATCAGAGCCTCTCCTCTTCGACGTACCCCTTGATGAACTGTATGCGTTGCATACTGCTCTGTTGGGTTACCTGTTGCTGACTCAAGCGTGT
>JAFAXQ010000261.1 GCA_019240835.1 Ktedonobacteraceae bacterium
TCATTGACCCGTGGAATTGATATGACTAACACCAAAGGAGATGTGCGTCATCCTGGTCGGGGTGAGAGGACTTGAACCTCCGACCTCAGCGTCCCGAACGCTGCGCGCTAGCCGACTGCGCTACACCCCGGTTTGACAATTATGCAATTGACCTGTCGAACTTATCCTGAACTGAACTGCGATCTATGGCGCGTACATGTCGCTGTAGTGCGACTTCGGCCTTAGCCGCTGCTCTGCTCGCTCAGAGTATAGCACACCTTGCTATACTTTGACAAGATGAAAATAATTGCATAGTTTTTATTCTCCTCTGTGTTATATACTATAAACCAATCACAGTCGATGATGAGCCTCATTTATCATAGGTAAGTTATGCCAGACAAAAGGATTGCTATACTCAACATCGGCAAAGTGCTAGCGAGTATTCCACTTGCTGCATTTGCTGCCTGGGGTAGTGCCAGTGGCATGCCCTGGCTGGCTGCACTTTCAGCAGTTCCATTAGCGGCACTGCTTGCATCTGATAGCATTGGTTCTCATGTTAAGAAACTTACGCCAGGGAAAAGTGAACTGGCAAAGCTTGAACTTCCTGCGCCTGATTGGTGGACAGGCAATTCCCAATCATGGCAAAAGGTATGTAAGGAAATTGTTGACCAACTCCCCCATATAGTAAAGAGCATGCCTGAGCACTTGCGAAAAGAGCAGCGTGTCAAGACAATGGAGGTGGTAGAGCAAAACTTTATAGATGCATTGACTGACCGACAGTTTGCTTTGTTACCCGACCCCGTAGAGCGAAGAAGGGTTGCTGAAGTTGTAGCTTCGCCTATTTTACAGAAACTGGGTGAAGTACTCAATCCTGTGATTGAGCATATCAAACAAGATGAAGGCTTTGTAGATGGTCATAAAACAGCTACAAACACAGGAGAGGCTGTCACTATCCTGAAAGATATACGTGATGCGGGCAAACCACATGCACTGGATGAGAGGGAGCTAGCCGACTTACGTCAGCACTATTGTCACACACTCTATGAGCAGTGGAAGATGCTGGACTTCAAGGGCATTTTGTATGTTAAGCAGAACGAGTCATTGAGTATCCTTCTTACAGAAGTTTTCGTCTTTCCCGATGTACTGGTTGGTGTGCCAGAATATGAGACCATAGAACGCGCAGACGAGCGTGAGAGCGATGAGCGCAAAGGGAAGAAGTCAGCAAGAGCGGGGGAAGACGAACAAGAACAGTTTGGCTCTCGCGAACGCCGACCACGCAAAGAGATACGCACCAAGCCGCAAAGAGAGGAAGTGGGTGTGGTGCTGGTAAAGAGTCGCCGCTTGGTCATGCTTGGTGATCCTGGCGCTGGCAAGTCGACGCTCTTGAAGTACCTGATGGTGCGCTTGGCACAGGGCAAAGATCAGTTTATCGCTGATTTTCCACAACTAGCCGATGTCTCCTCTGCTGTTCCACTTTACATCCGGCTTGCGGAGTATGCGCAGGCTTGGAGCACTACTCCACTAGGAGAACGCTCACTCAAGGACTTTCTGCCCAGGTATCTGCGCGAGAATTATCTAGAGACATGCATCACCTTTCTTCAGACACAGCTTGAGCGAGGGGCAGTTTTCCTACTGCTGGATGGATTGGACGAAATTCCCGATGTAGCTCTGCGTATGCAAATCGTACGACAGGTAGAAGCATTTACACAGTTCTACCCAAAAAATCGCTTCATCGTCACCAGCCGTATCGTAGGTTATAAAGAGGCACAACTAGCAGCAGACTACCAAGCCTACACCCTGGGCGATTTTAATGAGAAGCAGATCAGCATCTTCACCCAGAAGTGGTGTCCAGCGTATGAACGCTGGGTCAAGAGAGCAGCAGACAATCAACACCTGCAAGATATTGCTAGCAAAGAGGCCGAACGCCTCTTCCAGGAAACGCAAAAGAACCCCGGGGTAAAGAAGCTAGCGGTAAATCCTTTACTGCTGACTATTCTTGCCATCATACAACGCCAGGGTACCAAACTACCTGGTCATCGTATCAGGCTCTACGAGCTGTGTGCCACGACCCTGCTCGATAACTGGATAGAAGCCAAAGGAATCTCTATACGTTTCAACCAAAATGATCTGATCAAGATTCTGCGCCCGCTGGCCTTTTGGATGCATGAACATAAAGCAGTGGGAGCCATACCAGAAGAAGAGTTGAGCGAGCAGATTGTCAAACAACTGCTTGAACGCAGAGTCACTCGTGATGAGGGCGAGGCTGCCAGACTTGCCGCGCAATTCCTAGAAACGGTGCGTGGTCAAACGGGGATATTAGTCGAACGTGGCAAGCAACGTTATGGCTTCCTACACCAAACCTTTGAGGAGTATTTTGCCGCCAGAGAACTGGTGAAACGCAAAGAGCAGGAGCGCAACGAATTCATCAGAGCACATCTGCATGACGCACGCTGGCGAGAGGTGGTACTGCTTACTGTGGGTATTATCGGCATCCTTGATAGTAATGAAGAAGAAGTCACAGAACTGGTAAATGATGTTATCCTAGAAGCTGGAAGCCCCTTTGAAAAGTGGTTGCATCGTGATCTGCTCTTGGCCGGATTGTGTCTGGCAGATGACGTTGGTATGAATGCAGCATGCGAAGACGATATTATTGAGCGCATTGTCTACCTGCATCTCACTAGCCCTTATGATGCGCTGCGTGAGGCATTTTCCAGCGTATTGCAAGCATGGGATGGCACACCAGCAGGCAGCAAAGCTGCACGTCTGGTGCTAACACTCTTTCACCACCCAGAAATGCTAACCGATCCACAACTGGCGTCTGTGAGACTTTCATCTTCTGCGGAAGCGCGATTTGCTCAAAAGGTTATCGCCCACTATCAGGGCCTTGTCCAACTGTATCAGCAATCACAGGTAAAATTATTGCGCATGCAGGTATTGCTGATACTCCATACTTTGCAGGTTGAGACCCCTACTGTTCCAATTGAGTATGCTCTTGGGCTGTTCTCTGACTCCTCATGGCAAGTGCGCCAAACCGCCGCCAGTGCGCTAGGGCAACTCGGCTCCTCAGACTCTCGTGTGCTTGACAGCCTGCTGTCTGCTCTCTCTGGCTCCTCATGGCAAGTGCGCCAAGCTGCCGCCAGTGCGCTAGGGCAACTCGGCTCCTCAGACTCTCGTGTGCTTGACAGCCTGCTGTCTGCTCTCTCTGATTCCGATTATGACGTGCGCCAAGCCGCCGCCAGTGC
>JAFAXQ010000221.1 GCA_019240835.1 Ktedonobacteraceae bacterium
CCCAGGCGCTCGCATAGATAAGCCCACCCTTCCCAGTCATCCTCGGCTAGGCCGTCCTCGATGGTGATAATGGGATACTCGCTGATCCATTGCTCGTAGAGAGCGACCATCTCTCGCGAAGTGAGGGTGCGGCCCTCGCGGGCTAACTCATACTTGCCATTGACATAAAATTCAGTTGCAGCGGGGTCCATGCCTAGAAAGATATCAACACCGGGGGTATAGCCCACACTTTCGATGGCCGCAACGATAACCTCCAGCGCCTCGCGATTCGATCTAAGTGAGGGAGCGAAGCCGCCTTCATCACCGACATTGGTATTGAGCTTGCGGCCATGCAAAACCTTCTTGAGGCCCTGATAGACCTCTGCGCCCATGCGCAGTGCTTCACTGAAGGTACGAGCACCAACTGGGAGTACCATATATTCCTGCATGTCGGTCGAATTGTCGGCGTGTTTGCCGCCGTTCAAGATGTTCATCATAGGAACAGGAAGCGTACGTGCTGCAACGCCACCTAAGTAGCGGTAGAGTGGCTGGCGTTGAGAGTTGGCTGCCGCTTTTGCCACCGCTAGAGAGACACCGAGAATAGCGTTTGCGCCCAGTCTCCCTTTATCAGGTGTGCCGTCAAGCTGGATCATCACTGCATCCAACATAGCCTGATCGGTGGCATTAAGCCCGATGAGTGCGTCACAAATCAGGTCATTCACATTGGCAACAGCTTTGAGCACCCCTTTACCGCCGTAGCGATCCTTCTCACCGTCACGTAACTCTACTGCCTCATGTGCCCCCGTCGATGCGCCAGAGGGAACCGCCGCCACACCCTGTGCTCCACCTGTCAAGAATACCTCAACCTGCACAGTGGGATTACCACGCGAATCGAGAATTTCACGTGCTATAACTTCTTCAATAGTCATGCTCTATTTATCTTTCCCTATCGGCATCGACAAAAGTTGACGCCGAGCGATGAATGAGTGAGTTACGGGGAGTCAAGCCACTCGCACTAGCGCCACGCAGTATGCCACTGCCACCGAAGCGTCCAAGAGATGATGGCGCTGTTTGTACGTCTGATGTCACAGGCGAAGGCTCGGCAGAAAGTTGCGCCAGTTCTAAGCCCTGGCGCAGCGTCATCATATCGCGCATAAAGCAAGCTACAGCCGAAGCTGCTGAACCTTTTTCTCTAGATGTTTCGAAGCGTGTGAAGGTTGCTTCGCCTGCTAACTGCGCAGCACGCGCCATGGGATCAGAGGTTTGAGCAGCGTAAACGTCCTGGAAGATATCATCCCAGCTACTCCAGCGACCGCGTAGCGGTTTCCAACCTAGTTGGCTGTCACTCACAGTGCGCCACTTCTCCTCCGTGAATTGTATCCAATCATCAAGCAGGCGTGCGTAGACTGCCAATTGCTGGCGCAGTCGCTCTTCCTCGGCAGAGGGACGTTGTGGAAAGCTTTGTGGGAGTGCATTGGTGCTTTGAGGATTACCGATGCCATTAGGGTCCCTGTGCTGGAATCCAGCCATTGTTTGATCCATATTTGGCGGCATTCCGCTGGGCTGCCCTTGCCCAGTGAACTGTGCAGAGTTGCTCGGGGAGAACATGCCTGTATTGGCAAGCGAGGCGAAATCTGGAGCCATCTGGCCGTTGGGAAGCCCCAGCAGAGGAATTTCCGCACCCGCTGGCAATTCTCCAATGATATGAATGCCGCTGGCGCTTAGAACAGGACTCATAACGGTGGTTCCATCTTGGAGGACGACACTTTCGGTGAACGAGGGTAGACCACCAATGACAATCTCTTCATGACCAACCGCATCTAGGATGCGCCAGGCAAGCCGAGGATTCTTTATAGCCCACCATAAGCGGCGAGAGATAAATGTTGAGGCAAAAGCAAAGTTTACCACCAACCAGACTACACCGCGCACCGCCAACCAGTTGATGAACGCAATACCGATAATCCAGTACCACGGATCATGTTGCCCCGCTTCTTCAATGAAAGTCAGTACGGCTGCAACGGTGAGGCTCGGATCGCGTAGTGGATTGATAAAATCTAAAAACCGCCAGAACCATTTCTTCCAGCCTGTCTTTTCTTCCAAATATGCGCTCCTCTCAATTCCCTTGCTGCTTAGTAAAGAATGTTACCATCTGGTTTTTTACCAGGTAATTCTAGCATGCAATCCACACATCCGCAAGTTCTCTCTCCCCCTACGGGGATAGTATACGTTGTGTTGTTGAGCGTGGGGAGATTGCGTTCCCTCCACGCTCAACATCTATTTGGGGCCACAAGCTCCGATATGCCACCCCTATATTTTAGAAGGCGCACACAGAAAAGGCAGAAAGGAGAAGGGGGTACTTTGGTACCTCTCCGCTTGTTTACGGACTTTCTTTAACTAATCAAACCTACTATGAGACGAAAAAAGAGAGAGAAACGTGTTACAGGAGAACACTTTATCGTCTAGCTGCTAGCGATAGCATAAGTGAAGAGATCTCTCAGTGCTCTCAATTCTTGCATTTTACGATGGTTTAACGAACCTTGCGCCCTAGAATATGGTAATATAAGAAAGGGTGTTTTGTGTCCAAGTCGTATAAGACCATTTTACTCCTACTACTGTTACTACAATAAAAGCTCTTTAGGTGCAATGCTGCACTTATACATGGTCGTACGAGCAAGAACAGGGAGCACCTGTCAGAAAGGACAAATACATGCGGATGACGATAACTGCAACGCCACCGCAATTGTTGCATGCGCATCGCCTCATCATTGCCTCTAATCGTGGTCCTGTCGAGTACCAGTTGACTCAAGGTAATAAGCTCAAACCCCGTCGTGGCAGCGGAGGTATGATTACCGCGCTTATAGACATAAGTAATCGTATGAACATGACCTGGGTAGCAATGGCGATGACAAAAGGCGACCGTATGGCAATAAAAGAAGCACAACAACACGGTGGTCTTTTGTCTATCTCACGGGGTCAGAAGATGCAGTTGCGCTATGTCGCCATTTCCAAGACTGCTTACCGCAAGCACTATGAGAAGATCAGTAATCAACTACTGTGGTTCCTCCAGCACTACATGCACGATCCTCTCGAGGACTCTGCGTTTACACGCCGTCTGCAGGATGCTTGGACAAATGGGTACTGTGTAGCAAACAAAGCTATTGCAGGTGCGGTGTGTGAAGAGATTGAGCGCGATGTTACGCCATCCGTGGTGATGTTGCACGACTATCATCTTTATCTAGCAGCGGGTCTTATTCGCCAATGCTATCCATCGGTCATCATACAGCAGTTCATCCACATTCCCTGGCCCGATGTCCGCTGTTGGCATTTCTTGCCGAGCAACATTGCTCAAGCCATTTACAAGGGTCTAGTAGGCAATGACATCGTGGGTTTCCAGACAGAGCGGGATGCGCGCAACTTCTTAGAGGGAGCAGAGTCACTGCTTGAAGGAGCCGTTGTCGATTTCAAGAAGGGCGAAGTCTGCTGGCAGGGCCATTGTATGCAGGCACGAACTTATCCCATTTCTATCTCTGTTGCGCAAGAGCGTCGTGTGGTTAATAGCGCTGCCGGTAAGAGGGCAGCAGAGAACATTCGCCCCTTGCTGTGTGAACACACTATTATGCGTGTTGACCGTATCGAGCCGACCAAGAATATCATTCGTGGCTTCCAGGCTTATGATCTGATGCTCAAAGAGCACCCCGAGCTACATGGTAAAGTCACGTTTCTAGCCTTTCTTGTACCATCACGGCAGACACTACCCATTTATCGGCGCTACAATGCTGATGTGATGAATCTGGTTGACGAGATCGACAAGAAATATGGCACCGAGGTGTGGAAACCTATTCATGCATTCTATGGCAATGATCGCAGGCGAGCACTGGCAGCCATGCAGTTCTATGATGTGCTGCTTGTCAATCCGATTATCGATGGCATGAACCTGGTGGCAAAAGAGGGTTCCGTTGTTAACCGCTGCAATGGTGTACTTGTACTCTCGCGCACAGTTGGAGCGTTCCAGCAACTGGAAGAGGGATCAATTCCCATATCACCTACAGATATCGTTGAAACAGCCCAAGGCTTGTACAAAGGGCTTACTATGTCGCAAGAGGAGCGAGGGCAAAAGGCAACACTGGCATGTGAGGCAGTGAAGAGCAACGACCTCAACATGTGGCTAACGCAACAGATAGACGACATCAACGAACTGGTTGATAGTGCATATCCTCCTGGTCCCATACTGATTCCAACGGCATTGGCTAGCGAAGATAAGGTCGCCGCAAGGCATCTATACGTCCCGCCTCGCGCCAGCGACTCCTCTCTCCATCCCTATAAGAGTCAGAGTGGTGTCGTGTCTTCTGCTCTGCCAACTGCTCGTGCATCAGGAGACCGCCAACGATA
>JAFAXQ010000306.1 GCA_019240835.1 Ktedonobacteraceae bacterium
TGGATTGCTAACCAACAACAGGATAACATGGAGCGGGTTATGACTGGACAGGTAAGCACTCTTAGGGAACAGATGGTGAGCGCCAATACCTTTGCTGTGACTGAACTAGCCGAAGATCCCGCGCAAGCACTACCTTCCGCAAGATGGCGCGGGTTGCGCGGAGGCATGTAGAGGAGAGAGCATGACCGAGCGCACAACACTTACAGCACACGAAATAGCATTCGTACAAACACAGCGTGCTGCACGCATGGCTACTGCCGACGAGCACGGAAGTCCGCACCTCATCCCCGTCTGCTACGCCTTCGATGGTACACATTTCTATACGCCGCTCGATGAAAAACCCAAACGCGTCACGAGCGCAAAGCTGCGCCGTGTACGCAATATTGAGGCGCGTCATGAGGCATCGCTGTTAATAGATCGCTACGACGACGACTGGTCACGGCTAGGCTATGTGCTAGTGCATGGGCGTGCTGACATTGTTGCGCCAGGGGATGACGTGCATGCTCACGCACTGCGCTTGCTGCGTGAACGCTACGTCCAATACCGCACGATGGCACTGGAGCACTACCCAGTTATCGTCATCACACCCGATTCCGTCGTCTCCTGGGGACCTGCACTGCAACTGTGAGAAGTGGGTTCTATAGTGCTCTTTAAGAACTTTCCTGAGCAATATTATCATCTTCTGCAAAGCAAAGAAAATGCGGTTTTACTCGAAAGCACCAAATATGATCAGGACAATGGATACAGTTTCTTATTTGTTGACCCTATCCATATACTCCAAATTCATCGAGTCAGCGAAGTAGCCAGCTTGCTCGCTGCTATCCCAGATTATCTGCAGCAGGGCTACTACCTTGCAGGGTACTTTGCTTACGAATGTGGCTATCATATTGAAAAGCTTGGCCTGCGAGAGTATTGTAGTCAGAAGCAACCTCTGGCATGGTTTGGTGTGTATCGGCAACCACTCATGTACGATCACGTGAGTGGCAAGCTTCAAGTAGTACCTGGTCTAGAGAGTGCAGCTTCTCTTCCCCATACTGCGCCAGATGAAATCACCCATAGTTTAAGCGACATTCACTTCGATCTGGATGAGGCGGAATACCGCGAGAACGTTCAGCGTATTAAGGAGTACATTCGTGCCGGGGATGTCTACCAGATCAATTTTACGGGTCGCTACCATTTTACATTTGATGGTTCGCCGCTGTCGCTGTACAAGACGTTGAAGAGCAGGCAACGGGTCTGTTATAGTGCGTATCTACGATCTGCTGGCCAAGAGATACTGTGCTTTTCTCCCGAATTGTTCTTCAGCCTTAAAGGGCGGAGCATTATTACACGCCCGATGAAAGGAACGGCACCACGCGGTCGCACTCACCGCGAGGATCAACACCTGGAGCAGTGGCTCTTTAACGATAGCAAGAATCGCGCCGAGAATGTGATGATCGTTGATCTGCTGCGTAACGACCTGGGGCGTATATGTCAAGTTGGCTCCGTAACAGTGCCCCAGCTTTTCAGCGTTGAGAAATACAATACACTGTTCCAGATGACCTCGACAGTGGAAGGTACACTGAAAGAAGGTGTAGACTATTACCAGGTGTTCAGAAGTTTATTTCCCTGTGGTTCGGTAACGGGTGCGCCTAAGATCAGGGCGATGGAAATTATCCAGGCATTGGAGCGTTCGCCACGTGGGGTGTATACTGGCTGTATTGGTTACTTTGCTCCTACCCTGCATCACTCAAGTAGAGTAAGCAGAGCAATGTTTAATGTGGCGATTCGCACAGTGGTACTTGAAAACGGACGCGGTGAAATGGGCGTGGGTAGCGGCATCACCTATGGTTCGGCTGCTTCTGATGAGTATGCCGAATGTATGGTAAAAGCTCATTTTCTGACCAGTACAGCCTCTGAGTTTGCTATTCTGGAAGGCATTTTATGGAAAGACGGATATCAGCGTCTTGATAAACATTTACGGCGCTTGGCCGACTCGGCTAATTACTTTGGCTATGCCTACAGTCAGGCCAGCATAGAAGATGTACTTAGCCAGGTGAGTGCTGATCTTGTAGCAGGCTGCAGCTACAAAGTACGACTGAAGCTTCGCCAGACAGGGCAAGTGCATGGCGAAGCTATCCAACTCCAACAGGCATCTACTGCAGAGCAGATAATTGCGCTCAGTGCTGCACAGACCGACTCGCAGAATAGCATGTATTATCACAAAACAACGCAGCGTGCCCTCTATGATCGAGCTACTCGCTTTGCTCAGCAAAATGGCTATGCCGATATGCTTTTCCTGAACGAGAAAGGTGAGGTGACAGAAGGCGCAACGAACAATATTTTTATTGAGCGCAATGGTTATCTGCTAACACCTGCTGTGGACTGTGGGTTGCTAAACGGTATTTATCGTCAATATATACTGGAAGAGAATCCTCGTGCCCGAGAGGCAGTGCTCCATTTGCATGATTTGCTTGAAGCAGAAAAGATCTATATTTGCAATGCTATTCGAGGTTTGCGCCAGGTCAAACTTATAATCAAGCAAAACTAAAATCCGTGCATGTTACTCGCTCAATCCTCAGATTCATCGCAGTCAGTCTAGGGACAATATCTCCATAGCCACGTTCGAGAAAGGGAATGCCTGTAACAATGGAAGTACCATGAGCAATAGCAGCAGCTATGACATATGCTAGACCAGCACGCAAATCTGGAATAGCAATGGTATCAATTGCCGTCAACGGCGTTGGCCCCACAATAATCGCACTGTGTTCATAGTCTGTGTCACGGTAGCGGCAAGGATTCCCTCCCAGGCAATGCTTTATCAATTGTGTCTTAGCGCCCAGTTTGTCTAGCGCTCTAAGATAGCCGAAGCGGTCTTCATAGACAGTCTCATGGATCACAGAAATGCCCTCGGCTTGAGTCAGCAAAATGGCAAAAGGCTGCTGCCAATCGGTTGAGAAACCTGGGTAAACATCGGTTTCTATGAAAGCTGGGCGAAGTGTACTTGCACGGAAGAAGCGAATGCTGTTAGCAGCAACTAGCTCGACACCCCCACCTACCAGTTGGAAGTACGAGAGAAAGTTGCCTAGAATTTCTGGACGAATGCCGTGAACGGTAATATCTCCATGTGAAGCACATGCCAAGCATGCCCACGAGGCAGCCTCAATACGATCACCCAAGATTTCCATGCGCGTACCTTTGAGCCGTTTCACACCCTCAATACGAATATCTCGTCCTGAAGATGTGAAAATGATAGCCCCCATAGAGCGCAATAAAGTGATCAGTTCTAGAATTTCTGGCTCTACAGCAGCATTTGAGATAGTCGTACGTCCTTCGGCCAACACCCCAGCGTATAAACATGTCTCTGTAGCACCTACACTTGGGTAAGGTAAGCGTATATGAGTTCCTCTTAGTGGCTTCTCACGGGATGCTACAAAACCTTCTTGTGTTTGTTCTACAATCCCTCCAAATTGCTTAATGGCTTCTATATGGAAATCCACACTGCGGTCCCCAATTTGGCACCCTCCCACTACTGGAACTGCGACCTTTTTAAAACGATGCAACAGAGCACCGAGCAGCAGAATAGGTATACGATTACTACCAGAGTCGGGGGTAGGTACAACTGCTTGATTCATGCTAAGGGGATTGATCACCATTGTTTGCCCTTCGTGCTCAATGTGAACTCCTATCGAAGTTAACATCTCTTTGGTGATTTCGGTATCCCCGATGGGGGGCACGTTGGTGAATGTCGTAGGTGTGTCGCCTAGTAGCGTTGCTACCATGGCCTTGGTGATAAAGTTTTTAGCACCTAAACAGGTAATTTCTCCAATGACTGGTCGTCCACCTTCTATACGATAGACGTGGTCATGATTCATTAACATTCTGCTCATTCCTTCTAGACCATCTGAACTGGTCGTGTCCATTGGCCATTAGCTTGTCTTCAAGAGGTGCAGTGGGTATAGTAGCAGGGTCAGGGGCCCCACCAGAGTGGCCAGTATCCAGTTGTGTGTAGGGAGGAGTGGATAGCGAAGCAGCATCCCACCCCCCAACGCGGACATCTAGTATCTCCTCGCGAATAGGTTCATACGGATTGGGCAGATCAGCAGGGGATAAGTTGCCAGAAAACGCTGGCGGCTTCTGAACAATTTGGTCGCGCCTGATCGGTTGCGTTTCTTGCTTTTCTAACAAGGAGAGATGACCATCTAACTCATCTAAGAGATGAGCAATCACCGGGCGCAGCGCACGATTTTTTTCAGGAATACGTGTCCATTGTGCCAGCGCAGCGGGCAGGTATCCGGCTCGATAGCAGTAGAGGCCAAGCATTGCTCGTGCGTCATAGATACTCATACGTTGCCAGAGAGTAAGCTCCTCGGCAGGTGTCTCGATGACATTTTCGCTTGCTCCAATGATCTCGACCAGGTGGTACAGCTTTATGCCCATCAGACGATAGGGGAAGCCGTAGTAGAGGGCCAGCCTGCGTCGCCTTTTACGTTGGTCGGCAGGTTGGGTGCCAATGAAGTACCCTTTGGTCCAAGAACCACTAGACCAGACGAGCAGAGCGAGAATTAGCACCAGAATACGTCCTAGATAGCGTTGCCAAGTTGCTGGTGCAACGCCAACCATCACGCCTAGAGCTGCAAACATGGTGCCCAGCGCCCAGGCACCATACACCAGCACACGGCGGTCCCACCCAAGCAGGTCGAAGTGACAATGCAGCGGCGTTGCCAGGAATGGCCGTGGGAACTCTGTATGTGTTATGAACGTGTCAGTGTTAGCAAAGCGCAGTATTTGTAGCTTGCGGCGGAAAAAGGGAGTCATCAAACGGGCTGAGACCAGTGCCGAGAGGCCCTCCAGCACGAATGCCCCTCCCACCATCAGCAGTAGGATCTCCTGACGTGAGAAGATTGCGATTATCGCCAAAATGCCACCCAGTCCTAGCGCGCCGCTATCGCCCATATAAATCCGTGCGCGTCTTTTGGCCATAGATCTGCTAGGACGGGCACCCCACGACGAAGGCCAGTTCCAGGGAAGGTAACCGAGCACAGCACCTGCACACAGCAGCGAGAGCACCTCCAGCACGATTCCTGCAGGGTTGCCCTTTTGGATAATGCCTGTTACGATGATGCCAAAGGCTAGCGCTGCAGTGAAAACTAGACCGCCAGCCAAACCATCCAGACCATCGCTGAAATCAACCGAAAGTGAGGTGACAGTGCCAATGAAGCCGATTGTCAGGGTGAGTAAGACCAGCCAGCCGAAGTAGGCAAATTGCCCATACACGACGGGGCAGGGCTGTTGTTCAGAAAGCGGATGTGTACATACCAGATTCTTGAAAATGTCAATGTATACCCCGTATGACTCTCTACCACTTGGGAGTAGGAAAAAGTAAAATAGTCCTGCTGCTATAGAGACAGATAGCACACCAATGAGCTTTGCATACTCCGAGATGCCTTCATTGCGATAGACCTTATGCCAATCGTCGATGAAGCCAATGAACCCGAAGCCACTCATCGCGCCTAACCCGATCAGTAGTAGTGTCCACTGCGTACTAGAGAAATGCAGAAAATATGCTATCGCCAGTCCGCTACCGACGATAGCCAGCATAAACGCAGGTCCACCCACTAGTGGCAGCTCTATCGTCTTGATCTCTTTGCCGTCTGCAGACAAGTCTGGACGATGTGTTCCTCGCTTGTGTTCACCGCTGCGGAAGTTGGGGAAGAGCACCTCTGCCACTCCACAGAGCAAAAGACTAACTGTTGCACAGATGACAAAGATGAGTAGTGATATCAGTAGTGTCATATATACTCCAAAATTCATGTGCAAGTCGGACTTTCCGATTTAACTATCACTCATAATTTTTCTATAAATTCTTCAGTAATGGCATTAAATTTTTGCGGTTGCTCCTCATGAGCATTATGGCTTCCTCGCTCAATGACAGCCAATTGCGCATTGGGAATCAGTGCTGCCATCTGTTCTCCCAACGCAAGCGGTAATATTTTATCATCTTCTCCCCATATTACCAATGTGGGTATGTGAATTTCAGGTAAAAGGGCTGTTAGATTTTCAGCCACAGCATTTTGCCTGGTTTGTCTTCGCAAGGCATTTTCCTTATTAAATTGTTTCATAAGTTCAATTGTCTCTTGACTTATCGGTCCATGCTGATACAATCTAAAGATTGGACCGTGTATAAGGATCATCCTTTGAGCTTCCTTCTTTAATGCGATTAAATCTTTTAAAATAGCTTGTGTGCTTTGTGAGGTTGCTAATCTTGTATCGTCAAAAATGATCTCCCCTTTTTTACCCTCAAGAATAGACATCCTACTCGGCAATGCCTCCATTAGGCTTAACCTCTCACATATCACATGGAGTGCCTCTCCTTTAGCAAGCCCTACCCCTACTGCTGCTGCAAGGGAGGAAGCAACAGAAAAACCAACGTAAGGAGATCTTATGACTGACGTTTCATCTTTATAGATCAGTCTTACATCCATCCCCTTGACTGCTAGATTTACCTGTTCTATTCTAATATCAGAAAGCTCACTATTGCCAAAAACAAAGACGTTTTTCCCAGATTGACGCAGGTTCGCGATTTCTGATTTAGGTCAAGGGCTATCTCCATTTTTGCGCTTTTCACCCAGAAACTTTGTGAGGGCGAGATTACCTCAATGATACCATGATCCATCGTGATGTGTCTGCCTAGTGAATAGCATCGGGTGAGCGCCACATGTTTGCGCACAAGCTCGGTAGGTGTCCAATTCATTGGACCCTGTGTGTGGCCACCCCAGGGTCCAATTCATTGGACCCCTACCGGCGTGGATTCCCTCTGCAAGCCACGTCAGCCACGATGCATCACGGGCCCCTCGCTGCAAAAACATGACGCTCACCCAATAGCATCGTCAATTTGATATCAACCTACGTTGAATACAAGCAAGTACTCCATATGCTATAACGTTAGAGGGGAGGGAGCGAGTAACAGTGGTCGTTAATTTGACATGCCCTTTCTGCCATGACATACTGCTACGAGCAAGTGCTAGAATACTGCCCCAAGAAGTATAGCAGATGGATGAAACAGCATTTATACTTTTGCAGTGTGCTGTTTGCTAAAGCGGTATAATTTCTTGCTCTCAACAGGAATAGACTGGCTCCACTAGACTGATGCATTGACACAGATGGACAGGAGGAACAAGCTATGTCTGTGAGGAAGGAAGCACCACCGCCTCTTAGCAACGAGGAACTGCTTGCACTCGTAGCGCAACAGGAGCAGAGCCAGCCGCTTGGGTAAGGATGCAGAGGTGGCAGATTTAGGGATCAAACTGTTGCGTGTGCAGCAGGCTAAGTTGTTATGGAAGATAGGTGTAAGGCTTGCAAAAGGAACTGTACTTTGTTGTTGGCCTGGTGTGAATGCCCTACAGAGCTTGATCTCGTTCTCTTTGCACAGACGTATACGTTCGTGTTCTCCTTATACGAAAGGAATTTGGCATGGAGGCTGCATCATATTATCACCACGGAATAATCATTAGAGAGGCGCGTCAAGCGGCTCACATGACTCAAGAACAGTTAGCAGAAGTCTGGCCCAAAGCTGATGGAGGGGTAGGGGTCAGTTGGCATTATGTGCAAGATGTCGAATATGGAAAGAAGTTCATTGAGAGCGCTTCCACGTTGCGGAGACTTGCTGCCATCCTGGCTATTCCGCTGTGGAAGTTCGGTCTGTCTGACTATGATCCATTTGACGCGCAGCATGCCTCTGAGCAGGGCAAATCAGCGCATGCTGGCGGTGAACAGGGTAAGCAGCGCTCTGCTCAGCTAGACCTCAATGCAGGCTCAGAAGCTGCGACGATGCATCAGGAAGGAGATGCTATGGATAAGGTCACAAGACGCCAGGCGCTGGAAGTAGGGGCGGAGGTTGGAGCGACGGCGCTGCTACTGCCTCCTGTTCTCAACGCTGATGAGGCAGATCGGCTCTCGTGGCTAGTTGCGGATGCCAAGGCCCTAGACACTACGGCGCTCAGCAGCCTTGAGCACATCACACAGAGTTACTGGCCACTTGTCTATTCAAGTGTCCCTAAACACGGACTACTCAAAGGTGTTCTCGGGCATCTGGAAAGCGTTGAGCATTTTTTACGTACCGTTCAGTCGACTACTCGGGAGCAACGCTTATGTGTTCTCGTCAGTCAGCAAGCACAGATGGCAGGTGAAATCTACTTTGATATGCACGACTATCCCCAGGCAGAACAGTATCATAAGATGGCTATCGAAGCGGCTCGGCACAGTGCCAATCCCGCATTATATGCGGTGGCAGTAGCACGTACGAGTTTCGTGTATGCTTACAATCACCAGTACCAGGAAGCTCTTTCTTTGCTGCAAGTAGCACGTCGTTTTGCTGGGCAAAGCCCCACCATACACTACTGGATAGCAGCAGCGGAAGCTGAGTTTCACGCTCGAATGTATGCACGTGAACCAGACCTGAGCACATCTCATGCGTCTCTCCAAGCATTGGAAGAAGCTGAACACATTCTTGATCAGCCAGATGAAGATCCTTATTGGACAGTCTTTGGCCCTGCTAGGTGGCCTGCATATAAAGGGGCATCTTTTAGGCACCTCCGCAGGTTAGAAGAGGCAGAAGCGGCGTTACTTGAAGCTTTGGCTACGACAAACATAGATGTTCCTAGTGGTCAAGCTATCACTCTAGTTGATCTTGCGGGTGTGTATGTCCAACAAGGAGAAATTGAGGAAGCGTGTAAACGTGCAACGCAAGCTCTTATGATAACTAACAGCCAAACGAAATCAGCGAACACATTACAACGAGTCTCTGACTTCCGTCGTGAGTTAGAACCGTGGGCGTCTCGTTCAGACGTGCAGAAGCTAGATGAACAGATCATGGTGGTGCGGCTGCACCTCGGTGTATCTTCACTGACGAAAAAAGAATAATCTGAACGCTTATCTTTGGCGAGTGAACTTGGCATCGAATTATGGACGTAGTACAATCTACTTCACAATTTTTCACTTAGGAGACGCTGCCTGAAATGCTAAAAGAAGTACAGCTTGCCCTTGCTTTAGACGCGCTCCCCAATACTTCATATTTTCCTGCAGCGATAAGTCGCTATATCAGAGGCTATCTAGAGGCCATTCCATCTCTGCAACTCGTAGAAGACGAATTTGCCCTGTACGCCCATTACTCATGTGGCCGCCCGCAGTATAAATTGCTTATCGACACCCATCTCGATCATCCTAGCTTCGTCACCAATGGACAAGGAGAGGCCGTACCTACGTGCGTTACCTCTCCTGTTGGCAAGAAACTTCCTCCAAATATACAAGCGATCCCACATGTGGAATCAAAACAAGATGGAGAGAGACTGTTGATGAGGTCAGCAGATAATCTCTCTGTTACTGCAATTGCACTTGAATACATCCAGTGGCTTGTTCATACGCAGGTAGCAGCAGATGTTACTGTTGTCTTTACCAAACTTGAAGAGGTTCGGCAAATATCAGCGACAGCGATTGCAAGAAGAGGAAGGACTGCTTTCTTAAATGTAATCAAACGTATTCAACTACATATCCGTTGCGGTGAAAACGTCCGCACACCGCACAGACATCCGGTCTGTGTGTGGCCCCCGCCGGGCAAGGAACCTCATCAGAATGTTGACGGCACTGTTTTCGTCTCGATCCATGACGAGTCCACATTCACAGCGATACATTCTCTTCCAGAGCGGCATGTGTTGCTTGTTTCCACATGCGCTACAGGTTTTTGACGTATCCCTTTCATCTACGATCACTAATTCTTTCCCGTAGAGTACGCACTTGTAGCGCAACATCTGAACGAAGGTGTACAGTCCCCACTCGTTGAAGACTGCTCTATTCAAATGTTTGTTGCGCTCCCTATGCTCTTTCGTCACCATCTGCCGTTGGGAAAGATCACCGAGCACAATGGTTCTCTCAACCGTTTTGTGCGCAATGAGATGCGATGCTTTGTGCAGCGAGTCCTGCTGTTTGTTGCGCTTCTTTTGTGACACCCGCTTGTAGACCTTCGACAAGTGGAGGTAGCGGCGTGACTTCTTCTTACACTTGCTTCGCTTGCTACGAAGCTCATCGAGTTGTTTATTGTACCATGTGTTGCCTTTGAACCCGCCAATGTGATAGAAGCGTCCTTGTTCATTGACTCCTGTTGCTAACGTCTTGATGCCCAAATCAAGCGCAAGCACCCCATCGTGCTCACACGTTTCCGCTTGCTCATCGTGGACAAAGGATGCGTAGTAGCGCCCTCGCCCATCCCTGGAGATCGCTACATCCTTGTAGCCGCTTGGTGCTTCCTCGGTCAGCTTCGCAACGACATCAGGGTACCGCTTGTTCTTGCCTTTCCCCCCCGTTGGAAGTCTGATGCTTTTTCCTTCCACCTTCAGATACATCGCTGGATAGATGAGCGTGAAAAAGTTATGCCGAGGTCGCACCCTTGGAAATCCAGGCTTTTCACCATTTTTTACCCGCCGAAAAAAGGCTTTCATCGCACCATCCAGACGGAAGTACACCTCGTGTAAGAGCTTGCCATACACCCACTTCAGTTCGGGGTCATACTGCTTACTCTCTTGCAGCGTCTTCTTGGCCTTTTCCCATCCAGGCCACTTCTCCCCATTGCGTAGACGCATCACCCACCAATTATATAACGCTCTGCATTTTCCTTGCATAAATTCCAGAGTAGCAGCGTCTTGTTCACTCACTTCTAGTCTGATCTTTTTACTCATCAACATCTGCTCTTCCTCCTGCTCTACAAGCTCGCCTCCTCGTTCACACTGGCAGAGGCCAGGCTCTTGCGCCATTTGCCGACCGTGGTCGGTGAGCACGCCACCTTGCTGGCAATCGCTCGGTCCGATAACCCTGGCTGCTCAGTCAGCAGCGCCTTGATGTGTTCACTCACTGCCTGCTCGGCCTGCTGCTGTCCACGCTCTCGCTTTTTCCTGTCCACTGTCCAGGTGTGCCCGTTCACTGGACACTGGATGCTGCACGTGTCCACTGCTGCCTGTCCACCCTGTAGCTCGTGCTGCTTGGCGCTCACTACTGCATGTCCTGTCTCCACCTCCGCTAAGGCACTCTGCAACTGCTTGCGCAGGGTGTCCACCTCGGCCTGTCCACTGTCCCCCTGTCCACGTAACGTGTCCAGTTGCATATGCAGCGTGTCCACTTCCCTCTGTCCACTGGCCACCTGTCCACGTAGCCCGTCCACTTCTTTGCTCTTGGTATCCAGTTGGACACGCAGCCTGGACACCTCGGCCTGTCCACTGGCCACCTGCTGCTGTGCCCTGTCCCGTTCCTCTTGCCGCCTCGCTAGCTCTTCTTGTAAGCTGGTCACCTGATTGGTGTACTGCACGTTGGCTTCGCGTAGGCTGTGGATGACATGGCCGTAGAGCACGGTCGCCAGCACCCGTACCAGCATGAGCACGTTTTCTGCTGCATCGACAAAGCTTTTCGTGCTGGGGACCTTTACTGCCAGCGTGATGAGTCCCACCGTGAGCATCATGATGACGATCAGCGTCCACCCCATCACGCGTGCGGTCCTCGCCGCCTGCTCACGGCCTTGCCTGCGTGCCTGCGCTGCCATTGACGCCAGACCAAAGCCTGCAATATCCAGCGTGATCGCCTGCACGATGAGCACACTACTGCCAAAGCCAGGCGGCACCGTGACCACTACCTCTATGAGGTTGGCCACCATGCAGCCAAAGAGCACCCACTCAGCCAGTCGGCCTGCATACACCTTGCACACTTCCCAGGCGTCACTAATGGCCTCGGCCTGCTCCATCGCACGCTCTGGCCAGTGCTGCGGCTGTCTCATCGTTCACCTTCCTTCTTTGCTTGGCCGACCTGTTCCCCGCGCCAAGCTGTAGCCGTAGTAGGCCGCCACCTCTTCGATCTCATCATATTGATGCCAGGTGACCCCTGCCCGTTTGGCGATGGCGTGCAGCGTCAACGCTTTGCCTTCGGCTTCGAGGGCATCCAGCGCTGCCAGAATGTCCTCTTCCTTTGCGACTTTCACCCTTTCACCCCTTTCACCTTTCACCC
>JAFAXQ010000257.1 GCA_019240835.1 Ktedonobacteraceae bacterium
TTACCTCCGTCTGCATCAGCCAGAAAACGCGCAAGGTGCGCTACATGTGGCATTGAAGGAAACGAGTTCTTTTCGCAGAACAGCCATCATTCTTACGGAGCTCGCTGAAGCGTATGTCCAACAAGGGGAGATAGAGGAGGCGTGTAAACAGGCAAGGCAAGCCTTAGAGGTTACGTTGCAAACGAAATCACTGCACAGTTTGCAACGCATCGAGACCCTACGTCCGCAGTTAGAGCGTTGGGCATCGACATCCTACGTCCAAGATTTGGATGATGTGCTTCTCATGACACGGCTACGCATGACGTGAAGTCTTACATGCAACGACCCATATGCAAGCAGCACTTGTGACCTCTATTGCCTTAGGACGGTCTACCAGGAGTACACTTTTTGCACATCCCCTTGGACGGGGAACATTCTTCTACACTCGGCAAAAGAAGAAGCTATTGCAGCAATCCGCTTAGCCACTGTGTTTCCCTGGGTACGACGTGATTGTATTCCAAGCTCACTAGCCACCTATCATCTTCTTCGTACACGGAATCGCCGTGAGGTCTATCTCGCGTATTGCTCGTCTTTGCCTATATCCTTGCAAAAACGCATCCCATATGTTGTCGTCCTGCTTGTTTATGGCTAAGTTCCAACGAAATGTCGCAAGGTCGAAAGCTCTCCAGCCTTCTCCGCAGTCATCAAAGTCAAAGAATGTCACCTTGTGGTCTTGAGTGACGTGTGCATTGCCTCCATGAGAGTCTCCGTGACAGACGCCATACTCCAACTCAGTAAGTGGCAGGCTCATGAGGCTGGTTTTCAACAGGTCAACGAGCTGGCGCAGATACGCTGAGTCGGCTGGACGATTTTCAAGCAAGGGAAGGATCGTTTGTAGAGGTGTATCCAGAAGATAATCAAGATGAAGCTGGAAGCGCTTATGCTGACTTGAGAAGTCATCCAGACCGGCATGGATTTCCGCGAGGGCGCGGCCATAGATGACGCTGTATGCTTCCTCCAATGGGTAGGGTCCCCTATGACCTTCCGCATAGGTGAAGAGGACGGCATACCTCATCCCTTCTGGTGCAGGTAAGGGATGAATGAAGCTTCCATCCCTTCTGGCAATCGGTACAGAAATGGAATTCTTCTTTCGCTCAAGATAGTTCAATAGGTCCAACTCGTAATGGATGTCCGACAGCGATCTGCTTTGCACTTGGTAAATTCTCAGGATGTATCTCTGGTCAGCAGTTTTGATGAAGTAAGTATCATTCCGGCTAGGCTTCCATAATTTGCACTCTACGGGGCTACCTATGTCATACTCTGGCAACACCTGAGACATCAGCGCCTGTGGTGATAGAATAGAACTTACGACGGGAAAGAAACCATAGGTGAGAGTCAACGTAATGGCTCCATTTCTTTTACGGCTGTAAATTTCAGACGCCGACAAGAGTATACGCCCTTCTGCTGGTTCATCAGTTCATGATACACTCATCATACACTAGATATATAACGAACAGGGAACAAAAAGTAATCCTTCCACTCTGCGCAAGTGCATCGCTCTATATAGATTTGTCTCATTTCTTAGTTTCTCGGTATTCTCGAAAAAACCGCGTAAGATGCTCAACAAGTTCACCCAGAGTAACGCCAAGCACGTTGGCAGGGCGTTCGACGATGCTCAAGCACATTCCTGCCGCTTACGATATCGCGACAGAGCGCCTTGATGGGTAGGGAGAGGCTACTTGCCGCCGCCGCCTTGAGTATGCCGGATCTTGCCGCAAAACTGAATAGCTTTCATACTGTTCGCTTCACTGCATTCTCACGGTATCCACACGCTCAAAGCGATCCACTGATTACGACACGTCTTCTAGAGAGTAGCACCTGGTCAGAGCGTTTCGCGCTGTGGTATACTGGCTCAAGCCCAACGAGACAATTCCATGACAGAGAAATGTTTTGAGCAGTGAGGTGAAGATGAGTAAGAAAAAACGATCTCCTAAAGAACTGCACCCCAATGAGCACCTGAAGCGCGAACGCGCACTGCGCTGCTGGCGCTTGCAAGATGTGGCAGACCGCCTGTATGCGTTGTGTGTCCAGGATGATCCCACCTGTGCCCTGATCGCTCCTGACACCGTGGGCCGCTGGGAACGGGGCTACAATATCCCCAGTGCCTCTTATCAGCAGAAACTGTGCCTGCTCTTTGGCAAGAACGCGACAGAACTGGGCTTCCTGAGCACGCCACAGGAGGTGGTCCCGCCTGCCAACCAGCAAAACGCCCCAGCCGAGAGCGCATCCAAGCCCTCGGCGCTTGAGACGGTCCTCAAAGAGAATAAAGAGGCTACTGTCCTTGTTATCATTCAGAGGGGTGAGGTGTCCACACTACGCATACCCCCCATGCAAGAGGGAGTAACGAGGGCCTCCACAGAGCAAATAGAAGAGAGCGATGAAATGAACACCATACCAACCAGGCGTGAACTGTTGGGAGTCGGGGCTGAGGTTGGAACGGCTCTTGCCCTCCCTGCTGTTCTGGATGCTGATCAGGTGAAGAGACTCGTGTGGATGGTTGAGCAGCCATCACGCCTAGATATGGAGACACTCAGCGACCTTGAGGCCATCACGGCACGTCACTGGAGGCTGTATGTGAAAGCATCCTCTAAATGTGACCTGCTCCCTGCTGTCGTAGGACATTTCCAGACAATTACAGGTTTTCCGCTGAGTTCACTTCCTACGCCCATTGAACAACGTCTTTCTTCCCTTGTCAGTCAACAAGCACA
>JAFAXQ010000256.1 GCA_019240835.1 Ktedonobacteraceae bacterium
GCCCGCTCAAAACGTGCAACCAATGGTATAATAAGCGCATGAAGGCACTCAGGAAAGCACTTCCCAAAGAGGACCGAGAACGGGTCACCAAGCAGATGGAGCGCATCACCACCACCCGCAATCGACGCGTGAACCAGTACTTACACACCGCGAGTCGGCGCATCATTGACTTGCTCGTCAAAGAGGGAGTAGGTACCATCATTATCGGGAAGAATCTGCTGTGGAAGCAGGACGTGAACCAAGGGCGGCAGAACAATCAGAACTTTGTGTGTATTCCGCATGCACGTTTTATTGAGATGCTTATGTATAAAGCTGTGCTCGTCGGTATTCGGGTGGAAGTCACCGAAGAGAGCTATACCAGCAAGGCAAGCTTTCTAGGCCTCGACTCCATCCCGACGTACACACCTAACGATGAGGCAGCGTATATCTTCAGCGGGAAGAGAGTCAAGCGGGGCTTGTACCGCGCCTCTGATGGACGGTGTATTAACGCCGATGTCCAGGGCGCATATAATATTCTACGCAAACGTAGACCCGATGCATTTGCTGAGGCATTTGTAAAGGGAGTAGCGGGCTATGTAGTTCACCCCTCACGGCCGTGTAAATTCAACAACAACTGTGGCGTTGCAATACACGCTAGCGTTTTTGGAACTATAGCACATAGGACGCATGGCGGGTGTAGTTTGGACCATAGCGGCCCTTGGATACAGGAATGTTATAATCACTTTGGTACCCATCACTTGTATCAAAACAAGTTTCACAAAATGCTTATTCTAATGAAGATGGAGAAATGTATGACAAGCAAACGTAGTACGTCCCCCTCACAGTCTCTTGTTGCCAATGGCGCTCTCACGTCTAGATTGAGTTCTCAGCCAGTTCGACACGCCCTTCAGAGTGTCCTGCCGCTGGTGAGCATGGCTCTCTTGCTGGTAAGCAGCTTTTCCACGGCGTATGCTCACCCCAGTTCTACACTGGTGCTGCTGCCAGCTAGTGCCGTTGAGCAAGCACCTAATGCACGCCTTGTCGGTCACTATGCAGTTCCTCAGATGACTATTGGCCTGCTGCTGGCAACTAGTCACCAGGACGAGCAACAACGTTTGATCAAGACGCTCTACAATCCACACAGCCCCCACTACCACCAGTGGTTGAAAAGCGGAGCGTTCGATGCTCGTTTTGCCCCTACTAGGAGTCAGGCCACAGCGGCTCAAGACTTTTTGACACACGCACATATGCATCTGCTGACAGGCTCACCCAGTCCAACGTTGCTGCTGGCAGCCGGAACAGTGGCACAGGTAGAAGCTGCTCTGCACACTACCATCAATACATACCAGACACCGGGTAGCCAACCATACTTCGCCAACAGTAGCCCTGTGCAGATACCGGCTAGCCTCAGTGGAAACGTCATCGGGGTATTGGGCCTCACCAACATTGACCTGATCAGACCACAGTACCAAGTCTCCTATGAGCAGCAGGATTCTAACCTCCCGCCGTCGTATGGTGGTGGACCGTTCGGTAGAGGTCTCACCCCCTCGCAAATCGCGGGTATTTATGACGCCACCCCAGTGTACAAGCAGTTCAATGACCGAGGACAAGGTATTACTACAGCCGTTTTTGAACTTTCAGGCTACACGCGCAAAGACATCGACGTGTACGAGAAGCAGTTTAAGCTGCCCAATGTGCCAATTATAGACAAACCGGTCTATGGAGGACCAGCACCCATTAATGGCGCTCTTGATTATGCTGCTGGTGAGGTCGAGCTTGACATCGAACTGCAGCTTGCCTTGGCCCCAAGCATCAAGCAACTTCTGGTTTATAATGCGCCGAACGCAGAGATTGGGGTTATCGCGCAATACCTGCAAATGGCTAAAGACAACCAGGCCGATGTTATCAGTACCAGTTGGGCGGAGTGCGAGTATCTTGCAACATCATCGATGAAATTGGGAGAGTTCCAGGCATTTGTCCAAATGGCAACCCAAGGACAAAGCATTTTCGCCGCTTCAGGCGACAATGGTGCCTTCAGTTGCCTGCCATATACCGACAGTAACCTGCAAGGCAGTAACGAGCTTCAGGTAGAGGATCCGGCTGCACAGCCGTATATGACAGCGGTCGGTGGCACTTCCTTTCAGGGTCCGGATAATGTTACGACGTTTGACCCCGGTAACAATCCCGCTCCAAGCTATCCGGGGGTCTCGAAAGAGTTGACTTGGACCGATGGTTGCCCACCTAAAGACTGCGTGGGCGGGGCAAGTGGTGGTGGCGTGAGTCGCTTCTGGGGCAGTCCAGATTACCAATCTCTTGCCGGTCTGGCAGTGCCGGGCTTTATTGAGCCGGGTTTGACACAGAGTGGAGCCTACTGCGGTCAAACTGCTGGCGTGTTCTGTCGCGAACTGCCTGATGTCTCCCTCAACGCGGATCCCAGCACAGGTTATGCCATTTACTGCAGCGATAAAGGTGATCCTTCCTGTGCGAACCCCGCCTTTGATATCAAAGGCTGGATTCGCTTTGGTGGCACATCGACCTCTGCCCCGCTCTGGGCCAGTATTGCCGCACTGATTGACCACTTCACGGGGACACGACAGGGGTTGTTGAACTACTACTTCTACTCGCTCGACTCTGCTGCTGGTTTTAAAAGTCAGTTCCACGATATCACCAAGTTCGATAATGGGCACTACCCTGCTGCCCCTGCCTATGATATGGCAACAGGTCTGGGCAGTGCGGACATCTTTCACTTAGTCAAGCCGTAGAAGACCTAACCATCTGCTAGTCATACTGCTGGCGAATCCTCTTTTCGACATTTGTCTTGACAGATGCCATAAACAGCGGGTTCGCCAGCGCTGTGCTTGATGCAGACAATCAGCGGTGACCACCAAAGTGTCCACCGCCGCTGCCACAAAACTAGCGGACAAAAAAAGCAAGGATGTTCGGAAACCTATCTCACTGCAAAAATCGTGTCTGGACCATTTGTATGTGAAAGACGTGGTGTGCGCGGCAATGTGATGTCGATCTCCTCGTCAAGAGACGTGCTACTGTCGTAAATAGCACTGTACAACTGCTCGGTGGTAAGATTACGCGCTTTGCGTAAGTTTGCTCCTATCAACATTGTATCGTTCAGATCAGCCACAAGAAAATTTGCGTCTACCAGCGTCGCCCCGCTTAAGTTCGCTGCATTGAGGTTAGCTGCAGAAAGATCGGCCCCGGTGAGGTCAGCTTCGGCAAGATTGGCCCCTGAAAGGTCAGCCATGAAGAGAGATGCGTTTGCCAGTCGCGCTTTGTGCAGATCGGCATGACGAAGATAGCGGTGTGAGAAGTCACGGTGTGAGAGGTCCACTCCTGGCAATTGCAACGGTTTGTGCCATGAGACGCTCTGACCATTGTGATGAGATGCATCAGCAGCATCCAACGGCACCTCCTCCACATATGGAAAACTGGCTACATGCTGTTGTAAACATAGTTGTACTGCAGAGGCTATGTATTCATCTGCTCGCTCCTTCTCTCTTTGCTTCAAAGTCATCCACTCCACCTCGATTTTCTGCTGCTGCTTGGTGATCTCCTCCTCTAAGGCATGTATATGTTGCTTTTGTTGTGCTTGCCACAGTTGTTGGTGGCTTGCCTGGGCACGTTTCCATGCACGTAGTTGCACCTGTAGCGTAATCAGTGCAGTCGCTACCATGATCAGCACTCCAATTATTCCGCTAATGAGTAATGTTTCTGTCATAAGAATCCTCTATAGATGCTCAGGCCCTTTGAAGTGGGAACAGAGCTTTTCGCTGACAAGCTGTGTTTATAAACTACGGTTATTGTAACGTGCGTCCTTTAGCAGCAGTAACTATAGGTCGGTGTCAATAGTATAATTGCGTTGTGGGCTGTGTTCACACACACCACAACGCGAAAAGAACTATAATATATAGCAGCCGCCTGCGTAGCCGACAAAGGATAAAATCAATGACACAGTATAATCATCCATCGCCAACATCATTTCTGCTCGACGAAGAGAAACGACAACTCATTTTATATTGGAGCGATGACCATGAAAGCGTTCATGGTTGGGAAAGCTTGCGCTGGGCGTGTCCTTGCGCTTGGTGTGCAGGCGAGGGAGACTTCCCTGGTATGTTACAGAACAAACAGAGTCTTACTACGGAAGAGACAACGTTGGTCAACATAGAGCCTGTTGGCCGCTATGGCCTTACGCCTATTTGGGAAGATGGCCATAAAACGGGTATTTTCACCTATGAGAAACTGCGTGCCAGTTGCGAATGCCAAGAATGTAGTAAGAAAAGGCGCTGAACCTCTGTTAAGGTAATATCTATAGTTCGTTATATCTGTGTGTGCTAGGAAATTCTTGGAGAGTGCGGGTATCGGGGACCAGTTTGTACTGCGCGGAGTCTTACATTATGGGTACAAAGAGATTTGTTATTTCCAGTTTAGTCATTCGCGTGCTCATTGCTCTGGTTATAAGCTGCCTCATTGTCATGGCGTTTTTCGCCACGCATGTTGTTTCTCAGTAGCGGATGCCGTGTCACGCCCTGAGATGGGGCCAACGTGACCCCTTCTCCCCCCTATGGGCGCGGATATCCAGGGCGTGACACAGCATGCCCTTACACGCCCAGTAATTGCTCCATCTGCGAGAGGTGTGACGCAAAGAGTTGAAATGCCTGGCGTATTGGCTCCGGTGAGGTCATATCGACGCCTGCTTTCTTAAGTAGTTCGATGCTAAAATCGGAGGAGCCAGAGCTGAGGAACTTCAAGTAACGGTCTACGGCAGGCTTGCCCTCGTGTAAAATTTGTTGCACGAGAGCAGAGGCGGCAGAGATACCCGTGACGTACTGGTATACGTAAAAGTTGTAGTAGAAGTGAGGGATGCGTGCCCACTCGATACCGACCAGATCATCAATAATGGTCTCGCCCCCGTAATACTTCTGGTTGAGCGCCATGTACATGGTCGTGAGGGTATCAGCCGTAAGTGGCTCACCTTGTTCTGCCTGCTGGTGGATCTGTTGCTCAAAGTCGGCAAACATACTCTGACGAAAGAGCGTGCCTCGGATGTCCTCTAACGAATAATTGAGAATGGACAGGCGTAGCGCTCGATCTGTTGTATTTTGCAACAGGTACTCAGTCAGCAGTCCCTCGTTCAGTGTTGAGGCCACCTCGGCAACAAAGATGGTATAGTTGCCGTACTGGTAGGGTTGGTTGCTGCGTGTGTAGAACGAGTGCATGGAGTGACCCAGTTCATGCGCCAGCGTATACATGCTGTCCCGCTTGTTCTGGAAGTTGAGCAGGATGAAGGGGTACGTACCATACGTGCCACCGCTATAGGCACCACCCCGCTTGCCGGGTGTCTCCCAAACGTCAATCCAGCGTTGTGTAAAGGCGCGTTTAAGAGCGGTGACGTAGTGCTCTCCCAATGGTGCCAGGGCTGCCACTATAGTATCGCACGCTTGCTGGTAGCTGATCTCGTCGCCTGTTTCTTCAACGATGGGCACATACAGGTCATACATATGCATTTCATCAAGCTTGAGCATGCGTTTACGCAACTGCAGGTAGCGGTTGAGAAGAGAGATATGCTCACCTATCGTCTCAATGAGATTATCATAGACGCTAACAGGAATGTTGTAGCCAGCTAGGGCGCGCTCACGGCAGGTTTTGTAGTTGCGTTGCCGCGTATAAAACACATCTGCTTTGATCTGTGATGAGAGCGTTGCTGCAATCGTATTGCGCTGTTTGAGAAAAGTGGCATGCAATCCTTCAAATGCATCCTTGCGTACACGTCGATCTTTGCTGCGGATGAAGGTGAGGTAGTTTCCCTTTGTAAGCTCAACCTCTTTACCCGCCTCGTCTTGAATCATAGGCAATTTTAAATCGGCGTTATCGATCATGGAGAAAATGGCATCAGGGCCTTCGGTCACTTCCCCCACTGCAGCCAGCACTGCCTCTACTTCTGCTGAGCGGACGTGAGGGCGCTGCAGATTTAATTCGTGCAGTTGTTGCCCGTAAAGTGCCAGTCCAAGTGTCTCTTGTACGTAGCGGTCAAGCGTCTGCTGCGGCAGAGCGAGAATCTCCGGCTCAATGTAGGAGGCTACTGTCGAGGCGCGAACGCACAACTGTATAGCACGGTCTGCCATAGCCTGATACGTTCCATTGGTCGTGTCCTCGTCTTTGCGCATAGATGCGTAGGAGAGAAGGCGCTCAAGTTGCTGATAAATAGTATCACGCTTCTGTAATACAATAAGCAGCACCTCTCCGCTTTGTGCAAGCGTCCCTTTAAGGGCTTCTAGTTCTGGTAGGCTGTGCTGTATTGCCTGAAAATCATGCTCCCATGCCTCATCTTGAGGATAAATGCTTGCGAGATCCCATGTATACTCTTGTGGAATCTCTGTACGTGTTTTATATGTCTGCAATGTGATACAACCTTTCAAGAGATAGTGATGAATACATCTGCTACTTTTCCAACAACAAATCGTCACGATCTCCCCATTTCTCAAGGAAGCGATAGAAATTTCGCTTAGTGAGTCGCGCACGTTCTGCATCAGAGATGGAAGTGTCGTGTGACTGTGGGTGGCAAATGAGCGGAAGATGTGGCGTGACTGCTGTCTGTGCGCCTGCATCGCGCACGGCGAAACTAAAATCGATATCTATATAGTGAGAGTAACGATAGCGCTCATCGAAGAGACCGACCTGCTTGAGGAGATCTCTCCTGAAGGCCATACACGTACTCTCTATTACCTCAACCTCAACCTTCTGACTTTCTTCAAAGTGTCGCAGATCATCAGTCCGCAAGCCGCGCAAGCCTGTGATGCCAATTTGAGTATTTGCTAATGTCTTTGCAAGCGGCGTGAGCAGGTCTTCTGTAAGCTCGACACAAGCATCTAGTATGAGAATATAACGTCCTGTACTGCGTTTCAAGCCGATATTGCGTGCCTCTGCCTCTCCTAATGTACGAGAGGCTTGCAGCAGGTGCAGCCGTGGTTCCTGATAGTGAAGTGGCTCTGCCCACGCGTCAATGCCATCTCGTGAGGCATTGTCGACGAGCAGAATCTCGAGGTCGTGATTCGTACAGAAATGCAAAACACTTTCTATACAACGGCGCACTGCTGCAAGGTTATTGCGCGCTAAAATATTGAGCGAGAAGGTGCGGCTATCAGGGGTATTGAGCAATGAAGGCACTTGCCGCACTGTGCGATAGATCTGCCCGTCAATATCAATACTAGGCAGCATAACGAGGTGCGCCCCATGCGGATTATCCTTGATGACATAGCCAGCGTCCTCAATTTGCTGTTTGAGCAGGTCGGCGCGTTCATAGTGGCCGCGTCGGCGAAGGAGATCACGTTCATGAGAGAGCGCTAATATTTCTTGTGGTATGCCGTGGCGATATGGATTGGTAGTCATGCTTGTGCTGTCCTTCCTACTACTCTACTATGTACTCACGCAACTTCTCGGAAAAGATTCCTGCGTTGCACAACAATACCATCTATTTTAGGCAGGCTTTGCGACAGTTTCCTATAAACTGTCGAGGGTGAAACAAACACACACCCTAGCAATATATTATATCCTCTAGCATTACATGATGCCAGCCCCTATGTCTCTCTCTCGCCTTCAGCGCTTATAGGGTAAATTGGTGGGGTTGTTGTGGCTTGCAGTCCACAACAACCCCACCAAAATGTCTTCAGAGTATGTGATTCTTACACGCTTTGACTCTGGCTACCGTATATCATATCTGACAGATCTTTACGAGTGCGTTCGATGATACTGCGCAGACGCGTAAGCCGTTCAGGATCATTGAAAGACGTACGCCCTGCGATAGCGAAGAGGCGAGCGACCTCCATAGCTTCGCTTCTCAGTGCCTGCATCTCGGCGAAGGGCCGGCGATCACCAAACTCCCATGCTGGGCCAGTGAACTCATCGTTCTCTTTCTGCCGCTCGTTGAGGAAGGTGCGTCCTGCCTCGGTGATGCTGTAAACCTTCTTGCCCTCAACCTGACTAGATGTCACGAAGCCACCCTCTTCCAGCATTTGCAGCGTTGGGTATACTGAACCTGCGCTGGGAGCGTAGAAGCCACCTGATTTTTCCTCTAAAGCCTTTATCATTTCATAGCCATACATTGGCCGCTCCTGCAGCAGCCCCAAGAGTGCGAACTTTACATCGCCGCGCCCGAAGAAGCGACGTCCCTCGCCGGGGCCAAACCAATGCCCACCGTGACCTCTTGGACCGAAGAAGCCCCGCCCACGACGCATGCGCCAGAAGAAACGGGGAGGCCAGCCGCGAAAGCCGTGCCACTCACGTACGTCGCTCAACCAGGGGGGAGTCCAATGCTCTTCTGGTCCGCCCTGGAACTGGAAAGCAAAACGCCTGTTAAATCGGTTAAACATTTTCGCTGTCTTTTACCTTTCTGTGCTCTACCTCGCTCAATAACGATATATCGTTATCTTTATGTACCAGTATAACGATATATCGTGTAGTTGTCAAGAGGATTACAAAAAAAGGTTCCAGGAGTTTGCAAAGCCCCTGGAACCTTTTTTTGCAGAATTAACCGCACTTTTTGTTACTTCTCGATAGGTGCGCCGATGAGACTGCCCCATTCTGTCCAGGAGCCATCGTAGTTGCGCACTCGGGAATAACCGAGCAGATATGTGAGCACAAACCAGGTATGGCTGCTACGCTCACCGATGCGACAGTAGGCAATGATATCTTTATCCGGGGTGATGCCCTTGTTGCCATAAACAGAACGTAGCTCTTCTGCGGACTTGAAGGTGCCATCTTCGCGCACTGCCGACGCCCAGGGGATGTTTGCCGCACCTGGGATATGGCCGCCGCGCTGTGCCCCTTCTTGTGGCAGGTTTGGCGGTGCCAGCAGTTCGCCGCTAAATTCGGCAGGAGAACGTACATCAACGAGCGCCACGCCGTTGCGCCCAAGTGCATTAAGCACCTGATCACGCAATGCACGTATGGCGTTGCGCGGCTCCTGAGCCTGATAGTTCGTGCGCGGATATGAAGGAACCTCAGTGGTAATCTCTCGCTTATCGGCTAACCACTTTACACGACCACCATCAAGGACGCGTACGTCCTGATGCCCGTAAAGCTTGAGGACCCAGAATGCCCAGGTCGCAAACCAGTTGTTGTTGTCTCCATAGAGCACGATGGTCGTATCATTACTCACTCCGGCCTGACTGAGAAGCTCTTCCAGATTTTTCTTGCTCAGGGGAGCGCGCACGAGTTGGTCCTGCAGCTCTTTTTGCCAGTTAAAACCAACTGCGCCGGGAATGTGTCCCTGCTCGTAAGCTTTTGTATCTACGTCTACCTCGATGAGACGTACCTTCGGATCACGAAGGTGTTGCTCTACCCAACTCGCGTCTACTAGCGCTTCGGGGTGAACATATCCTTTCTGCTCAGACATGGAACTTTCTCCTTAAATACTAATCCACTGGCAGTAATTTACCAGTCTTTACGTCGTAGATGAAGCCACTAACCGTGATATTTTCGGGAATCAATGGTGACGACCTGAGGAAGGCTACATCATCACGCACCGACTGCTCCAGATTGGAAAACGGCAGGAAGTCGATGTTATCAGCATTGGCGTGCAACTCCTGCTTTACTTTGTTACGCAGATCATCATTACTAAAAGTAAGCATCCCGCAATCACTATGGTGAATCACCACGATCTCTGTCGTGCCGAGCAACTGCTCCGAGATGATGAGCGAGCGCAATGCCTCCGATGTCCGTCCACCAGCGTTCCGAATAACGTGTGCATCTCCCTCTTCTAGACCAAGAGCGCGTGCAGGATGAATGCGTGCATCCATGCAGGTGACTATAGCTACATGGCGTGCAGGGGGTATGGGCAGATCCCCCTTCTTAAAGGTTGAAGCGTAGGTCTCGTTTGCCTTTAAGAACTCTTGAGCAACAGACATGATTGGTCTCCTTTTCTACAAAAAACTCAAACTGTTAGTAACCCCATAGTTACCTCTCTCTTAGCTAACGATACCACATTTATTTCATTCTTTCAAGTTATTTATTTCATTCTTTCAAGTTATGCTTAGGGTCTGGCTGCAACTCTGAAGGCGTACAGCTTATTATTCTCAGAGCCGATATAGACTACCCCACTGGTCACCGTTGGCGAAGAGTCGATAGTACCACCGACGAAGTAGCTCCATACAGGTGTGCAGGCGCTGCGGCAGGTAGCAGCGAAGGCATAGACCTTGCGATCATCAGAGCCGAAATAGACGATACCGTTGGCCACTGTTGGCGAAGAGTCGATAGCATCAGTGAGGTGGTAGCTCCACAGAGGCGTACAAGCACTGCGACAGGTAGCAGCGAAGGCATATAGCGTGCCACCCCGCGAACCAACATAGAGCAGGCCATTGGCCACTGCTGGGGAGGAGCGGAGAACATCATCTGCGAAGTAGCTCCACAGGGGTGTGCAGGCGCTACGACAGGTGGCATCGAAGGCATACAGCTTGTGATCGGCAGAACCAATATAGACCATCCCATTGGCCACCACTGGCGAAGAGAGGATAACATCACCGGTGGCGTAGCTCCATAGAGGTGTGCAGGCGCTACGACAGGTGGCGTCGAAAGCATACAGCTTGTCATCGTCAGAGCCAACGTAGACGATGCCGTTGTCCACCGCCGGGGAGGACTCGATAGTAGCAGCAGTGGCGTAGCTCCATAGGGGCGTGCAGGCACTACGACAGGTGGCATCGAAAGCATACAGCTTATGATCGGCAGAACCAATGTAGACCATCCCATTGGCCACCGTTGGTGAGGAGTCGATAGCAGCAGCAGTGGCGTAGCTCCACAGAGGTGTACAATCCCTGCGACAGGTGGCATCGAAAGCATACAGCTTATGGTCATCGGAGCCGACGTAGAGGATACCGTCGGCCACCGCTGGCGAGGAGTCGACGGCACCGCCCGTGGCGTAGCTCCACAGAGGCGAGCACACCTTGCGGCAGGTGGTATCGAAGGCATACAGCTTATGATCTTCAGAGCCAACATAGACGATACCATTGAATACAGTTGGCGAGGAGCGGACAGCAGCGGCAGCGGCGTAGGCCCAGTCTAGCGCTAGATGCGCGATGTTTGTAAGCCCCAGCACATGTTCAGAGGAGTTTGAGCGCGTATGTGCTGCATTGGACCCAAACATGATGGTGTTAGCAGCGGCGTACCCTTGTGCCGTGGCAGTCGCAATGGCATTCAGATGAGTAGTAGCTAGAGGGTTCACAAAGTGTGTGACCATAGCACGATAGAGCAGAGCGCTACCGCCTATCAGCAATAGGATCAGCCCTATAAGCAGTAGTTTGCCTTGTGTATAACGAGTAGGTAATGGCTGGATACTAGACTGTGTTGAGCGAATGACACTGACTGTCGGAGTGCTCACTACTTCTCCCTGGGTGGCATGAACGTCTGACAGTTCTGAGGGGGAGTGGGTCATTGGCATGCGAGGACTGGTGGCTAGCTTTGTCAGATCTAGCTCCTGTTCGGCAGCCACGGACTCGTGAACGGGCGTTATGGGGGCCGCAACCAAACGAGGTGAAGGCTCTGCATGGGGTAGAGCGTCCTTCTGCATTGACGATGCGGATGGAGTGTTTCCCAATAAGCGTACCGAGTGATGATCTACATCCTGACTTGCTTGTTCTAAAGCAGTGGCAAAATCGAGGATGGTGGGGAAGCGCTCATGTGGTTTCTTGGCAAGTGCTCTCATCACCACGGCTTCAACGGCTGGCGGGATGCTTGCCCCCTTCTCCTGGAATGTAGGTGGAGGTATCATGAGATGCTGGCTCGCCACTTCTAGAAAGGAGCCGTGAAAGGGGCAGTCACCACAGAGCCATTCATAGGCCAGCACAGCAAGCGCATACTGATCACTGGCTGCACGAGGTCTTCCCTGAAATTGTTCAGGCGCTATATAGCTCGCTGTGCCTGCTATGTTCTGCGTGCTCTGGGAGTGCGTAGTTTGTTCGATGAGGGCAACGCCAAAGTCACTGAGCAAAATCTCCTGGTTTCGCCCGAGTAGCAGGTTCTCCGGTTTGATGTCGCGGTGGATGAGATGCTGGTCATGGGCGTATTGTAAGGCATCACCAATTTGCTTCACGTAGCCGACAACCGTGGGCAGGGCAATCGGGACTCCTTTGGGATGGCGCATGCGCGCGCTTCCACTGGGGGCGTAATCCATGACGAGAAAAGGGGTTGCTCTTTCTATACCGAAGTCGAAGACACGCACGATGTGAGGATGCACAAGCTGAGCCACAGTGCTTGCCTCACGACGAAAGGATTCCATGTCCTCCCTGGCAAGCTGTGTATGCAGAATCTTAATAGCTGCCTGTGTTCCTAGATAAATATGCTCACCTAAGTAGACCTCAGCGAAGCCACCGTGTCCCAACAAGTGGATCAGACGGTAGTTGCCAAACTGTTGTCCCATACGATCTGCCATAGTCTCTACCTCCCCACAGGAAACTGCCTTCGCTCTGCGGCATCATTCAGAGCGAGGCTGTTATTTGCTCTCATAGCGTATCATATCTGATGCAAGCGTACAAATGTTTGGCGACGGTTATGACTAGGTGACGAGAAAAATGATTCACTTGAGAAGTATTTTAGAGCGCATCTTTGTCACGAAAAGTGCAAGAACCTTCTTTACCTATGGCAATGTGACGCACGACGTGGTACAGTAGAACAATAAGGATTTCTCTTAACTATAAAGGTGGTACTATTGTGGCAGGTACGAATAATAATCCCCCGCGTAAAGCTCCCATCGTGGGTCAGGCGCGCAGCCTGAGCGATGAAGAGGGGGAGATGATCCAGCACATGATTCGCGAGGAGCAACACTCTTCGCGTGCGCTCTCCATTCCCAAAGAAGATTTAGCACAAGAGGCGACGACGCGCATGAAGCCAGAAGTGGCACGCGTCATCGCAGAGAGTAGAGTGCGAGACGTACTCCAACTCTTCAACCGCGACTACCTCTACGGCCAAGGACGCTTTGATGAGTACCAGGACGGTCTACTGCTCAAGTGGGGCGATGGCTACTCGCGCAAGCATATCTGGATAACCGTTGAGAACGGCAATCTGGTGTTTGAAACCAGTCATTTCAAGCCGTGTGACAAGCCCTACTGTACTGGTACTCACCACGTACTCACCCCAGATTTGTACAAAAACCTGGACGTGATTAACCAGGAACTAGCAGATCGTTTCCGGCGACCTGTGTATGAGCGCTCTGATGACTAGATAGTATTTAGCTATGACAACACGTATTCTTGCGTTAGAAAAAGACCTCTTCTTTGCAGTGAAGATGCGCGACACATTGAAGCATCATGCTGTGGAAGTTATCATTGTCCGTACGCTTGCAGCCTTTGAGCAGCGGTTGATGAGTGCTGAAGACGAGAAGCCGAGGCTAGTCATCGTCAACATAGCCACAGTCGGAGTCGATTGGGCGGCTGCAATTCGGGCTGCACGCGCTCATACTCTACCGGTGTTAGCATTTGGCTCACATATGGACCTCGAAGCGCGTGCAAAAGCGCTTGAGGCGGGAGCACAGCGTGTCGTCGCTAACTCCAAATTTACCAGCGATATGGTGGGCCTAGTCAGGCAGATGTTAAGCAAGCCAGCGGGGATAGCTTCCGCAGAAGAGGAAATAGACGAGACACAAGAGAAGGCATAAAGAAAAACAATGGCAGTTATCATTAAATCACGTCAGGAGGTCACTCGCCTCCGCGAAGCAGGGCGCGTAGTCGCCCAGGCATACGAGACATTGTGTCCCTACGTCAAGCCAGGAGCAACAACCCTCGAACTTGATCGTATAGCAGAGGATTCTATTCGCGGCAAGGGCGCGATCCCTATCTACAAGGGTTATGGTGCTAGACCAGCAAGAGACGGTCAACCTGCTGTCCCGCCCTTTCCGGCTAGCATCTGCGTCGCCATTAACGACGTCATTTGTCATGGCATTCCCAGCGCTGAGCAGGTACTACAGTCAGGCGACATTATCGGCATTGATATAGGGGTACTCTACAAAGGCTGGATTGGGGATGCATGCGTCACCTTCGCCGTCGGCACACTCGATAGTAAGTCGCAAGAATTGCTGGAAGTTGCTCGGCGCTGCCTGGAGCTAGGCATCGAACAGGCCAGAGCAGGCAATCATATTGGTAATATCGGTGCCGCCATCCAGACACACGCTGAGTCACACGGATTTTCGACCGTACGCGAGTATGTAGGGCACGGTGTTGGTCACTCGTTGCACGAAGACCCGCCAGTGCCCCACTTTGGCCGTGCGGGAACCGGATTAAAACTGCGCACTGGAATGGTTTTTACCATCGAACCGATGATTAACGTAGGTGGCCCTCAAACATGCTTACTGGCCGATAGGTGGACAGTTCGTACAGCAGATGGTTCTCGTTCGGCCCAGTTTGAGCACATGCTTGCTATCACTGACGGTTCCCCAGAACTGCTCACTCTGGTGTAGGCAGAAAAGGAAGACATAATTTTGAGCAGGTAGTCTCAGAGAGCCTACAATGCCCTTTGAGACTACCTGCTCAAAATTATGTCTAAAGGGAGACTAGTGACCGCAACCGCAGCTTCTGGCCTCGCCGCCACCGCCTGCAGCCTTGAACGAATGACCGCAACCGCAGCTAGAGACAGCGTTGGGATTGTTGACAGTAAAGCCTGCGCCCATTAGGCTATCGACATAATCGACTTCGCTTCCTGTAATGTAACCCAGGCTCATCTCATCGACGAACACATTGAAGTCACCTTGTGTGATAACGGTATCGCCTTCTTGCTCCTCGTCGAGGGTCATGCCATACTGCAGACCAGAGCAACCACCACCGGCAACGAAGATACGCAACCCAAGGCTAGGATCATTCTCCTGCTTGAGAAGTTCGTGAACCTTATCGGTCGCGGTAGGTGTCATGCTAACAAGCTTTGTCTCAACTGCAGATTGCTGGTTCTGCTCGATCATAGATCCTCACCCTTCCAAAAGGAATTGATAGCTCAGCTCCTTTGTTTTTCTGTCACTATTTACTGGACATTTACGCATTTCTCTTGCTTTAGAATTATATCCTACCTAAGATGAACCGTCAAGCTGATTGGAATGAGCGCAGTTCCACCAACCATAGCGTGCTAGCGGCAGTGGCATCCCATTGTTGCTAAACCTGGAAAAAGGGAAGGGCATGTTATAATATTCTAAAAAAGGTATGCTTGAGGAAAGAACACATGCAACAAGGCCAGGAGAACGTCCCATCCTATCCATCGTCCCCCTATCTTCCCATTGAGGATTACGCTATCATCGGTGATCTGCACACCGTGGCGTTAGTAGGCAAGAATGGCTCTATCGATTGGTGCTGTCTGCCAAATTTTGACTCGCCAAGCGTCTTTGGTGCGCTACTGGATGCTACTAAGGGTGGCTTCTTCCGCATCGCACCACCTTATGTGCCGGGTATGGGCCGTAAGCAGCTCTATCTACCGGAAACAAACATTCTGATCACGCGCTTTCTGAGCCTAGATGGCGTTGGTGAGGTCATTGATTTTATGCCTATCAAACCTGTGGGAAGTTTGCGCCCCCAGCACCAGATTTTTCGCTCAGTCAATGTGGTGCGTGGTTCGCTCAACTTTGAAGTGATATGTCGACCGGCCTTTAACTATGCGCGTGATAGCCATACCGTCGCAGTATCTGGCGAGAGGGCGCTTTTCCAAAGTAGGCTCCTCAAGCTGGGACTGGCTGCTACAGTGCCGCTTGAAGAGGATGAGCAGGGAGGAGTATGTGCTACGCTAACACTGCATGAAGGTCAATCTGCTTACTTTTTGCTTGAAAGTGCTAAAGACCGCGAAGTTCTTCCGCAACGTTTCTCAGCGCGTCAATTTCAGGCAACGTTCCTGGAGACGAGGAGCTTCTGGCAGAATTGGATTGGACAATGCCAGTACCAGGGTCGTTGGCGTGAGGTGGTGCATCGTTCAGCACTCGTTCTGAAACTGCTCACCTTCGCACCGAGCGGGGCTATTGTCGCTGCCCCAACCACCAGCCTGCCCGAGACAATTGGTGGCCCTCGCAACTGGGACTATCGCTATACTTGGATGCGCGATGCATCATTCACGCTCTATGCCCTCCTTACTCTAGGTTTCACCCAGGAGGCTGAAGCTTTTATGGGCTGGCTAGATGCGCGCTGCCATGAGCTAAAGGGAAGTGGCGCACTTCAGCCAATGTATGGCATCGATGGCAGGCATGATTTGACTGAGACCACCCTGGATCACCTTGAAGGCTATCGTGGCAGTAAGCCAGTGCGCGTCGGCAACGCTGCAATCAAACAAAACCAGCTTGATATCTATGGCGAAGTGATGGACTCTGTTTACCTTTTTAATCGTCACAAGAGCATCTCCTACGACCTGTGGGAGAATCTGCGCCATTTGCTGGATTGGCTGGCGACACATTGGCAGCACGCCGACGAGGGCATATGGGAGGTGCGCGGCGGACCAAAGCAATTTGTGCATTCCCGCGTGATGAGCTGGGTTGCCTTTGATCGCGCCCTACGTGTAGCGCGTCATCGCGGCCTGCCCGCTCCGCTAGAACGCTGGGAGCAGGTCAGTGCGGAAATCTATGAGCAGGTAATGGAGTTGGGCTGGAATGAGAAGGCTGGCAGCTTCGTACAATACTACGGCAGTGATGCTATCGATGCGAGTGCATTACTGATGGTACTTACCAAATTTACTGGACCCAACGACCCGCGTATGATTCGTACGATTGAACGCATTCAGCGAGAGCTTACCAGCGACTCACACGTCTATCGCTACAACCCCAAACTGGCCGCAGATGACGGCCTGGGTACGAGTGAGGGCACTTTCAGCATGTGCAGCTTCTGGCTCGTCGAAGCTCTGGCCAGAGCGGGCCATCTCTACGAGGCGCGCTTAATCCTGGAGAAGATGCTCACCTACTCCAATCACGTCGGCCTGTATAGTGAAGAGATTGGGCCCACTGGCGAGGCCCTAGGCAATTTCCCCCAGGCGTTTACCCACCTCTCGCTCATTAGCGCCTGCTACAACGTGGACCGGGCACTCAACGGAACATTACGCGGCTAGGTGAGCCTTGCAAAAAACGGCCATGTGCGGTACAATAAAGACCGCAAGCGTCGGTAGAAAAAATCCATTCATCCACCGGGCGACAAAGGCCGTCCGGTTTTTTTGTGTCTTTCTCTTTGTGAAGATGTATTAGGAGCTATCAGTTAAAAGGTATGCAAGGTATTGACAATACAATGACTCAGACAGAACAGTTACTAGATCGTACCGACATCCGCAACGTGGCTATTATTGCCCATGTCGATCATGGCAAGACGACTCTGGTGGATGGTTTGCTCAAGCAGAGCCATGTCTTTCGCGAGAATCAGCAGGTGGGTGAGCTGATTATGGATTCCAACGCTCAAGAACGTGAGCGTGGCATCACTATTCTGGCAAAAAATACTGCTATCATCTATCAAGGTATCAAGATCAATATCATCGATACGCCTGGGCATGCCGATTTTGGCGGCGAAGTCGAGCGTGTGCTCAATATGGCTGACGGCTGCATCCTGCTCATTGACGCAGTGGAGGGGCCGATGCCGCAGACGCGC
>JAFAXQ010000287.1 GCA_019240835.1 Ktedonobacteraceae bacterium
CAAAGCAAAGGCGTGCGTTGTTGGTTTGCTCCCGAAGATATGGAGGTTGGTGACAAGATCAGGCATCGTATAGATGCGTCTATTCGGTTGTATGACAAGCTCTTGCTCATCCTCTCTGAGCACTCTCTCGCCAGTTCTTGGGTGGCCTATGAGGTCGAAAAAGCCTTGAACAAGGAACCCCAAGGCATCCCCAACGTGTTGTATCCTGTGCGACTGGATGAGCATATTCGGACCTGTACGACCACGTGGGCCGAAGACATTCGCAGCACCCGCCATATTGGGGACTTTACCCACTGGAAAGAGCACGACGCCTATCAGCAGAGCTTCAACAGGCTGCTACGTGCTCTGCAATCCACACAGCCCAGCGACACCTCACCGGATACGAGGACTTCCTTAGAACCGTTCACCTGAGCGTATGCGCTGCCAGAGCGTCCGCGCATCCAGGCCGTGATAATAGCGCAGGAAATCAAAGAGCGAGCCACCACGCTGCCAGACGTGACAGTACCAGCAACACAGATCACCTTTACGGGGCTGATAGACCCACAACGACGGGTGGCTATCGCGCCCATCCGAGTGGTGCCAGCCAAAAGGACAACACCCCATCCCGCGCTCGTCGAGTGCCACATAGCACCCAATCACCTCAACGGGGTCGTGTGCCAAACACCAGTCCCGAATGGTCAGCTTCGGGTCAAGCGGGGTGAGCCTTGAGCCTTTTGAAGGGTATTTTCTTTTGTCGCGTGGAGCTTGCACGTCCTGCCTTGGCCTAGAGAGCACAGCAGGCACCGTCACCCGCTCGACCGTGCGCAGCCAGGCCAGCGTTTGCAGCACTGAACCGGCCACCACGACGAATTGCCCGTCTTGCCACCGGACAAAGGGATACCGCCGGAGGCTTCGCCGATGCACTCCCAGGGGCACGCGCATTAACGAGCCTGGATGCTCATAACTGGCTCTCTCTTGCTTGGGGTACAATTCGACGCCAGCCGGACAATAGGGCACGAGAAACGTTCGCAACCATCCAGTAGAGACAGGAGCAGCTAAAAACAGATGCAAGTGTCCCCCACGACGCGACCCCTCGAGATAGGAAGCTATCCCATCACGCCGGAGTCTCGACTGGACGGTGAGTAACTGGTCTAAGCCATCCTCACGATCAGCATCAAAGACCGCAAAGCGGCAGAACCCCTCTTCATCAATCACATAGCTGCCAATGGTTTGCACCCCTGCTAGATGCAAACGTAACACCTCATCGGAGAGCACACGACCGACACGGCAGTACGAGCCATCGGCACGTTGCACCGCATAGTCATCACGCCGACCTACGCAGCAGGTCGCCAAGGTGTGCAGATCAGCATCCGAGACGATCATACCAGGCTCCCTTCGCTACGACTCGTCAACTCGCTGTGTGTTGCATCAAAGAGGAAATAGTGTGAGCAGGACCGAGCAAGAACCCATAAGCAAACGTAATAGATCATCACACCCAGAGCACACACTACTTGTCCTTACATGCCTTTATTTGGCTCTCAGAGGACCGTATGGGCGTTTCATCATCGAGACATACAATCTATACTACTCACTTTCGCAAAGCCCTTTTTTTGCAATGGCCCCTAAACGCCCTCTACAGGCCGATCTAACACCTATGGTACAGGAAAGAACTACTTTGATAGATAACTTTTTACGGCTAATCGTAAAAGTACGGGGAATTCCTCCACTTTTCACATCCGTACACAGTAGTCCACCATCGTAAAAGTACGGGGAATGATCACAGCTTACTCGTAATACTGGTCTTTCTTGTGTTACCGGAATGCTACTAGCGCATGAGAATTCATGAGGTAATACTTCGGGCAGAGAGAGCGCCATTGGAACATTCTGGGATTGGCCGACTCTCATATTCTTGCCATTGACGCTCGCCATTGAGCACTACGGAGACGCTATCTTCAACTACTTTACTCATCGCTACACAGCTGGATATACGGAGTGTCTGAACGGGCAAATACAGGTTATTTGGAATACATCACAGCATTCAGATATACTAGGCTCATCTCCAGAGCAACTGGAACAGAAACCCTTCGCCAAGCGGAGGGGAAGGATGAGTTTCAATGTACTGCGTGCTAGAATTCTGTTCGGCAAAGAACTCGAACAGGGAATCGAATAACCGAAAGCTTTGTAGTGCTTCTGTCACTTCTCCATCTTCTGTTTCTCTGCTCTGCATCTCGATGGAAAGAAGGAAACAAGAGGATGGAGAAGAGAGAGAACGTTCGATGGGACCTGTTCCCTCGTATCAAGATGCTCTCATCAGCGCAAGAATGGCTTCAGCTCCAAGCCAATCGGCAACTGAGCCCCCACACAGTGGAAGCTTACGGACGGGGCCTCGAAGATTTACTTCGCTTTTGTGAACAACACGAGCCACCTATCAGCGTGGAACAAGCAACAAAAGTAGACCTGGCTGCTTATGTCCAAGACCTGGTGAGCCGCCCCAATCCCCACGGGCAGCGGATCATTCACCTTCATTCGGGCAGCGGCCTTTCTGACCAAACGATCCAGCTTCGTCTGACCGCAGTACGCTTGTACTACGATCACCTGGTAGAAATGGGGAAACGAACAAGAAATCCTGTTGGTCGCGGAAAATATACCCGACGCAGCAGTTTTTCATCTCGCCATTCACGTTCAGCCGATGGGCGACCACTTGTTCGACGCAAAAGGGCACGCCAGCCATGGATACCTTCCGATGATCAGTTCAAAGTGTTGCTTGCTACGCTCTCGCGCGAATCATTGCGCAATCAAGCCATGTTTTTACTCATGTATGACGGTGCACTCCGACGAGAAGAACTGGTCTTGCTGGAGATCACTGACATCGATTGGGCGCATCGCGAAGTGACGCTGCGCCCAGAGATCTGCAAAAACGGGTCTGGGAGGTTGGTTCTCTTTACACAGGCAACCGCCACACGGCTCCGTGCTTACCTGCAACACCGACGCCAGATCAAGCCTGGACTCGGACTGCTGTTTCTCTCGGAGTCTGACCGGAATCGGGCATCGGGCATGACGCCGGAAATGGTGAACAAAATCATGCGATCCATTGCTCGTCGTGCGGACCTTCTGCAGTTTCATCCTCATACCTTGCGCCATCTGCGCTTAACACATATGGCACGCTGCGGGATCGCCGAACAGATCATCGCCGAATACGCTGGACACAAGTCACTCGACACGACGCGACTCTACATTCATATGAGTGGACGCGATATTTCAGCCGCTGTGGCCTCCCGTATGGAAGATTTTGAGGCATGGATTGCGGCCACGCTCAAGGAGGTCGAGGGATGACTGTACCGATGAAAGCCTCCCTCGTCTTGGAGTCTGAGTGGCACTGGCCTATCAACTGTGACGGCTATGATTGCTCCACAGCCTTAACGGATGCTGAGCGTCAAGAAATCGCATTTCTCGCTGCTCGCATTGGAGGGCCGGGCAACACCGGAGGGCAGGGAGGAATATGGCCTGCGCGAAGTTACCAAGTGCTTCGCCGCCTTTTACAGCCACTTGACGACATCTGCTTGACCATTCAGGAAAGCTACGCTGATGTGACCAACCAGCATCGACGCGCAACGACCATTCGCGCGTTTGTACTGGAAATGAACCGGCGAGGAAGCTCTTTCTGGGCCTGGGATGAGTCTATCTGGGTTGAGTTTATTGCTTCAACTCTGGAGCAGTTCAATACCCGTCTAGGATGGTCTTGGAAGCGACATTCTAAGCCGGGATCTGGAACCAGAATGCGTGTCCTTCTTGCTGCGTATCTTCTTGAGAAACTTCCCGACATACGCGTTTGTGGCGATGATCTTCCCTACACAAAACTTGCTCGCCTCGTCTTTGGAGAACAGCGTGTGCAGGCTGCCATTGATCGCATCGTCACTCCACTCTCCCGCATTGGGTACTCATCGCACAAAGAGCACAAGATCACGCGTGCTATCTGCATTGTCCTACTCCTTAACCGAAGCCCATTGCTAGAAGATATTACCGAGGAACATATCCGCTGGGTCCATGCGACAACCCCGCGCGATCAATATGAAATTGCAACGTTTTCGCGTGTGCTTGTCACTCTGGGCATTCTGAACACAGGCATTGCCAAATCCACGACTGGACCCATCCCTGTGCTTTCTAGTGCGGACGGCACTCTGAGTCCAGAATGGGAAGAGTGGTGTCAACAGTGGCGAACTTCCTCAACACTAGAGCCTATTACCCGTGACAGCTACTACACCACCTTACTCATGATTGGGCGCTGGCTCAAGCAGGAACACCCTCTCATCACCTCACCTACGCAGTGGACCGCCACGCTAGCAACAGAATGTGTCGCGGCTGTGACCCACATGACGGTAGGACAATACATCTCAGACTTCTATCGCGCTGGCAAGCGATGGGAAGTGGAACAGAACTTTGGGAAACCGCTCAAACCACGGACCATTAGCGGATATCTGACAGCGGTTCGTGCTTTCTTCAGGGATCTCCAGGAGAGCGAGAGGATTCCTCTTGTCTTTAACCCTGATCGCTACTTGTCCTTGCCTCGCTCTGTGAGAAACAAGATTGGCCCAGACCCACGGGTTATTGACCGGGCATTGTGGGCAAAGCTTGTCTGGTCCGGTCAGCACCTGGAGAGCGAAGATCTTCCTTCCAAGATTTATCCTCTGGAGATGGTTCGAGCGGTAGCAGCAGTCTGGCTTTTTACCGCATTACGATCAGATGAAGTTTGCCGATTACAACTGGGCTGCATCGAATGGCCTGCTACCGATATCATTGATCCAGAAACAGGAAAACGGGTGACGAGAGAGCAGGTATGCTACTTGCATATTCCAGCAAACAAAACGGCCCCAGCCTTCAAGAAACCCGTTGCTCCTTACGTTGGAAAAATGATCGATGCATGGGAAAAGGTTCGCCCTCCTCAAAAACCGGAGCTTGACCGCAAAAGTGCCGAGAAGGTCTCTTATCTCTTTTCGCTGCGAGGCCAGCGTCTGGGTCATGCCTACATCAACATGGTCCTCATCCCCATGCTCTCGGCAAAAGCCAACGTGCCCCCGCTTGATCATCGAGGCCGTGTGACCAGCCATCGCGCACGAGCGACCATCGCCACATTTCTGGGCAATTGTGAAAACCCCATGAGCCTCTGGCAACTCATGCGCTGGCTCGGACACCGTACCGAAGAAACCACACGTCACTACGTCGATGCCGATATCACGAAAGTCGCAGTGAAGGTGGCAGAGGGCAGCTTTTTGCAGCAAAATCTCGCGTCGATTCCGGTTCTCATTGACAATGATGCGGTTGTCTCTGGAGCCGCTTCGCAGGGGCAGCCCTGGAAGTTCTTTGATCTGGGTCATGGCTACTGCACGCTGCCAGAGTGGGCCGCATGTCGGCACCGCATGGCCTGTGCCAAGTGCGACTTTTATCAGCCAAAGTCCTCGACCAAGATGCAGATCCTGGAAGCCAATGGCAATCTGACGAGGATGCTTGAGTTCATCGCGCTGGGTGAGGAGGAGCGCAAACTCGTGGAGCAAGGGATTAGCCTCAATCAGGCGCTATTGAATCGACTAGCTGATGAACCAACACCAGCCGGGCCAACGCCACGAGAGCTTCACCTGAATAAACGAAAAGTCCTTCCTGTTCTGACAGAAACAGTTGGTCTGGTAGAGCCTGAAAGCATACCCCACCACGAAGATGGAGAGGAACAGGAACAGGGCGTGTGTCTGGACATGTCCAGGCAAGAACGCGGAGGCCGGTAATGACAACGGAATATGTCAATATTATGGAAGCGGCTCGGCGTTGCGGAGTGAGTGACAAAACCATTCGACGCTGGATTCACGCACAGAAACTACGAGCCCAATTTCCACAACCCAACCAATGTAAAATCGCGATCAGCGATCTAGAGCCATTTTTACCCGGACATCTGCCTGGACAAAGCGAGGAATCACTGGAGAGCCGGGTGGCCACATTGGAGTGCCAGGTCCAGGCGCTAGAACGGCAGGTACAGCAGTTGCTCTCCAGGCCAGGAGCATCCAAGGAACAACGCCCTGCTGCTTCGCGGAAACGTCACGCCACCACTGGTCCCCTGCCCAGGCACCTGGTGTCTGTTCTGGCCTTTGCGGAACTGCATCGCATCCCACAACAGAAAGTGCACACGCACATCGAGATCAATCTGCTGCCCGTTCACAAAGGCACCTGGACCGATCATGATGAACAGGAAGTGATGCTGGCGTTTGACGCCAAAGGACGGCAAGCATTTCATCATCTCTATCACGAGATGCCACTGTTTGTCCCCTGCTCAAGGTGTCCACACACGCTCCCTGGACATGTCTAGACATTGTGAGATCTTGCAACGCTTCGATGGGGGGCAGAGGGGGACACAGCTACGCGCTTTGATCGACTGAGGTGGTGGAGGGGTTGGTAGGGAGGCAGTCGAGGCACAAGCGCGTAGATCGCGGGCGTGACCTGGTGACCGGTGGGTTTGGCTTCTGGTAGTGGGGTAGGCCACCAGGTCTAAGACCGCGCGGTAAGAAAGATAACCTCCCTCCTCTAACACTGAGAGCAATCTTGCTGTAAATCCCAACATTGTCCTGGCGAGGTTTCCTCTGGCCAGATTTATTCCTGCGGGGTGGTTTGGAATCAGATGAGTTGCTTTTAAGCGAAATGGTTTGCCGGTTTGAACTCCTCATCCCTGACAGGTATGTTATGAGGGAGTCTCATCTTCGATGTCAATACCATAATCTTCTTGTTCATTGACCTCTTTTATTGCGGATAAGATATATCTCGCTAGATCTTTATACTGGTCGCTACCGAGTCTGGCCTTGAAGGTGTCTGTCGTAAATTTGATTCCAATCTCTAAATTAGTTATGTCCGAGTAACGCCCTGGTTCAATCTTTAGGGTACATCTTTGGATGTCGCTGAATTTGATTTCTTTCCGTCCTTGTTCGTTGTGGATGAAGATTAAACGGCTATCAGTAATGATAAGTGTTCCATCTCCACCATCATAATCAAACCTTTCGATCTCTTTTTCCATTTCATCCCTCTGGATTAACGTTATTCTAAATCACGCTTGATCTTCCTAAATTATAGAATCTCTTTTCGGAGTTAGTCTACCCCCACCAGGATAATTGTGTGATTTTCGTCAGGACAATGTTGGGATTTACAATCTTGCGCCTTTTTTGATTTGGGTAGAGAGGGAAAAAATGGCTATTTCTATTCTACATAATCAAGCTGGCACAATGTGCTGGACGTGGCTACAGTTTTGAGGTTCTCAGAGCCAGAGTCCTGCAACATGGAAGCCTGCGCAATGCTGAACGTAAACCCTACAGAGTAAGAAAGCCCGTTCAAGCTGATGTGAGGGTTGATCATGATGCCTCCTCTGATACCATTGCCTCTCTTACAACACTGCCCTCTTCTAGAGACAACTGACTCACACTCACATCGAAGAGTGGCAATTGCATCGTTGCAAGCCGCTCACGCGCAATTTCTGCTTGACGCTCGTCTATTTCAAACCCGATGAAAGAGCGATCTATCAACTTGGACGCTACGCAGGTTGTGCCACCGCCGGTAAATGGCTCAAGAACAACATGGCCACGGCGAGAGAAACAGTCGATGTAATACCGCGCTGTGGTAACATCTTGACCCCAGGAATGATAGTGCTTATCCTTGCCTGAACCATTCCAGACATCCAGCGTGTTACAACGAGGCTTACCCGGTCCCTTAGAGTAAGCCAGGATCGCTTTATGTCGTGCGACGGTTTTTCGTGGCCACACCACCGTTCCTTGCCCTGAGTCCAGAGCAATGTAACTCCAGAAGTAGGTAAGATGCTGGCCAAGGCTCATCATCACCTCATGGAGATACATATTGCCCGCATACGTCAGGAGGAACCCACCCGGCTTGAGGACACGTGCCGCTTCCTTTGCTAACCAGCCGTAGAGTGGTAAGTACTCTTTCGGATAGGGAGGATCAGTAAAGATCAAATCAACACTGTTCTCTGGAAGCAGTTTGACCAACTCACGACTATCACCAGTCACAACTTGATCAAGAAGCCCCTGTAATCGTGACAGCGTCTCTTGCTTTCGCTTGTCACGATTAGCCCTTTTCCGACAACGGTCTGAGCAATAGAGCTTCATTTGACCTTTTCCTTTATGGTCATCAAAAGTGTTTCCACACAGGCAGACACTCATGTCTTATCGCTCTTTCTCATCTATTCCACGCACTTTGCCGGATAGCCATAACTTTTTACTTATGCGTAGAACAAGTACAACGGGCATAAGATGAGCACCTCCTGAATGGTCCAGCCAAGCTTTTCCTTGTGAGAGACCAGCGCGGCAGGAGAGACGCTGGGCGCATCCTCCCGCCGGGCGCTGGGCGCGCAAAGAGTCAGGAGTAAGAGCTCCTATGCTACATATCCAGACGACGCACTTTCGAACGGTTCGGCCCTTCCACCTCTGGCGTCGTCGTTCGGCGCGTGAGCACTTCACTGAACACTTGGCGCTGCAATTCCGCTAAGAAGTTGGCTTCGTCCTCTTTGCGCTTGACTTCAAGATTGACCAGTAAGATGTCTGCTTCCGCTTTCGCCTCGACTAGACGGCGCTCCCCTTCCGCGCTGGCGATCTCGTGATAGAGGTGCGCCTTTTCTCGTTCGGCGCGGGCAATCAGCTTGATATGAGAGGTGTCCACTTTCGCCAGGAAAAAGGCGGTGCAGGCATCCCCCAGGATGAAGCCGATCACGCGCGAAGCGACAAACACATACAACAAGCGCGTATTGGGGTCGTGGCCCTGTGCAATGATATGTAGCAGGAAGGCCGTTTGCCCGATGATGTTAATCACCGCAAAGGTCAGCCACATGAGCGTACCCCACAGTACTTCCATCTCGTCGCGCTTGGGGACCGCGCCGAAGGCATCACGCTTTTCGGCCAAGTCACGGCGCTTGATGGCCACTCCAAAAGTGGTAAACATCATGGCGATATCTATAAAGAGCGCGCCCACCGTGATGATGAGGTCACCTGTATCGTTGGGGGGCACCAGTCGCGTGAGGATATAGGCCACTTCCGAGGTGGTCAGCGCCACAAAGAGCATGGGCCCCGCCAGTAACCAGATACGCAACAAGACCAACATCACCGTTTCATGCAACGGGCGGCCAAACTTGGCATTTTCAATCAGATTGATACGCCGTCGCTTGAGCTGCTCTTGACTCATCTCTGAGGTCGTGAGCCGTGGGGAGGGCAACGGCGGAATGAGGATATCATCCTCGTAAAACGGGGCATCCCCAGCAGAGGGCGCACCAGAGACAACGCCCCTTGATGGAGCAGCAGAAGCAGCCCGAAGACCAAAGAACCGATCAGACCAACCCACGAGCCAATCAAACCATCCCCACACGTGAGGCCGCCGCTCAGGGACGACAATAGGAACCGCTTGCTGAGCAGGTTGTTCCTCATCCTGCACCGCCTCGAGCTCGTCAGGCCCAGTCATAGCATTCTCATCCATCGTGTAACAAATCCTTTCCGAGCAACGCTATGGGCTGAGCAGAACACCACCCAACCCACAGCAAGACTAGCCTTCGTCTTCGGGAAAACCGAGGTCTTCAATTTTGGTGATTTGTGAGCGGATTTGCATAACCGTACGCTTTTCGTTAGTGGCCTTGTCCTCAATTTCCCGCTCGGCGGCCGATTGCGCCCTCACCGTCACCTTGACTTTATGGTCAGTCAAGTCTTTGGAGGAGATCAATTTGTTGTCCTCGCCCACAAACTCTTTGTACTGTCGGTCCTCCGAACGCAGTTGACAGGAATAGACTTTGCCAAAGCGCGTATCGGTGATTTCCATCGACAGAAAGTTCCACTTTTCCCCCTTGCGTGGACCGTCTTCAACGACCCCTCCGACTGGACGCATGCCCGACACCACACCCGTAAGTACTAATGACATTGGTTACTTTCCTTTCTGAGCCGTGCCGAGGCCATCACCTAGGCACGTGAGATGATGACGTTACCATTCGATATCGGGACGAGTCACAAACACGAAGAGATGTTGGTGCCCATACTCGTCTTCATAGACCACCGTCGTTTGTTTCTCAGCAACCGTCGCAGCCCCTTCCAGGCCCAACTCAACGCCGATCTGTTCAAACGACTGCTCCACCTCTTGTGGGTCCATTGACGTTTCCCCTTTCTTTGCCGTGCTCAGCGCATCATCTGAGTACGGCAAGCAACTAGATCAGGTGCAATGCCTGATGCAGAATTGCCCACAGCACGGCTAGAGTAGCCACCACCATAGCCACATAGGCCAAAGCGATCACGAAGCCAGGTGTCCGCATCCACACCCTTCCTTTCTAGGAACTAGACAATTTCAGAGCGAGGCCCACACAGGGGCCATACTCCCCAAGCACGACTAGTGAGCCATCAGGTTCACGGCTGTAGTGGGCGTTACCCACGACCATCAAGAGCGCGATGACTTGCACTTCAAGGTGTGCCTGGATAGGTAACGCCGCCACCAGGTCGCGCAGGTCATCCAGCGTGCGCACCGCTCCGGCCAACACCCGCCGACCGTGGTAGTCCAAGTAGACCACCGCATAGCCCACCGGAGTGGTGTAGCCACGGGTGCCAGGCTTACGGCGGAATTGCCGATCATAGCGTCGATGACACTTGGGACATAACACCATCGTTTCTGCATCCCGTTTCCAGGTTTCATACCTGCTACAGTGGGCAACCGAGAGATAGACCATGTAAGGTTCTCCTTCCGCACTCTCTTGAATAGAACGCTGTGAGACTCCACAGCCTTCACAGCGATTGCCCGCCGCCTTGAGCACTTCCGCTTTCCATGTTTTGTTGCGCCATTCGGAGGGATAGAGCCGATAATCATAGGGCATGGCTTCCTCCTAGACCCACCAGCTAGGCACACGACGCGCCCGCTGCTGCCGACGTGCCTGCTTATGCGCCAGGCAGAAGACCCGACCCACTAGCCGCCCGCAGCCGTAACAGGCAGCAGACTGACAGTCAGCACAACGACACGTCATCGCCTTACCACAGAGAGAGCAGGCTCCTTCACAGCGACGAGAGCGAGGAGGATACCACGGGTCATGACGGCCCATTAGATCACCTCCCCAGGACACTCCGGCGGCATCTCGTCCCAGGTGCGCCCATCCAAGAGCCTTCCACCAGCCGTGTGCGTACGACCACCCCACTGCTTGAAGAAAAAACATGTCCCGTGCGCCTGAGCCTGTGAGCGCAGAGCACGGACCCACTGCTGCTCCATCGGACGCGCACGAGCGCCACTCTCGCCACCCACAATCACCCACGAGAGCCGAGCAAGGTACGAGGTGAGATCAAGCCCCTCAAGCAGTGGCTCACAGGAGAGGAAACGCACTACCGCAGGCACTTCAAGCAGCAGTGGAACGCGCTCATCGGCACGACGCTGATTTTCGACACTGGTACCCATCCAGACGTTATCAGGAAAGTGCTTGCCCCAGGGCACCATTGCCATGATGTGCTCTGGCCGTTTGGTCAGCAGCAGCCAGTTGAGCCAGGGGGTCCGTTCCATGAGTGGCCAGAGCTTGGTACGCTCCTGTTCAACGGTGGGGTGAGCCTCAAAGACATCGGCCATCGAGCTACAAAACACGTTGCGCCGATGACCAGAGCGCTGAGCCTGCTTGTTCCAACGTAAGGGCTGCTGCCAGTAGGACAACCCAAAGGTCCGACGTGGGCCGTCTAGCCCCCACAGGTCTAAGCCCAACCGACGAGCAAACGTGAGGGCGTAGCAGTCACGGCAGCCCTCGGAGACCTTCGCGCAACCCCATACCACATTAAAGGTATAGCCAGGGACAGAGGTGCCATCTGCTAAGCACCGATGAGTCCATTCAATGGTCGTTGCAGCCATTAGGACACCTCCCCAACCATGAGCCGACCAGCACGCCACGTGGAGACCGCTGTATCGACCGCCCGTATGTAGGCAGCGACATCGTTCTCAGTGGAGGGAGCATAGACAGGCACAATGCGCCGAGGGGTGGTCAAGCCAGAGGACACGTATTCATGAGAGAGGACACGAAACCAGTCAGTCGCCCCATCGGCCCAACTCGGATAGGCGCGAAAGCGCCCGATGCAGGTGGGAGAGCCTGCACAGATGATGTTGCCTAGCGAATGGGTCGCGGCTGCCGCCCCGTAGCGGCCAAAGGTACTTTCGTGCCAGAAGAAGGCCAGAGCGTAGGCATCATCAATGCTATACACTTGGCTGTCCTGCACGAGTACCGCCCCCAGGCCAACCGCAGGGGAATGATACGCTGCAAGCACCCGATCAACAAAGGACGACGAGAGCGAGGGACACCCGACGATAGACGTGTCAGGGGTGACACCAGCCGAGCTATGACACGAGACCGGATGCTCAGCAGAGTAGACCAACACCAGGGCGATCACTCCCACAAGAAGCACAAGGGTAAGACGAAACACAAAGAGCCTCCCACGAAGGTGCTGTACTCCCTAAGAGAGCACAGGCACCCACTTGACAGGCTAAGCCCCGTGGTGAGATACTCACCACGAGAACCTAGCACTGCACGATCAGCACACCTAGCGACTCACACCGCTGGACTGAGACGGTGGCACGTCTTAGTTCAGCACTCACCCAATCCCAAAGAAAGAGAAGGCTTGCGCGACCTCTTCGGGATCAGCAGACCCAGAAGCCAGACAAGTAACCTGCTCGTGATAGTCCACAAAAGTATGGCACCAACACGTCAAATCACCGCAATACGGACAGCTTGCGGTATGCTCAGTATCCGTCACACCACTCCCAGAAGAGACTTCTTCATCCGCAGAAGAAGACAACAATCTCATTCCTCCTAACTTTGCACGACACGCACAACAAGGACAAGAGACCACTAGACTGAGACGGTGGCACGCCTCAACCAGCACCCCTTGCTCACAGCCGAGCAAGATGTAACACGACGTAGAGGGCGATGAGCACACAGAGACCGGCACAGACCAAGCCAAAGCCCCGACCAGCGCCCCCTTTGGGTTGTGTAGCTAACGGTGCCCCAACTACAAGCAGTACCACCACCACCAGACCAAGATCAAGAAGTGGAGACATCTTTCCTTCCTCCTATGAAGACAGCATACAAGCACGGCTAGCCACCACCCGCTCAATACCAGTCAGGGTTCTTGAAAGGGATGAGAGCCAAGACAGCCGCAGAGGCGTATAACTCCGTCCGCGTTAGCAGATCACTCGTCAGAATGCCAACCGCCCCAGTGGACCGCTTGGAGTCGACCGTCCCAAAGCAAAGATCATCCGCCTGCCCAAGCTCGTAGCCTTCCTCAAGCAGACCAAGTACCAGAGGAGGGAGCGGATAGGCTGCTGTCTTGGCTCTGCCAACTTTCGTGCCGGACTGTACCACAATCCAAGCAAAGGTTAACCCCCCTTCGACGCCACCTTCCATCCCAGCCCAAAAGTCAGCATCAGGCACCTGACGACAGGCCCGCTCGGCCCGCTGTAACGCCCCGCGTAAGGTCTCTTCATCCGAACGCGGCTGCTTGCTCACCCCCGAAGGCACGGCACAGCCTTCAACGACAAATTGCTCATCAGGAAAGACCCGCTCAAAGGCGTGCCGAGCCGCCTGAACCTTGACCGGATTCGTCGAAGCCACGATCACCGTTTTCATGAACACCTTGCCTTTCCTACTACGAGTCCAAAAAAGTAGATGCCATAAGTGCTACAAGCACCACGAGCACCACCACAAGAGCCATCACCCACACCAGTTCACTGATGCTAGCCACTTAGGCACCTCCTAGCGAGGCAGCAACGCCCTGCTTTGGGTGCAGTTCCTGCTGATAGACAGCGACAAAGCCCGCCCCTTCCTGAGCCGTCCAGGTCAGTTCCATGCAGACAGGTGGCCCGAGACGCTCACACAGACTCGTCAACTTGGAAAAGATCACCATCTCGGCATGGAAGGCCACTTCCGTACGCTCATAGAAGACACGGCCCAGATGAGAGAGGTGGTCTGCTTTCCCCTGGGAAAGCGTCACACAGCGAGCGTGACCAGGATGACCCATAGGTAATACTCCTTTCTTGTCTTGGCTTGTCAGACACCTGCGTGCAAGCCACCTACGTAGTGCGCCGAATACCACGCTGGATAGAACGCTGAATAGCTGGCTTGCACTTGGCACAACACCTGATAGCAAACCCCTGCTTGTAGAGGAGATGCAGCACGCGGCAGACCCGCTGACATTGAGGACATTTCACACGTCACCTCCTTGGAGGAATGGAGCGTTTGCAGGCACTATGCCGTATAGCTCTTTTGTTCACACACCTTGAGCCATCAAGGCTCACTGCTGCCCACCCGACACGACCAAGCGCTGGTAGGATGAGCAGTATCAACCTTGCGGCTGAGACAGAGAGGTCAGCGAGGTCGGACTCGAACCGCCTTGTGGGCCTTGCACCCACGCCTGTTGTGCCTGGCCAAGGGCACTGTCCCGTTCGCATTGCTCCAACTCAGTGAGTCTCCACTCCTGGCATGCGCCCGTTTGGTCGCCGTTGCTTCAACTTCCTTCGATACGTTCCCCCTTCCGTCCCTCTTAAGGTCTGGTTAACCAAGAGCACAACATATAACTGTCTGTATACTGACTCAATACTAACCATAAGTATTATAATATATGGTCAGCAAAAAGTCAATACTCAGTCAGCAAATTACGGAGATGTTGCTAAAGGTGATAGAATATGAGTGAGAAGTCAGCTAGTCTACGTTCGCAGTCAGGAAGAAACCTTATGGAAAAAACGCCAGAATATGTCACCTCACACGAAGGGGAAAGAATACTAGGGATAAAAAGAAACCTCTTCTTCCACTATGTTACTTCAGGGCAAATTAGGAAACAGGAAAGGGAAAATGAGCAAAACCTTTATAATCACGCAGACATAATGAAAGTCAAGGAGAAACGTGACAAGAAAAAAAAGAGACTCTCTACCTCTGTAGATTGGCAAAAAATATCCGATTTACCCGCTATACTCAAATTAGACCTAGAAGTCTACAACGAAAATATTGTAGGTGACATTGGCCTGTATATATCCTGGGAAAGAAAAAACGACAAAATTACCCTCCTCTCATTCGAGAGCAATAACAGGGAAAAGGTACTAGCTTACGTCAGTTTAGTCCCTCTACCAGAACAAGTGATCCTCTCAATCCTAAAAGAGGAAAGAGAAGAGCTATCCATAAGTCCAGAGGAAATTGAAACCTATGAGCGTAAGGGAGGATATACACTGCTCGCTGAAAGTGCAGTCGCCCATCCAAAACATCCAGAGCAACTGAACAATGTTCTAAGGGGGTTTCTCACCTTTTGGTGTGAGCAATACCCAGACAGATACATAGAGAAGATATACGCACAAGCACGTACCGAACTAGGGGATGTGCTTATTCGTAAGCTGTACTTTTCTCCCTTATACGACCTTTCAGATACCGCCTACGTTTTAGACCTGAGAAAGTCAGGGATATCTAGGCTTGTGAAGGGGTTCCAAGAATGCCTTAAGACTAAAGAAAGCCAACTACGAGGAAGAAGCACAAGCAGACCTCAACAGCTAGAACAACGAAAACAACAATGAGTAATAACCAAATTTACACAAGAACAACGAAAACGAAACAATAAAAAGTCTCTTGTGTTGAACACCATATGTAGGCTGTGGAATGGCCTGGGAAGCCATTTCATCCCTCAGAGAGACTTAAAATCTCCCATTGGCTTACACACCAGAAAAACGACAAAAGTCAACTGACATAAAAACACTCCTGTCTCTGTGTTGGGGAACATAAGACAGGAGTGTTTTGCTCTTCACCACAAGAGCTATTATAAGGCTTGCTCTACCCACCTTGCTTAGGTAAGCGTTCTAAAATCTGAGTGAGCTTTTCCTCTTGAGCATCAAAACGACCCTCTACTCTATCAAAGCGAGCATCTATGTCATCAAGACGACCTGTTATACCTTTGATATCCTGTTTCACCTCGCGAATATCCCCTTGTTGCCCATAGACCACTCCCCACGTTTTACCAGCATACATATCGCTTGTTTCAAACTTCGCCTTGAGCTCGGACGTTTGGAAATCTACCCGTTGCTCTAGCGTACTCAACCGAGTATCAAGAGAAGTGAAATACTGTTGCATGCTTGTGTCTTGAGCATCAAAGCGAGCGTCAATCCT
>JAFAXQ010000043.1 GCA_019240835.1 Ktedonobacteraceae bacterium
CCGCAATACGCTCCTGCAGTTCTTGTTTTTCCTGTGCATACTTGCTAGCATCCAGGCGCGTCACCTGTGCCAGTGTCATAGAGGCGATCACTTCTGATTGAGTCGTAGTCAGCGAGTACAGAGCCTCAATCTTCTTGCGTGCGATAGCACGGTCCTCGGCCTGCTGGAATATTTTGACTATCTCATCAGCGTGAGCAGCGCCGATAATCAAACCCTCAACGATATGCAGGCGCTCCTGTGCTTTACGTAGGTCGAACTGAGCACGACGCGTGAGCACATCGAGTTGATGGGCGTTCCAGTAGGTAAGCAGCTCAAGCATACCTGCCTGCTTGGGCTGACGTGCGGCCTGCATTGGCTCACCAAAGAGAAAGACCATTTGAAAGGACAAAGAAACCTGCAAGTCTGTTTCATTGAACAATTGTGAGAGCGTCTGGGCGGCGTCGGCGTCTTTACGCAGGTCGAGCACAATGCGCGTCCCCTTCTCCGTATCGCTCTCGTCGCGCACATCGGGCATCAACCCTTCTAGTTTGCGTGCGTTAATCGCTTTGACAATGGAAGCCTTCACTCTGTCTCTGCCAAGGGGAGGTATTTGGACCACGACGAGCGAGCGACTGCGCGGCGTCTCCTCCAGTCGCACCTCGGCACGAACGGTCACGCGGCCCTTGCCTGTGGTGAAGTAGTCTTTGATGCCATCCACTCCGATAATGCGTCCTCCCTGCGAAAAATCCGGCCCTTGCATATATGTCATCAATTGCTCAACACTCGTGCTAGGGTAATCAAGCAGGGCGATGCAGGCACGTAGGGTTTCGCCCAGATTATGTGGCGGAATGCTGGTTGAGAGGCCAACAGCAATGCCACTGGAAGGGTTGACCACAGGAGGGATACGCCCAGGTAGATAATCTGGCTCCAGTACCTTAGCATCCTGTTTGTAGGTAGGGTGAAGCGGAACCGTATCGCGCTCCATGTCGGCCATCAACGCCTCGGCAAGCGAAGAGAGACGCATCTCGGTGTAACGATACGCAGCAGGTGCATCACCGTCCTCACTGCCCATATTGCCTTGCCCTTCGATCAAAGGATAGCGTAGGGTAAACGGTTGAGTCATGCGCACAGCCGCATCATAGACAGAAGCATCACCATGAGGATGGTAATTCCCCAGAATAAAGCCGACAACCTCCGCACTCTTGACCGTTGGCCGACTAGCAAGGTAACGCGCCTCACGCATGCCAGCTAGGATACGGCGCTGTACCGGCTTCAGCCCATCACGTGCGTCTGGTAGGGCGCGATCAGTTACAACTGAGAGGCCATAGGTAGCGAACGCTTGAGAGAGAATAGCAGAAAAATCTTCTTCGCGAATGCTGCCGCTTTCCGGCGTGTTCTCTATGCTATTACGAACCATACGTTAGATATCCAGTTCTCTAATTTTACGGGCGTGCTCTGCTAAGAAGGAGCGGCGCATCTCTGCATTCTTATCTTCCATCAATTCGGCAACCAGTTTAGATGCCAGCACGCCGTCTTCGATAGTAACACGTTTCAAGGTACGGCGAGCAGGATCAAAGGTGGTATCGCGCAGCTCCTTGGGATTCATCTCGCCCAACCCCTTGAAGCGCTTGTACTCCTGTGCATCTGGATGAGAGGCAGCAAAGCGCAAACGAGCCTCTTCGTCCAGTAGCCAAGTAACTTTTCCTTTGTACTTGACCGAATAGAGCGGAGGACAGGCGATGTAGATGTGACCGCGCTCAATCAGTTCACTAAATTCCTGATGAAACAGCGTCAACAGTAAGCACTGAATGTGTAGTCCATCTACATCGGCATCAGTAGCAATAATTACACGGCTAAAACGCAAACGGCTACTATCGAAGGTAGCACGTGTTCCCGTGCCTAGCACATTGATAATGGTACGGATCTCTTCATTCTCAACGATCCTCTCCAGATCGGCTTTAGCAACATTGAGCGGCTTACCCTTGAGCTTGAGCACAGCCTGAAATTCGGAGAAGCGCCCCTGGCCAGCACTGCCCCCTGCCGAGTCACCTTCCACGATAAACAGTTCCGCACGAGCAGGGTCAGAGGTATTGCAGCGCAGAAACTTTTTTGAGAGTGTCGTATCGATTAATTCGCCATTCTTCTTGTTGCCGGCGCGTGCAAGCTCCTCCACTAATTGGGCTTCGTTGCGCGCCTTCTGCATCTGTTGAATTTTCTTGAGCCACTCCTTGGCTGCATTGGTGTTGCTTTCAAACCACTCTTTCAGCCCCTCATCAACCACCGAGCGCACAATGCCCTCCACGGGAGCATTATTGAGGCGATCCTTGGTCTGGCCCTGGAACTGAGGATTGGCCAACTTCACCGAGATGACCATATTCAATCCTTGCTGGATCACCTCTGGTTTAAAGCCGTCCTTTTCGCGGTTTTTGCTCATCCCCAGCTTGAGGGCGTAGTCATTGACCACTTTGGTAAGTGCGGCCTTGAAACCCGTTTCATGGACTCCCCCATCACGGGTACGTACAGCGTTGGCATAGCTATAGAGAGCGATCTTATAGCCTATCGTAGGCTGCAGTGCAACTTCGACCTGTACGCCGTCTTTCTCTTTGACAATGCTGATGACCTGCTTGAAGAGCGGTGCACTGGTGGCCGACGCAAGGTCGCGTATATAATCGGCAAGTCCATCACGAGAGTAGAAGATGTGGCTTACCTGCTCTTCGGCAGCTTCGTCCCATGCGTCAAGGTGGAAAGAGATACCACGATTGAGATAGGCTGCCGCCTTCAAACGGCTCTCTATAGCCTCTAGAGAGTAGTAGGCATCGGCATCGAAGACAGAGCGATCATACAGCCAGCGTAACTGCGTTCCATGCAACTGTGCATCGCAAGGCGTCACCTGATGGGGCATGGCGACCCCTCGACTGAAGACTTGCGTGAACTGCTGACCATCTCGCCAGATGATCAGCTCCAGCTTTTCCGACAGCGCGTTGATGACCGTAGCACCCACGCCGTGCAGTCCACCCGCAGTTTTGTAGGCACCTTGCGTGAACTTGCCACCGGAGTGCGGCACAGTAAGAATAACGGTTGCGGCAGGCAGGTAATCGCCCTGATAGAGCATACTATCGAAAGGCATACCGCGTCCTTCGTCACGCACAGACACCCACCCTGCGCGGTCAATACTCAACCAGATGTGCTTGCCAAAGCCTGCTACAGCCTCGTCGACTGCGTTATCGAGCGCTTCCCAAATGAGATGAGCCAGTCCAGAAGCCGACGTTGAACCTATATACATGCCTGGACGATGCCGAATTGCAGCGATACCTTCAAGTACCTGAATATCTGCCGCCGAGTAGGCCTTGTTTTTGCTGTTACTACTAGCACGTCCTGCTTGTTTCATTGAACCCTTTTTTTCGCCTTCGGATGTAACCTGTTCCAATGCCTCCAACTTCTTATCCTCTGGCGGAGCTATTTTTATAGAACGAGACACGAACTCTACCTCCCTATCAGCAATTGCTGTATTGCCCCTTCAGCATACAGCCTCGCAGAGCGAAAGTCAAGGTAATTTAGACCAAAAGTTCTATATTTATGTCTCATCTACAGTGAGACACAAATATAGAACTTTTGGTGTGTCGAGAACGAACAAGGGATTGTACTTACTCTTTTTTTCGATTATAATTATTTCATCGTACTGCATATTGTCTGTATATTTAGATAGGAAGGATGGCGTAAGCCCATGCCGCGCCCATCAAAACACGTTTCTCCTGACACACTGGGTGGTCGGATTCGTGCTGCACGCGAGTGCCGACACCTCTCGCTGGCAGACGTGGCAGGAGATCGCTACAGCACAAGCCTTATCTCTCAAATAGAACGCAATCGCGTCGATCCATCATATGAAAGCCTGCGTTTCCTGGCAACGCGGCTTGAGTTGCCTCTTGAAGACCTTGATCTACTCGCCCAGCAACACCGCGAGACAGAGGTCGAGGCACGCGAATACAAATCCTACGAGGACATACGCAACGAGGCTGCTCAACATCTTGCCAGTAAGGATGTCCACAAAGCGCTTGACCTGCTTAAAGACCTGCACTTTTCACAAGTTCCACCGCTACAGCGTTGGCGTCTGGCAGCATTACGTGGTCAGTGCTACTATACACTACGCAAATTCTTAAAGGCACAGCAGGACTTTGTCTACGCGCTGCAGGAACTGCCCAAGCAAGAGTGGATATTGGCAGATCAACAAGGCGAGCAGATGCTGCTCCATCTCCATCTGGCCAACACCTATCGTCAACTGCAACTGCCCCACGAGGCTCAAGAGCACTACACGATAACCCTGAGCATGATGAATCAGGACACGCCATTTGGGCTTGTTGCTGAGGCCCATTGGGGCATGTCTTTGATCGCGTTCACGCAGGCCAGGAGAATACTGCAAAATAGACAGCAAACAGACCCATCTCAACACAAGCAACTTCTGCTCATGGCGCTGGAACATGCCGAGAATGCCCGTGTACTGTATCGTTCTATAGGGCAGCATCTGCGTGCAGCCTCCGTCACTTGCCAGATCGCAGACATTGATCTGGCATTGGGTAACACAGAAAAGGTATACGGCTATTTGCAAGCCCTCCTTTCCAGGTGGTCTCATGCACTTAATGAGCCAGCAGCCACCGACAAAAAACGTCACCAGGAAGAGCTGTGCGTTGTTGCTGCCTCTGCACGTACGTTAGCTGAGATTGAGCTGGAGAGAGAAAACTACCAAGAGGCGCTCTGCTATGCAAATCGCTCGCTACAGGCTGCTCAAGGGAGCTACAAAATCAGGCAAGCCGAATCCTATACTACACGCGGACGCATTCTAGCTGCGATCAATCCTGAAGACCCACAAGTGGAAGAGGCATTTCGCAAGGCTGTAGAGGTGCTGGCGGACACCGAACGTGTAGGAGCGAAAATTAGAGCGCACGTGCTCTTGAGCCAGCACCTTGTGAAGATAGGTAAGATAGTTGAGAGTGAACAGGTCATGGAACGTGTGAGTCTGCTGTCTTATCTGGTATCGGCAAGAAGCAGTAGTGCTTTCCTAGAGGATGTGCCCCAGTAAGTGATATACTCTAGTCATGAAACCAATTACGGGACAATATGAATGTGTACACCGTTCTGGCGTAGGGCTTGACCACTTCACATCGCGCCTTGATCGCCTTACCCTATACCAGAACGGGCGTTTCCTTCTGGTCGTACAGGATCGTAGCCGTATCGCCAATGCCGCGCAGTCATTACTCAAGGGACAGCAAATTTCCACTGCAGCACCACAGACACGGCGCGAGGGAAACTATAGCGTCCAGGGCAATCTTCTACTTTTGAACTTCGACGATGGAGTTCAACTGCGGGGACAGCTTGCATGGAACGGTGAAGGAGTACAGCTTGAGCAAAACTTCTTTAATAAGGTCTCGGACTCGACGTTCCTTCCCCCTACACAGCGCTTGCAGAAGGACATGGAAGATATCGCTAAGGGCCTGAAAATCGCTGGAACGATTGGCAACATTGCCATCAAAGCAGCGAAAACCATTCATGAGACGGTGCAGTCAGCGCAAGCACCACAACAATCATCACCACCACAGCCAGCACAATCTGCTCCTGCGGCGTATAATCCCGCTCAATCAACGCCAGAGCCTGTTGCGCCACAAGCGACGTCACAGTCACACGGCCAGCAAAGCTCTACAGAGACGCTCTACTGTGACCAATGCGGGGCTCGCGTACGGCCAGGCAAGCATTTTTGTAACCAATGCGGCGCATGGTTGCCGTAGCGCTTCATCAATCTTTCATCAGTATCCTGTAGGCCGCGGCAATGCGCTGCATTTGTTGTTTATCGCCACCTAGATCAGGGTGGTAGCGTTTGGCGAGCATGCGATAGCGTCGCTTGATTTGTTGCTCCGTCGCGTTAGAAGGCAATCCCAGCACAGCTAATGCTTGTTGCCGCTCCATCACGAGACGAGCAGGATTTGCGTTGCTCTGCCACATCATGCGCACACCTAGACGCAAGAGGTCCCACAGCAGAGCGCCAAATGATTTAGGTGGTTGTGAGTTCATACCTATCAGTTTCCCGTTCGGGTTTCGGTTCTTAATATAATAATACTACTCTGTTGCCACCTAGAGTGAAACTCAAAGATAAAATCAGCCGTGAATAGCATTAGGAATGGACGTTTGGAAAGGAGAAGTTATGTCTAACCGGACTCAAGGCCCATCTACCAACACCAAAGCTCGCACCCCTTCGGGTTTACTAGAAAACGTTCAGAAGGGAACTCAGCCTCTACAGGTATTTTTCACCAAGTTCAACAACGACTGGTCCATGAGTTTTGCAGGGTTATTGGCCTATAACTTGTTAATGGCGATGGTGCCTATTGCCATCGCTATCATTGCTATTCTTGGGTTGATTCTTGATCATCTCAGTCCACACGCGCTCAACACTATTATGGCGCAAATTGTGAATATCTTTCCGGGCGTCACTTCTCAGCAAAATACGGTGGCATTGGCCGTTCAGCAGCTTAAAAAGAACGCGGGTATCTTGGGGCTTATCGCCATTCTTTTAGCGTTATTTGGCGGTTCACGCCTTTTTGTTACTATGGAAGGCTGCCTGGACATCATCTACCGCGTGCGACCACGTACGGTTATACGCCAGAATCTTATGGCTATCGGCATGCTGTTACTTTTTATCTTGCTGACCCCTATCATGGTAATTGCTTCTTCTGGGCCAGCAGTCGTTCTCTCTCTTCTTGAAAGAACACCTCTCAACACCATTCCAGGTATAGGTTTCCTTTTTAGCTTAGGCGGCATTGCGGGTGGTCTTCTGGTAGCATTTATCCTGTTTGAAGCGATCTATTTCATCGTCCCTAACCAGCCTATAAGCTGGCGTAGCAGTTGGAAGGGCGCAGTCATAGCAGCGGTACTATTGGAAATTTTTCTGGCCCTCTTCCCGTTCTATATTACGCATTTTCTTGGTGGCTATGGTGGACAAATAGGCTTTACGGTAATTCTGCTACTGTTTTTCTACTATTTTGCGGTTATCCTCTTGCTGGGTGCGCAGATCAATGCGTTCTTCGAGCAAGTGCGTCCCCTACCCAATGACCTTGCCACATTCGTGAGCGTCACGGCAAGTGCATCGATCCCCCCAGATTATCATCAGACATGACAACATAATTAAAAGGTGCTTCAGAAAGAGCTGGCTTGCTCAGATGCACACTAAAGCCAAGACCGGGCTGCAACGACACGTACTGCACGGCAGTAGGACCAGGGTTGGTGGTAAGCATGACTATAACAACACTGGCTGCATTCACGTGCTCATTAAAGACCTGGCAGTCGCTCTGGCCATACTCAAAAGAGCCTGTACCAAAAATCAGTTGTGGCTGGACGGCTCTTGTTGCTTTCCTTTGAGCAAGTGTCACAATTGGTACGTGTGAGCTTGTATTTTTTTCGTTGCTGCTGACCGTATTGAGCATCGGTGAGGTCGCCTGTTCTTCCCTGACAGTGCGCTGCAACACCCTTACTATCACAGGCTCATGTACTTCTACTGATGTTGGTGCTGTTGTTAGCGCTGGCGTGACCGTCTGTAGCGTAATCTTGGTGATGTGTCCTGCCAACCGTTGCTTACTACGTGCCAGAGGTACACAATCTAGTGGGGGAAGAGCCAACGGAAAAACGACTGTGCTGGGTGAATACTCATTCTGCTGCGCTTTTTCCGCTCTATCAGCACTAAGTAGAGAACAGGACTCGACATATGGTGCTGCAAAATCATCCACTACCGGTGGCTGAGGAGGAGCTACACTTAAGACAGAAGATGGCTCTTCATATAACACCTGTGCATCTAGTGTAGGGGGAACAGCATTGACACTGCTAAGGGCTGAGAAATATGAGGTGAAACGTTGTACGAGACGTGCGAATAGGAACTCCATTATTCTACTCCAAGACATCGCGTATTTTTGTGGAACATATGATGCGTATGAACCGCAAGGTGAAATCTATAGGGAAAGTATAACATATTCTCTGCTTGCGTAGAGCAGAGATAGCCAATTTGGGCAGAGTTTGGGGGCTAACCTTGCGTGGGGCAGTGCAAGCTGGCAGTCACTCCACCCGTATAATAGCGGCCACTAACGCATCGACAGGTGGAACCAACACGCCATCTCGCTCAACCAGCCACTCATCCAATAACGTACGTAGCTTGGCGCGTGTAGGCTCGTCATTCGGTACAAGCAGTCGCTCTAACTGATCTTCCACAGCGTGCTCTAGCGAAGTGTAACGCAGGCTTAGCGGGAGTCTAACAACCTGCACGTCCGCGTAGATGCCCATCTCGTATAGAACGTCAAGCGCATTGATATATGGAGGGAGCAGGTGGCGCGGCTCCCCGTGAAAATGTGGCCATAAGTGAGCATTGAGTCCATCGGGATGTGTTGCCCACATATAGATGTAGCAGACGTGTTGAGTGGCAGCACGCAGTTTTAACAAAAACGTGTCGATTTCGCGGATGGGGTAGAGAACATGGTTGCAAAGCACAATGTCGGCCCGTAGATCGCTGGGAGCTTCTTGCCAAGTAGAGGGAATGTAGGAGATGTTGGTCAGCCCCTGCATCGTAGCGTCTTGGCGCAGATAGCTTAACATTGAGGCATTTGGTTCGACAGCAACAATATGCTTTGCTTGTGGTGCGAGGGCGAAGGTAAAACGCCCCGTACCCGCACCTACGTCTAACAGGGTGGTTTGCGCTGTTACCTCGTTGCGCAGTCTAAGAAATAGAGCATCTTGAGCGAGGGTGTCTTTCACAGCAAGATAGTAGGTAGGTGCTCGACGATCCCAAAAATCGGCACTTGTACGTCCCAAATGTGCATAAGCAGCGTCCATCTGCTGCTGGCGAGCATCAATCAGCGCTTGCCAACGCTCTAAAGCATTTTGCATACTAGCTTACTGGCCGATCTAGGCGGATGCTTGCAACTTCGACTTGAGACAATCAAAGAACTGAGCGGTTAACTTCTCGGTGGTACTACTCATCAAGCGTGCTCCTACACTTGCTAGTGTCCCGCTTAACGCGACGTTGGCATTCCAATCCATGCGCGTTTCCTGGGGACTAACAGCGCTGAGGTTCATAGTCCCAGTCAATTCTACGGCATTGCCGGGAGCTTTGCCACGCCCCTTTACCACCATGCGGTCTGGTTCGTGTATTTCTGGGCGTGATATATCAAGAGTAAACTTGGCCTTCACGGGTCCGACGCTAACTGCAACGACGGCTTTCCACTGCTCACCACCCAACGACTCCAAACTTTGAAACCCAGGCGCACACGCCGCCACCTTGTTCACGTCCAAGAGATAGGCCCACACTTTCTCGATAGGGACAGCAATAGTCTGGGTGCCTGAAAACTCCATGATTTTTTCTACCTTTCTATTTGAGCGTTGCTGCTATTGCCAGCAGGTCAGAGAGCAAGCCCTGCCCTGTCTGTAACCTCCCCGCTCCCGGACCGATGATCGTTACCTCCGAGAGCGTATCAGTTTGGAACGTGATCGCGTTCATTACGCCGTCCACGTGAGCAAGGGGATCACTCAGAGGAAGCGCAATAGGCTCAACAGATGCCTCAAGGGGAGCTTCACCCAAGTCCGAGATGACTCCCAGCGAGGCGATCAGCTTTATACGCTTGCCCTCGTTCATTGCCTCGAGTACCAGCTTTTTGCTGATCGCCTTGATGCCCTGGCGTAGAACCTGCTCTGGTTTAAGGGTGTGACCACAGGCGAGGGCTGCTAGGATGAGTGTTTTAGCCACAACATCATAGCCTTCGATGTCGGCTGTGGGGTCGGCCTCGGCATAGCCCTGTGCCTGTGCCTCTGCCAACACTTCAGCGTATTCGCGTCCGCTTGCCATCGCACTCAAAATATAGTTCGTGGTACCGTTAAGGATGCCGCGCAAAGAACGCACTCTTGCTCCTGCCATGCCTTCCTGCAGCGAACTGAGTACCGGCGTACCGGCCATCACTGTCGCTTCCATGCGCAACTGCACTCCATGGTGTTGTGCCAACGCCAGTAATTCTTTGGCGGCCAGCGCGATAGGCCCCTTATTGGAAGTAATCACATGCATACCTCGTGTAAGAGCAGTACGGATATGGCTCATGCCTGGCTCAGCGTCGCGCAAATTGGTTGCCGTTGCCTCGGCTACTACATCTGCGCTGCCAGCACGCAAGCCATCCAGAGTGTGCTGCCAGTGCTTTACCCCTGGATGCGCTGTGAGAGGACGCTGTGAGGCCGCCAATTCTAATAAGAGGGGGATATCCAGCCCACTTTCTTTATAAATATAGCCATGACGAGCGTTGGCCACACTCACGAGAGTCACTTCAAGGCCAAAGCGCTGTTTTAGCAAGTCCTGCTTGCAGGTGAGCAGTTCGGCTAAACCTTGGCCGACAACACCAAAGCCGATAAGTGAGAGACGCAGATGCTTCATAATGAACCCTCTAGATCCACGACAGTTTGAGACGATCAAGAACGCGTTTGATTGGCCCAAGCTCTTCGATACCTAGCATACGAGCTACGCGTAGGTAGACGAAGATACCCACAAATAGCTCAATGAGCAACTTAATAATCGCCTCTATCGTTCCAACGACGCCTAGAGACACCGAATGCGTCGTGTTCAGCACGCTATCCAGGATGACGTGCGCGAAGAAGACACAAACGCCCATCACCACAGCCGCCGTTATAGCACGTGCAAGGAAGAGGCCCACCGTGCGTACTTGCAACCCTTCTAAGCGCTGGTGCAGCAGCCAGAACATCATAGCGGCTTCAAGCAGGCCAGCAAGAGAAGTTGAGAAAGCCAGAGCACCTATTCCCCATTGTGTTCCCCATACTTGGGCAAGAGAAGTTGAAGGAGCCAGCGTTGTCGCTGCTAATACTGCTATATTGATGAGCAGTAGACTCAGAGCGATTTTGAAGATAAACTGGCCTACGCTTACCATCACAGGAGTAACACTATCGCGTAGTGCATAGAATGAGCGCGTGAGAATTTCGACAGCCGCTAATCCAGCCAAGCCAAGGGCGAAAAACGCCAGAGGAATAGCCGTAGCCTGCGCGTCCTCCAGGCTAAAGCGGCCGTGTTCAAGCAAGACTTGGATGATGGGCAGAGCTAACACAATCAAGCCAATACCCGAGGGGATTGATAAGAACAAAATACTGCGCAGCGTCTCAAGAATAATGTTGCGCACACGGTCCAGTCGTCCCTTGGCCACATACTCGGCTAGTGTTGGAAAAGCAGCGGTAGCCACGGACATGCCAAAGATACCTAGTGGCAGCATAACTAATTGGAACGCCTGGTAGTACTGGGTAATCGAGCCACCGTCGCTTCCCTTTGGGCCGGCATTAGTAGCAATGAGCTGAATGAGTATGCGGTCAACAAAGATTGAGAAGTAGAGCATGGCAGCATTGATAATACGCGGTACCATCTGGCGACCAATCTGTATGACACCGGGATGACGCCAATCGAAGGTAAAAGTATAGCGCAGGCCAACCTTGAAAAGTCCGGGGAGCTGTACTCCCACCTGAAGGAGCGCTGCCAGTACGACGCCCCATGTTGCAGCATAGAGCGCCACAACATCGGTCTGTGCAGAGCGGCCATGAACCGCAAAGTAGACACCTGGAAGAAGTCCGATGATAAGCCCAACGTTGTAGAGCACAATGCCAATAGCGGGTAATGCGAAATTCTGACGTGCGTTCAGCACTGAGTTGACGATAACTCCTACACCTAACACAATTGATTGCAGCAGCATAATGCGTGTAAGAGAGACAACCAATGCCATTTGCTGAGGTTGATGAATGAGAGCTGAATTGTAGAGTGGCACGAGTTGGGGCGCGAGTAGAGCAGCAATAAAGGCCAAGCCTATCATGACGGTGATAGCGAGATTGAGGGCGGCGCTAGCAATATGCCATGCTGTCCTCGTATCTTTCTCACCAACCATATATTTGGTGAAGACAGGAATAAATGCTGAGCTAAGGGCCCCGCCAGCAATAATATTGAAAATAAGATCTGGAACGAGAAAGGACTGATAATAGATATCAGAGATGCCGCTGGCACCAAACACGTACGCGAACATGCTTGTGCGTAGCAAGCCGAGTACACGACTGGCAACAAAGGCCCCCGTGAGAATGAAGGCAGCTCGACCGATACGTGCCCTTTGTATAATACCAGTATCTTGTGAGGGAGCTGCAGCAGCTAGGACACCTTCAGAGCGTAATAAAGGCTCGTCAGCAATGGGCGAGACAGGAAGCGACATCGCCGGTGACATCGGCGCGGGGGCCGATGCATCAGGAATGGTGGAAAACGTGGACGACGGGGGGCTAGCTATCCAGGGAGAAGGTTGCTTGACTCCCTGGTTTTTCCTTGCTATCGCTAGCGTGATGTCGGGAGGATTCATACGCCTTTGCTGGCGACGCAGGCGTTCCTCGCGCAACTGTTGCAGCCGCTCCTGGCGTAACTGCTGTATAGGCTGAGAAGGCTGAGGCGCGTCAAAGTACTGATACTCCATTCCCTGTCCGTAGCCCAACGATGTCCCCATATCGTGAATAGACTCCTGATGGCGTGGTGGCAGGGGAGGGCGTCCATCCGGTGATACAGATACCAGAGATTGCGGATGGTACGGAGGCAGCACCAATCGGGCTGGTGGTTCTACCTCTGGATGTTCCTGATCATACTGCCAACTAGCGTAATCCCTGGGTATTCCTTGCGATGGCAGAGGTGGTTGCTGTCCTTCGTTCGCCACAATATCACTCTTATGTGAACACAAATTTTTTAGTCGCTACTTTTGCACAACTCATACGAGATTGCTTGTCAAGCATACCATACTCCAATGATTCTGGCTAGTCTCTGAAAGCTTCAAAGCTTCGCTCGGCGCGAAAATTTGACTTGCCGCAGTAGGTGTGCTACACTTGGACAGCCTAGAAGTATGCTTAGTTTTTTTCAGTAAAGAAGGAGGGCTTGGCCTATTAACAGAGATGTTCGAGGGAATGATCGTCCACGCGAAACACGAGTGAATGAGCGTATTCGAGCACGTGAAATACGCTTGATCGCTGAGAATGGCGAGATGATAGGGGTGATGCCTCCTCTACGTGCTCTTGAGATCGCTCGCGACCGCGATCTTGATCTGGTTGAGATATCGCCTAATGCGAATCCACCGGTTTGTAAGCTGATGGATTACGGGCGCTATAAGTATGAGCAAGCCAAGAAAGAGAACGAGGCACGTAAGAATCAGAAGACGATCACTCTCAAAGAAATTCGCATGCGTCCGCGTACAGATGAGCATGATGTAGAGGTAAAGACACGCAAAATACAAGAGTTTCTGGCTGACGGCGACAGGGTCAGAGTGAGCGTTCAATTCCGCGGAGCTGAGATGCGCCACCCGGATCTTGGTCGTAAGTTGTTAGACGAGATCGCAGAAGTGTTGAAAGGGACAGTCACTATCGAGCGTACGCCAGTAATGGAAGGGCGTATGATGTCGATGATTGTTTCTCGTGCTCCTGGATGGGAACCACCGAAAAAGCAAGCTTCCCTTGTCGAGAAGCAAACTGCAAAAGATACTTCACAAGCAGCACCCACAAGTACAGCTCAGCAGAGCGATGAGAGAGATGCCCCTAAGGATGATTGATTAGTAGCGTAACTAGTCATCGGCAATAAACTAGTATGTCGCGTCAGGTTTTTGCGGTCGACAGACTTCCTCGCTGCAAACCAAGGAAGTCTGTATTTTTGTGAGCAAAGGAATCATCCTATGAGAGTTTGTGCCATCATTGTTGGTCTGTTGCTCATTGCTGCTGTCCTGCAGAACGGTTTTGAGGCAGTTGTCTTACCGCGCAAGATCTCGCGACGTTTTAGTTTGTCGCGTCTGTTTTACCTATCCACATGGCAGCTCTGGTCATCATTAGCACGCAAGTTACGTGCGGGCAATCGGCGCGAGTTTTACCTGGGTTACTTTGGTCCCCTTTCGGTCATCCTCTTACTGCTTGTCTGGGCAGCGCTGCTCATGTTGGGTTTCGCATTTCTTGAGTGGGGCTGTGGTTTAGCAATCAGTGCGCCGGAAAAGATCCTCACCTTTGCCACCTATCTCTATATGAGCGGGGTGACGTTCATTACTTTGGGATTTGGCGACGTGGTCCCACTTAGCGGACTTGGAAGATTCCTTGCCGTTGCAGAGGCAGGAACGGGTTTTGCTTTTCTCGCCCTTGTGATTGGGTATGTCCCGGTAATCTATCAGGCATTTTCGCGCCGTGAGATCAGCATCTCTTTGCTCGATGCACGTGCTGGCTCACCGCCAAGCGCTACCGAATTGTTGCGTCGACACTATCGCGAAGAGCATATAGAGGAGCTTGTTCGCTACCTGTGCGAGTGGGAACGATGGTGCGCCGAGGTACTGGAGAGCCATATCTCCTACCCTGTCCTGACCTACTACCGTTCCCAGCACGAGCGGCAGTCGTGGCTGGCGGCCCTAACCACGACCCTGGATACCTGTGCCTTGCTGATTGTAGGCTTCGAGGGGATTTCCACACCGACGGCGCGCTTCACCTTCGCGATTGCCCGTCACACAGCCGTTGATCTAGCGCAGGTTTTCGGCACAACTCCCAAAGCTATCGAAGGTCAACGTCTCCCCTCGCAGGATTTTGCTCGCATGCGTGCTGCTCTTGCCGAAGTCGGACTCAGGCTACAGCATGGACAGGATGCGGAACAGCAGCTCGCCGCGCTGCGACAGATCTACGAGCCGTTTGTGCATGCCCTAGCAGACTACCTGCTAGTGAACCTGCCACCCTGGATTTCTGCGACCGGGGTAGTCGATGACTGGCAGACGAGCGCCTGGGATCATTTCGCGCAGTGGTCACCCGCCAAATTGGAAGAGATCACGCACGTCATTATCCGTCATCACAACAGAACACCGCTGCGTCATGGGCATACTCACACGCATGATGGGCAAGAAGGGTGCAGCTTCTATGGGTTATAGTATGTTATAATCACATCGACTAACAGCAGCCAAAAAGTCGAGGAATGTGATGGTGTGTAGATAATGACAAAAGATGACACGCAGAACAAGCGCACACGCATTTTATTACTTATGTCGCCAGCAACCTATCGCGCTGGAGCGTTTTTGAGTGCTGCACAGCAGCTCAACTTGGAGGTCGTGGTGGGCATTGATCTGCCTGAAACGCTCGCCGACTACTGGCATGTACCCCTTGCTGTAGACTTTCTGGACATCGAGAAGTCGCTGCAAACCATTGTCGCCTTTGCCCAACAACATCCTCTGCGTGCCATTCTCTCAGTGGATGATCGCGCCACTGAGCTTGCCGCTCGTGCCAATGCTGTGTTAGGGCTTGCTCACAACTCGCCGCAAGCAGCGGAGGCTGCGCGTGATAAGCTGATGATGCGGCGCTTGATGTCCGCTGGCGGCGCTCCCTGTCCTCTCTTTCGCCCATTCTTGTTGAGCGAGAATCCCGAATGGGTGGCTGAGCAGGTTTCCTATCCATGTGTCGTCAAGCCCTTACGCCTCTCGGGCAGCCGTGGCGTGATACGTGCAGATACGCCAACCGAGTTTGTTGCCGCTTTCAAGCGTTTGAAACACCTCTTGCTGTCTGAAGGCTACATGGAGCACGAGACGGCTATGCTGGTTGAGGATTTCATCCCCGGTTTTGAGGTTGCTCTGGAAGGTTTGCTGACATCTGGACAGCTCAAGGTGCTGGCGCTGTTCGACAAGCCTGATCCACTCGATGGCCCATTCTTTGAAGAGACCATTTATACGACGCCTTCACGTCTTGCCGAGAGCACACAGCAGGAGATTGCTCGCTGCGTTGCGCTAGCCGCTGCTTGCCTAGGATTGCATGAAGGACCAGTTCACGCGGAACTACGCGTAAACGAGCAGGGGCCGTGGATGCTAGAGATAGCCGGGCGTTCCATCGGAGGACTATGTTCAACTATCCTGCAGTTCGGTACCGATATGTGTCTCGAGGAACTGATCCTGCGCCACGCCATAGGTGAGCAGATTGCATCAATTGAGCGTGACAAGCACGCGGCCGGTGTAATGATGATACCTATTCCTGCCGCGGGCATACTTAAGGCCGTACATGGAGTGGAGGCTGCCGAAGCTGTGCCACTGATTACGGGCGTACAGATCACCGCAAAGCTGCACCATCAACTCGTGCCACTGCCAGAGGGCGCAAGCTACCTAGGCTTCATTTTTGCCCGTGGCGATACGCCCGCTGAGGTGGAACAGGCGCTGCGCGCTGCACACAAGCAATTGCACTTCGAGATCAGGCGCGAGTTGCCTGTACTTAAGTAGGGTGCCCGCCAGGGGTCGCCACCACTCTACGCGTGATGCCCGCGCTCCTGCACGTATCGTAGGCCCTTGCGCTCCATAAGGGGGCCGTGATGTGCAAGATGCGCTATTCTGCCTTGTCACCATGTTGGTGTCGTGATCGCGCTGGTCTTACTGAGCCTTGGGCTAATGTGAGCGTTATGCGCGCTTTGTCGCTACGTGGACAGCAACAATACCGCCTGTGAGGCGATGAAAATGTACATCGCTCCAACCAGACTCTTCCATGATTTTTTGCAGTGACACGGCATCGGGAAAGTTGGTAAGTGAGTGCGGTAGGTAGGTGTACTCCTCGAATGCTTTCCCAATGATGGTGCCCAGGAGCGGCACGAGCTTGTAGAAGTAGAAGAAAAAGAGCGCTCCGAAGATTTTTCCGGGAGGATGACTGATCTCCAAACAGACAACGCGGCCACCAGGGCGTACGACGCGTAGTGTCTCACGGAAGCCTAGGCGAATATCCGTAAGGTTACGCATGGTAAAAGCTGAGCAACAACCATCAACGCTGTTATCGGGCAAGTCGATGTGCTCAGCATCTCCAAGGCGAAGGTCGATACGGTCCTGTAGCCCTAGCCGAGCTACCTTAATGCGACCTTGCTCGAGCATTTGTGGAGTAATATCCATGCCGATCATGTGCGTGCATTGTCCGCTAGCGCGAATAACGGCTATCGACAAATCGGCTGTTCCTGTGCCCAAGTCAAGCCCTGTTTCTGCAGGCCCGAGCGCTAGGCAACGTGCAGCAAATGCACGCCAATAGCCATCCAGACCAAAGGTCATAAGATGATTCATGAGGTCATAGACGCGTGCGATACGGCCAAAGAGGCGCTGCACATAGGGCCGCTTGCCGCCGCTCTGCTGAAACTTCTCTTTTAACAAGTTTTTTGTGCTCATAGCAATAGTCCTGTATGGCCGACACAGTGAATATGTGTTGTGGAGAGCAGCCGTGCCCTACAACACACGTTCATTCCTCTTTAGCGATTACGTGCTATGACAAAGTCGACTAATTTGTCAAGCACAGCGCGGTCTGGAGAGGGTGGAAAGTGGTAGAGTGCCTCTTTTGCTTTATAGCTATAGGTGTGAGCATCGGTAAGGGCACGCTGAATGCCATATCCGCTGTTCACCCAAGCAACGACCGCCTGTATGTCATCTTCTTTACGTGTTGTACTGATGAGCAGGTCGTGTACCTGTTCGTAGTGGCCATTCTGCGGATGTTCCTGTAGTGCATAAATCAGCGGAAGAGTGACCATACCCTGGCGCAGGTCGTTTCCAGCAGGTTTTCCAATGGTTGACTGGTCCTTCGTATAGTCTAGTATGTCATCAATGATTTGAAAGGTAGTACCAAGATTGATGCCATATTCGTAGAGCAGGCCAATTTCTTCATCGGAAGCGTTGCTCGCAATTGCACCGCCCTTGCTACAAGCTGCAATGAGACAAGCTGTTTTATGTCTAATTTTCTCATAGTACGTATCGGGCGTCAGGTCAATGCGTCCTGCAGTCATCATCTCCAAGATACTGCCTTCACATACGGTTGCCACAGTGTCCGAAAAGAGCTGATCAATACGATGATCCCTTACATCAGCAATCAGACCAGCCGTTTTGGCAAAGAAATAATCTCCTAAGAGAAGAGCAATCTTATCGCCCCAAAGCGTGTTTACCGTGGGAAGGCCACGGCGCGTTTTTGCCTCGTCTACAATATCATCGTGGATCAGTGTGGCGAGATGGACCATCTCGAAAGCCACGCTCAGAGGAAGAAGTTTCTCGAAGCGATAGGTGTGTAGCTTTCCTGAAAGCAGTGTCAATGCCGTTCTGAGACGTTTCCCCTGCGCTCCCAATACATGCATCGAAGCAGAATTGAGAATATCAAGTCCAGAAGTGGATCTCTCCTGAAAGAGTGCATCGACTTGGTCGAGATCATCCTGAATGCCGACAAAGAGCCGGCTTAACGTCACCGTATGGTCCATAATTTCCTCCGTTGTGGAGATGCTCACACCTTGATGGATGCTACTTCTCTCTTAGAATATGTTAAGTCTCCCT